>CAZKXX010000132.1:0-8392 GCA_964556705.1 uncultured Acidobacteriota bacterium
GAATTCGCCCTGGGGGTCCTGGACGAAGCTCTGATTGGTATAAGAGAATCCGCGAGTGGCCGCACTCCGGGGCACCAGCATTAGATTGACGCCGCGTCCCGGCTGGCCGGTAATGGAATTCACCACGCGGCCGCGAATTCTCACAGCGCGCGTAGTCAGCAACGTGAAATCAATCCCCGTCAGTTCTTCGCCCGCGCGCACTTCAACGGGTGTTGCCATGGACAAGTCCGGTGTGCCCGGGTAGTAGGTCGGAGCGTAACTTTCCTCGGCCGAAGTGTCCCCGGCCTCGCGAGAGAAGGCGAATCCGCCGACCATGCCCATTCTCATTTCACCCCGGTACGTTGCGCGCAGGTAATAACGACCGGGAGCCAACCCGTGGGCACGGTATTCCCCCCGATCGTCGGTCTCGCGCCATCCGAACGGCGTCAGTTGCCTTTTCCCGCGCTCGTAGTAAGGTCTGAGAATCTCGACTTGCACGCCGGCCATCGGCTCACCGTCTTCGTCCGCGACCCGCCCAGCGATCACTGCGGCGGGGACCAGACGTAACGTGATGTCACGAAGAGTCTGCCCGGCAAGCAGCGTCAGTGTTGTTCCTCCCAAGTCACCCGGCCGCTTCGCGCCGTAGGACTGCGATGCGTATCCGTTTCGGTGAGCTCGAAGCCGATAGCGGCCCGGCTCGAAACCCTTCAAGAGAAAACGGCCGGAGAAATCGGTGGTTGTCGTGTAAGGCCGGCGTTGTCCTTCGACCCGGAGCAACATCACCAACGCTTTTCGGAGCGGTTCGTCGGTTCCGGCTCTGAGCACCACGCCCTCGACCGTGCAGGTCTCAGGAGTCGTGGTTTCCTTTTGTTGCGCGAATGAATGAAGAGGAAGGAGGAAAACCAGCAGCCAAAGAGTTCGGCCCATACGCCACCCCCATAACGTTGCGGGTATTATATCCTGGGAACTATCGCCAGCATCGAGAGCCTCGCAGGGGGCGAGGAGTCTTCCGGCAGGCGTGCTAGGGCGCGGCGGCCAGCGCGACGACGGAGGTGTGGTCGAGGATGATGCGCCATCCTTCTGGAAATTTTCGAAGCACCAGCGAAAACACGCCGCCCGGCTGGTCGCCTTCGCGGTGCAACTGCCAACGCCCCACGACCAGCGCGGATTCGGGAGAGAGCATCGTGACCTCAAGGTCCGAAAAGGTGGTTTTCCCCATCGCCTTCCGGTCGGGATACGTGCGGCGGTACCGGTCGAGGACAGCCTGCCAGCCGCGATTCACGCCGCGCGAACCGAGATAGGCCGTCTGCGGCGACTTCCAGTACGTCTCCATGAAACCTTCGATATCTCCGCGGTTCCAGGCCTCGATCTGCTTCTCAAGCAGGGCGTGGATTTCGTCTTCAGCGGCGCGAGGAACGGGATCTGCGGTCAGGCTCCCCGCCGCGAGAATGAGCGCAAGCACGACCGACAAGCCTTTCATCAGCATCCTCCCCAGAGTGAAGCGTCCATAGGATTCAGTGGCCCAGTCCCAGCCGCTGCCGCGCCAGCACCACCGCCCCGAGCGGGCCGGCGTTATCGCCGAGTGAGCCCGGAACAATCTTGACGCGCCGCGCCTCGCCGCTGTTCAGAAAGTAGTGATAGGCCGTCTCGCGGATGGGACCCACGAAATCTTCCCGAAGGCGCTCCGCAATGCCGCCGCCGATAACCACCGCTTCCGGGTCGAGCACGTTCACCACATTCGCCACCAGGATGCCCAGCCGGTACTGCGCGCGCTTCATCACCTTGCGCATGAGCGGGTCGTTTTTCTTGAGCGCGGCCTCGATGACGCTGCTCGTCATGCGCGTCTTGTTGCGTTTCTTCATCAGCTTGAGCACGATGCTTTTGGCGCCCTTCTTGATGGCGGCGCGGACTTCGCGCTCCATGGCCGTGCGGCTGGCGAGCGCCTCGGCGCAGCCGCGCTTGCCGCAGCCGCATTTCGGCCCGTCCACCTCGATGACCACGTGGCCCACTTCCGCCGCGCTCCCGCGGCTGCCGCCGTAAAGTTTCCCGTCCTGGATGAACCCGCCGCCGATGCCCGTCCCCACGAAAATTCCCACCAGGCTGCGGACGCCCCGCCCGGCGCCCAGCGCGTACTCGCCGACCGTCCCCACGTTCACATCGTTTTCAACCAGCACCGGAACCTGAAGGATGGCTTTCAGACGCGGCCCCAGCGGGACGTTCTTCCATCCCAGGTTCGGCGCTTCATGGACGATGCCACGCTCCGGGTCCACAGCCGCCGGCGCGCCGATGCTGACTGCGGCGAGGTCGTCGCGCGACAGTCCCGCCGACTCCACCGTGTCCAGAATCATCGCCGCCACGTCCGCGATGAGTTGAAACGGCCGCTGGTCTCGTTTCGTGGGGATTTTTTCAACCGCCAGGATTTTGTTGTCAGCATCCACCACCAGTGCCCGCATGCTCGTGCCCCCAAGGTCCACGCCGACCATCACCTTCTTCGCCCTTTTGCCCCGCGCCATGGCCCGCCTCCATCGGGGAGATTGTCCTGAATATCGCGACAGTGTACCTCAACTTGGGAATTGCCGGCTTGCGGATTGGCCCATGGTTCGAAAACTCCCTTCGCCATCAGCCGTCAGCTTTCAGATAACAGCTCGAAACTCGCTGCTGACGGCCGAGAGCCGGAACCGCACGTCACAATGCACAACGGCGCCGCAGCGGCAGCCCACATTCTGCCGGAGGACTTCAATAGCGGAAGGATTGGAGCGGGGGACGGGGATCGAACCCTGCCTGCGGCAGGCAGGCCGCGACGTAAATCAGATCAAAGGGAACTCGGGAACGAGTGGATCGGTTGGAGCCACTGTTGGGCTCACGCAGTCGCCGCGGGACGTCTGCGGTCATGCCGATGGACAGGCCGCGGTCCTTTCGGCTTCGAAGCGCATACACAAACCATGGCATGGCTGAACTATGAATGGAGCGGGGGACGGGGATCGAACCCGCGACGTCCAGCTTGGGAAGCTGGCATTCTACCGCTGAATTACCCCCGCTCGAAGGGGCGCAGCGTGTCCAGCGAGTGTCCTCTACGTTGATACACCAGCCTCAGGCGTGAATTCAAGTCTTCTTCGTTCCCGCTCACGGCCCCTTTTCGGCCATTTCAAAGGCCTTGAGGACGGCGCGCGCCTTGTTCATGCACTCTTCGTGCTCGCGCGCGGGGACTGAGTCCGCCACGATGCCGGCGCCGGCCTGAAGGTAGGCCTTGCGGTCCTTGACGAAGACAGTGCGGATGACGATGCAGGAATTGAGGTTGCCGGAGAAATCGAGATAGAGCACGGAGCCGCCGTAGAGCCCTCGCCGCGTCGGCTCCAGTTCGTCGATGATCTCCATGGCGCGGACTTTGGGTGCGCCGGTCAGCGTGCCGGCCGGGAAGCAGGCGGCGAGCGCGGCGTAGCTGTCCGCTTCGGGACGCAGCCGGCCCTGGATGGAGGAGACCAGGTGCATGACGTGCGAGTAGCGCTCAACGAACATCACGTTCTTCGGCCGCACGGAGGAAAATTCGCAGACGCGCCCGATGTCGTTGCGTCCGAGGTCCACGAGCATGATGTGTTCGGCGCGTTCCTTTTCGTCGGCACGGAGTTCTTCTTCCAGCCTCCGGTCTTCCTCCTCGGTCCTGCCGCGAGGGCGCGTGCCGGCGATGGGCCGGTATTCCACATCGCGCCCCGTCACCTTCACCAGCATTTCCGGCGACGATCCGAGGACCGTCCCCGAACCGACGCGCAGGAAGTACATGTACGGGGACGGGTTCACGACGCGCAGGGCTCGATAGACCTCGAAGGGTGGGACACGGACGGGCACGGTGAGGCGTTGGGAGAGGACGACCTGAAAGATGTCGCCGGCGCGAATGTATTCCTGAGCTCGCGCGACGCGGCGCTCGTACTCGGCGCGGGGCATGTTGGCGCGGGGCGCCAGCGGGCCGCGCGGGCGAGCGATCCGCGGCAGCCGCAGCGGCTGCGCCAGGCGGCGTGCCATCAGGTCGAGCCGCCGAACGGCGGCGTCGTACTGCGACTTCAGGCTTCCCCGCCCTTCTTCGGTCAGGACATTCACGATCAGATGGATGCGGTGCTGGACGTGGTCGAAAGCGACGAGGTCGGAGAAATACATGAAGACCGCGTCGTCGAGGTCCACATCCGGCTCGACGCGCGGAGGCAGGCGCTCGAGCAAACGCACCGTTTCGTAACCGACATAGCCGACGGCGCCCGCTGAAAACGGCGGAAGGCCCGCCTGCGTCACTGGGCGGTACCGGCGGCCGAGTTCGCGCAGGTAATCGAAAATCCGGCCGCGCTCCTCAACCTTTCGCGCGCCGCGCTGGAGCGTGATTCGCTCGCCGCGGCTGGAAACAATCTGGAACGGACCCGCGCCGAAAAACGTGTAGCGCCCGACGTGCTCGCCTCCTTCGACGCTTTCGAGAAGAAAACTGTGTGACGGGCGTTCCGCGGCGCGTCCGTGCTGGGGCGCGAGACGCAGGAACGCCGAAACCGGGCTCAGCAAATCGGCAACGATGGAGCGCGTGACGGGGACGACGTTCCCCTGCCCGGCGAGACGGCGGAATTCGGCGAAAGTGGGCTGGAGCATGATCCGAGTGTAGCGCGGAGCGTTGAGGGTCGAGAGTTGAGAGTCAAAAGTGCATGGAGTCGCGGTGGAGGAAGCTTGCGGGGCCGGCCTCCGGAGGGCCCCCTGCCATTCAACCCTTAACCCCAAACTCTGAGCGGCAATTTCGCCGCTACCCTGGGTTCGAACCGTAGTCCAACGCCTGCCGGATGGCCTGCTCCATCAGGGCGCGGGGAGCGGCCAGGCCGGTCCAGATCTCAAACTGTCGCGCGCCCTGCGAAACCAGCATCTCCAGGCCCGAAATCGCCGTCAGGCCGCGGCCGCGCGCTTCCGTCAGCAGGCGCGTCTCGAGCGGATAATAGACCATGTCGAATACCACGCGGACGCGGAAGCGCGCCAGCTCAATCGGCATGGACTCGGTGTAAGGCGGCATGCCGACGGGCGTGGCGTTGACCAGCGCATCGACGTCGAGCGGCTCGGTAGCGCCCCAGGGGACCACCCGCCCGCCCACGGCCCGCGCCAGCCTTTCGGCGGCCGAATGGCGTCGCGCCGAGACCAGGACTTGAGCGTCCTGGGCACGCAGGGCAAACGCCGCGGCTCGCGCCGCGCCGCCTGCGCCAAGAATCAGGATGCGGCTGCCCGGCAAACGCAGGCGCTTCGTCAGGACCTCGACCACAGCGGCCGCGTCCGTATTCCATCCCCGCCACTTGCCATCTTCCACGGCCACCGTGTTGCACGCCCCGATGCGCGCGGCCAGGGGATCGATCCAGTCGAGACTCCGGATCACCGCGCGTTTGAACGGCATCGTCACGCTGAAACCGCGAAATCTCATCGCCCGCGCAAACGCCAGGAAGTCGCTGAACGTCTGAGTCTCGCAAGGCAGGTAAACGGCTCGAATGTGCTTGGCCTGGAATGCCGCGTTCTGCATGGCCGGCGAAAGCGACATCGAAGCGAGGGATCCCACCACGCCGTAAAGTCGCGTCGTATGGGTCAGATGCTCCACTCGATAAGTTGCGCGAAGCGTATCCAGCGCCAGCTGGCCGGAAGCGACGGGATGGTTGTTGCCCGGCGAAGCATACGTCAGCGCACTGCCGGATTGCAGTGCCAGAATCCGCGAGGGGATTCCCGAGGGCCCCATCGCCAGCGCGACCAGCTTCGGGCTTCGGCGACGGTGCGCCTTCAGCAGCTTGCGAATCGTGAGATTATCCCGCAGACAGCGAGCGAAGGTTGAAACCTTTACGGCCTGCACCGGAAGTCGCGCAAGGCGCCTGTAGATCGGCGCGAGCTGCGGCGTGCTCCTGTAATTGTGATAAGACACCAGGACCTTTGCGGGCCGGAACTCGCGGAGAAGCTGCTTATTCTTTGAAGGGCTGCCGTCCAGCGACTGAACCTCCAGGTCCACCCAATGGCACCCCGCACGGACGGCCGCCTGAAGCACGGCGACCTGCTCGGCCACACTGCCCGAAAACCGGCCGCCCGCTGCCTCTCGCCGGCAGGTGGCAATGACCTGGGGCGAATGCAGGCGAAGCAGCATCTGGCGGAGGTGAAATTCGAGGTTTTTAAAGTCGTGGAGGTAGTCCAGCCGCAGTTCAAAACCCAAGGGAGGCCCGCCCACGCGCCCCGCTTGGGCTTCCAAGGCGCTGAGGGTAGGGGCTGCAAGTGTAACAAATACACGCGGTAAGGCGGCCTTCGCCAAAGTTCGGTCCTCAAGGGAGGCGGCGGTGATTTTTCAATCCCACCCAAATATATGGTTTCTGGGTATGTTGTGGCAAGCAATTTGCGGTCAGGCAAGTCAGATGCAGCAGCTTACTTCTCTCTCTAACGAGATAACTGACTTATTTTGAATAATTTACTGGAAGACCATATCGTTCCTGCCTGACCCGGCGGACTCGGTGGACAAATGTTCCCTGCCCACACCCGGACCAAGCCTCAGAAGCCCATATCTTGGAGGGAGCAATCCTCCGCTGGTATAGTTGACGCCCTTCGAGCCGACGTGGCCGAGCCTTCCACCCGGCTCCACATCATGGCCATGAGACTGCGGCTTCCCGCTCTGCTTCTAACCGGAATGCTCCTTGCGCCCATATCCGCCTTCGGCGGGGACCGTGAACTGGTTTCGGAAGCCCTGGAATCGATCAACTGGGAGCCCTACCAGCAGCGCGCCGTCCGCCTGCTTCAGGAGTATCTGCGGATTGACACCTCCAATCCCCCCGGGAACGAACTGGCTGCGGCTCAATTCTTCAAGCGACTGTTCGACGAGGCGGGAATCGAAAACCGTCTGTTCGAAATGGCGCCAGGCCGGGCAAACCTTTACGCGATCGTGCGGGGCGACAGAACGCTCCGCCCGCTCGTTCTCGTCAACCACACGGATGTGGTTCGCGCGGAGCCTCGCACCTGGCGAGCACCGCCGTTCTCGGGGGACATCATTAACGGCGAGATCTACGGCCGCGGCGCTCTCGACATGAAAGGCGAAGGCATCGTTCACGCTCTGGTGATGCTGGTCGCCGCCGCCGAACGGCTGCCGCTCAAGCGCGACCTGATATTCCTCGCCGTCGCGGACGAAGAAGTGGGCAACACCGGAAGCGCGTGGATTCTCGAGCACCAGCGCGAGCTCCTTCGCGACGCGGAGTTCCTGATTACGGAAGGCGGCTCGAATCTCATTTATCCCGGCCGCGGGACCGTTTATGGCGTGGGCGTGGCGGAGAAGGCGCCCTACTGGCTGCGCATGTCGGCGCGGGGGCGCGGCGGCCACGGCTCGGTGCCCATCGCCCGCTCGGCGGCGAACCGTCTGGCGCGCGCCATGCGGCGCGTGGTGGACTGGGAAACGCCCCTGCGCCTCCTCCCTTCGGTCGAACAGTACTTCCGCGAAATGGCGGCGCTCGAACGCGAGCCCCGCGCCTCCCAGTTCCGCAACATCCGCGAAGCGCTGCGCGACCCGCAATTCGCGCAGGAGCTTGCCGCCGAAGAAAACCTCAGCTACATGCTGCGCAACACCATTTCCCTGACCGTGCTGCGCGCCGGCGAGCAGACCAACGTCATTCCGGACCTGGCCTGGTGCGACCTCGACATCCGCCTGCTGCCCGGCCAGGACCCGGAAGAATTCCTCGCCGATCTGCGCGCCGTGGTCGCCGATGATGAAATCCAGTTCGAGCTGTTGAACCGCTTCAAACCGCCGAACTCTTCGCCGACCGACACGACGCTCTACCGCATCCTGGAGGAAACGATTCGCCGCTACAATCCCGCGGCGATTGTGGCGCCGACGCTCAACAGCGGATACACCGAAAGCCAGATGTATCGCGAAGCGGGTATTCACTGCTACGGCTTCGCGCCATTCGAACTCGCGCCGGAACTGGACGCCACGCAGCACGCCGCCAATGAACGGATTCCCGCCGAGCAGGTGCGGCGCGGAGTCAAGCTCCTCGCGGAAATCGTGGTGCGCGCTGCCAATGAATAGACCTCCCCGGAAACTGCGGCGCGAATTTCCCCACCATCCGCTGGTCGGCGTGGGAGGCGTGGTGATTCACCGCGGGCGCGTGCTGCTGGTGCGTCGCGGCAGCGAGCCGCTGAAGGGTGAATGGTCGATTCCGGGCGGGCTGCTCGAACTCGGCGAAGAGCTCGAAGCCGGAACGCGCCGCGAACTGAAAGAAGAAACAGGCTTGGACGTCGAACCACTCGACGTCGTGGCCGTCTTCGACCGCATCGAACGCCGCGCCCGCCGGGTCCGCTATCACTACGTCATCGTGGATTACCTCTGCCGGCTGAAAGGCGGACGGCTCAAACCGGCGTCCGACTGCCTCGACGCGCGCTGGGTGCGGCCGGA
>CAZKXX010000133.1:0-8171 GCA_964556705.1 uncultured Acidobacteriota bacterium
GAACTCGTTGTTGGTCCCGTAGGTTACATCGCAGTGGTAGGCAAGCCGCCGCTCGGCGTCGTCGAGATCGTGGACGATCACGCCCACCGTGAGCCCCAGCAGCCGGTAGATGGGCCCCATCCACGCCGCGTCGCGCCGGGCGAGGTAATCGTTCACGGTCACGACGTGCACGCCGCGGCCCGTGAGCGCGTTCAGATAAACGGGCAGCGTCGCCACCAGCGTCTTGCCTTCGCCCGTCTTCATCTCCGCGATCTTGCCTTCGTGCAGCACCATGCCGCCGAGGAGCTGCACGTCGAAGTGGCGCATCGCGAGCGTGCGCCGGCCCGCTTCGCGGCAGAGCGCGAAGGCCTCCGGCAGCAGCGCGTCGAGCGGCTCGCCGGCCGCCGCGCGCTCCTTCAGGCGCGCCGTGCGCAGCGGAAAATCGGCGTCGGCAAGCTTCTGCAGCTCCGGCTCGAGCGCGTTGATCTCCGGCAACCTCGCCGAAAGGCGCTTGATCTCGCGCTCGTTCTTCGTGCCGACAATCTTGCGGAGGGCAAAATCGAAAAGTGTTCCCATAGACCTCGCGGGCGGGGCCTAAACCAGAAAGCCCAACCGCTCTATTGTACCGCATCCATCGCTGGTTTTTGCATGTCGTGACGGGCAGGCCGCAGGTGCGAGGTGGCGGCCGGAACGCGGGGAAACTCGAAACTCGACGCGCGCGGCCTTTTCGCCGGCGGGATCTTTACCACGGAGACACAGAGACAAAGACGGCAAAGTCATGCCCGCGAAGGCGGACATCCAGGTGGACCCCCGCCTGCGCGGGGATGACGGGCTGCGGCTCTCGGCTGTCGCGGCGGCGGCAGTATCCCGAGAAAAGAATGGCCACGATCCAGTTGCTCAAAAAAGCGCGACCCTCCCTCCAGAAACCCTCGAATTAAGCCAGCTCTCCGCTCCCGGGTTGACTTTGCCCTATGGTCAGTAAAACAGCGATATCGACCATTGATAACTGTTAAAAGATTAGATAGAATCTCAGCCGGCTCAACACCCTAACCAAAGGGAGATGTCCCCATGAAAAGGGTAGCGCTCTCTGGCAGAGTAATCGTGCAAGTAAAGTACTCCCTGCGAATCATCCCTTTTCTAATATTCTTCGCGATATCCAAGACCGGGTGGGCCCAGGGCTACCTCTACGACCAATCAAGCCTGGCGTTAGGGGAGAAGCCCACGGCAGCCATCGCGGCGGATTTCGACGGTGGCGGAATTCTCGACTGCGCTGTCACGAACCAGAACGCCAACACCGTCTCCATTCTTCTCGGGAGGTCTGACGGCTCCCTGGGAACGAAGATGGATTTCACCACAGGAAACTCCCCCATTGCGCTGGTGAGCAGCGACTTTGATGGTGACGGGAAGATGGACATCGCAGTCCTTACCCGCATCTTTGGCCAGGCCGGGACGGTCTCTATCCATCTGGGAATGGGGGACGGCGCGTTTGCCGAGGGGATTGAATATCTGACCGGGACCGAGCCTTCGGCCATCGTCACGGCCGACTTCAACGGCGATGGCTGGGTTGACCTCGCGGTTGCCAACGAGATGGACGACACGGTCTGGATTTGGTGGGGTCTCGGCAGTGGTGCCTTCGAGGGTCCATCCTCGGTCCCCGTCGGTTTGAGACCGAGTTCGCTGGCCAGCGCCGACTTAAATGGGGATGGCCGGCCGGATTTGCTCACGATAAACCGCTTGGGTGGCAGCCTCTCGGTGTTGCTTGGAACCGCGGATGGCACGTTCGACGTGAGCGAGCGAGCTCTGGGCTTAGCGGAAATTTCGGGGAGGCTGACCCTCGGTGATTTTACCGGGGAAGGTTTCTTGGATGTGGTCCTGCTTGGCTTCCCTAACAATTGGGTCCATTTTCTGAGAGGAAACGGCGATGGAACGTTTCAGGATCCGACGACGGTCTTTGTCGGTTCCCAGCCAGTCTTGACCGCGGCCGCGGATTTTAACAAGGACGGAAGACTGGATCTGGCTGTCATCGGGTTTGACGGGTTCATCCTGGAGATCAAGCCGGGGAACGGAGACGGAACCTTCGGGTCGCTTGGGAATACGGACCTTTCCGGGAGAACCGTCTTCCTGCTGCCCCTGGATTTCAATCGAGACGGACAGGCGGACGTCGGCATCGTCAATGAAAGCCACGCCTCCCTTCAGATTCTCCTCGGCAACGGAGACGGAACGTTCGGCGGCAGCCTCAGTGTGGGATTGCCCGCGTCAGAGTTTGTGAGCCGCGCGGTTGCCGCCGACTTCAACGGCGATGGGAAGCGGGATGTGGCCGCGACTCAACATACGGGCTCGACGAGCGGATTCGTGGCCGTTCGACTGGGGCAGGGAGACGGGAGCTTCCAAAATGCGCCGAACACGGCCATGGACGCCGCGGGGGTGGTGGACGTTGGGGTGGGTGACTTCGACGGGAACGGGAAGCCCGACCTCGTCGCGCTCCCCGCGAACACGGGCCGGATATCGGTCTATCTGGGAAACGGCGATGGAACTTTCCAAACCCCTGTGAGCGCCGCGCCTCCTTCGGGTGCCGTCCCTCAGCGGATTGCCGTCGGAGATTTCAACGGCGACGGCAAATCCGATCTCGCCGTGACCCTGTTTGACTTCAACACCTCGCAAGACAAGCTGGAAATACACCTGGGAAACGGAAACGGTACTTTCCAAGCCGGTGGTTCGTTCACGCTCGAGGCTTGGGGAGTTCCAAGCGTTACGGTGGCAGACTTCAACCTTGATTCGAAGCTCGACATCGCGGTGACGGTTCAATTTGGAGTTCTCGTTTTTCGGGGCAACGGAGACGGGACGTTTCAACCCCCGACCACGCTGGAGACGGGCGTTTTGTCCACCAACGTTTTGGTGGCCGCCGACTTCAACCAGGACGGGAAGGTTGACCTAGCCGTGGGGACGAGCCAGGGCGTCTCCGTTTTCTTGGGAAACGGAGATGGGACGTTCCAACCGCGGATGGATAAGGCTCTGTCCTTCAGCCCAGAGATGATTACCGCGGGTGATTTGAGCGGCGACGGGATTCCGGACGTTGTCGTTACGCAGGTTGGCCCTGCCGCGTTCGTATTGGTCAGCGAAGGGAACGGGAACTTCCGCCCCCCCGTCGCCCTCGGCCGGGGTTACGATGCTGCGCTCGGCGACTTCAACTCCGACGGTGTCGGAGATGCGGTCCTGGTTACAACGGCGTCCTTTCCCGACCAGCAGGCGTTGACACTTCTATTGAGCAGGCCCACCGTGGGGTTGTTCCCCGCGGCGCTGGACTTCGGAGAGCAGGCCGTCGGCACTTCGAGCGACACTCGTCCCGTGGAACTTACTAATGCGGGAAACGGCGTGCTCACCCTGACGAGCCTGGCGACAACCGGCGACTTCATGCGGACTCATGTCTGCGAGACGACACTCGCACCCGGCACGGGATGTCAAATCAGTGTGGTCTTTTCGCCGACCGCTCCGGGCCAGAGAAGTGGATCGCTGACACTGGCGAACAATTCCTCAACGAGTCCCCAGACGATCAGCCTGAGGGGTGTGGGAACCAGCTCGACGGCGGACTTTTCCGTGTCCGCTGAACCCGCTTCCGTCTCCATCGCCCCTGGCCAGAACGCGAGCTTTACGCTGACGATTACACCCGTGAGCGGTTTCAATCAGGCAGTGACTCTCAGTTGTTCTGGGGCCCCCTCGGGCGCGACGTGCAGCGTCGAGCCGGCGACGGTTACGCCCGATGGCGTCAACCCTGTCTCAGCTACGGTTACCGTAAGGACGACCGCACCGTCGTCCTTTTCGCCGAGAGAACGGCCCGGCCCCTCGAGGCCCGACTTTTTGTGGATATCTCTATTCGGCACTCTGGTGTTCGCCGTCTTCGCCTCTTTCGCCCGTCGCGCGACGCCCGGATGGACGGCGACAAGCCTGGCGGTCCTGCTTTTGTTGAGCCTTGCTGTTGCCGGTTGCGGCGGGAGCAGCACGAACGTACGGAACCCCGGAAACCCGGGGACCCCGACGGGCACATACACGCTTACGCTTTCGGGAACATCCGGAAGCCTCACGCGTTCGACAACAGTCAGCCTTGTGGTCAGATAAGCACTTCCTCTGACCGAACGGGAAACGGATTTCCCTTGTCCGAGTAAGATTGGAACGGGAGTGAAAGACGGAACGCGGTAAAATCCCCATCAACTCCCGCCTGCACCGTCCGCTTGTTACGAACCGGTTCTTCTTTGTCACCTGTCGGGTGCAACGCTGCGGCGGGGGCGTCCTCGAATTTGATGAAAAGCCGCAGAGTGTCAAACGGCGACACCCTTGGATACCCGCTCCGACACAAACAATAATAATTCTGAACGGCTTTTCTCTGTGCCTCTGCGCCTCTGTGGTGAGAGAACGTGAATCCCGCCGCGCCTTCGCGGTATCTTATGAAGCGATGGACGACCGGGAGCTGATTTTTGTTTACAACGCGGACTCTTCGCTCGGGGCGAAGGTGTTCGACTTTCTCCACAAGGCCGTTTCGCCCGAGACGTATGAGTGCAACCTCTGCCGGGTCACTTACGGCGTGTTCGCGGAAAAGAAGGAGTGGCGCGAGTTCCTCGAATCCCTTCCGCTGCGCGCGACGTTTCTCTACAAAGACCAGTTGACGAAGCTCGATCCCGAAGCCGCGCGGACACCGCTGCCTGCGGTGTTTCTGAAATCGCCGCAGGGCGGGCCCGTGCTCCTCGCCTCGGCGGAAGAAATCAACCGCGCGCGGACGGTGGAAGATTTGAAATCGCTGCTGGCCGGGAAGTTGCGCGCCTAGGTGTTGGTTGCCGGGTGTCGGCCCGGTGCCGGGTGCATAGAGGGCGCGCGATGAGTGTGAGGTCGTGTCATTCTGAGCGAAGCGAAGAATCCCTGCACTGACAGAATCAGTCAATTGCAGAGATCCTTCGTCCCTCGACGCTTTCGGTCGGGGTCCTCAGGATGACACCCTCGGGGGGCAGCCCCCTGCTACATCCTGATTTCCGCTCCCGACTCCCTTCTTCATCACCTTATCCATCGCCGCCTCCACTTCCGGTCCGCCGGCGAGCAGCCGGTCCCAGAAATCCCACTCGGCGTCCTGGCGGTCGATGGCGCGCTGTCGCCTGCGCGCGCGCCGCTCGGCGTGCGAGAAGAAACAGAAGTCGAGCTTTCCCTCCGACCGTTTGCGCACCAGACGGCGCATCAGGCGCTCGATCGCGCCGATGAGCCGGTTGTCCCACCCTCGCAGGCGGTCCTGGTCAATCACAATTTCGAGCAGGAACATGGCGCGGGCGTAAGTGAGGTCGGGGTTCGGGCCGTCGAGCGGCGCGGCTCTGGAAATCGCGCGACGGAGGTTCCAAGACTGCCAGTAGGCCTCGGCGCGCCACAGCCGCTCGCGGCGGAGCAGGGCTTCGGCGAGCGCGGAAACGATTTTCTTCTCTTCGTCGTCGGTGGGGGTGAACAGTTGCCTCAGCCATTTTTCGAGCTGCTCGAGCTGGCGCGGGTCTTGGCCGAGGGCGCGCATCGTCTGGCGGACGGAGGCGGCTCGCAGGCCGTGGCGCAGCGCTTTCAGGCCGATGCGGCGGAAGGTTTCCGGCGTGCGGGCGGCGCGCGCGCTGGCGGAGTTGGCGCGCATCGCGGCCCGCTGGGCGGGAGTGGGACCGTTGCGCCGCAGCGCTTCGTGGGCGCGACGGAGGTTGGCGGCCCAGGCGGCGCGACGCCGCCGCGTGCGCCGGAAGTTTCGCCGGCCGGCCGCGCGCGCTTTTCGAAGGTTTCGGAGCGCGGCGGCGCGCCGCGCGGGGGTGAGCCGCCAGGGCGACTTGCGGGGCGCGCGCGCGGCCTTGCGAAGGTTGCGGAGGTTGGCGGCGCGCTGGCGCGCGGTTCGCGGCCGTCTCGCGGAAACGGCGCGGGCGCGAGTCAGGTTCAGCCGGCAGGCGGCCAGCTTGCGCGCCGAAAGGGGAGGGCGCGGGGAGGGCGCGTGCGGGGCCGGCGGCTGCATAGAGAGGCTATAAAATAGGCTAGCATAGTTCTCCCGTTTGTCAAGCCCAATCTTCCGCGCCCGGGGCTGAATCGGCAACCTGAGATTTGAAATTCCCGGCGGCGCGGCTACCGGCCGAGCGAGCGGAGCACCCGGGAGCGGAGCTTCCCGAGCCCCCGGTTCAGAAAGTGGTCGCGGGAAAAGAAGGAGAGCACGGGCGGGCGGCGGTAGCCGTAGCTGCGCAGCGCGGCCGCCAGCCGCGGGTCCTGCTTGGTGAAGCGCATCCCTTCCACGAGCGCCTCGACGGCGTCCTGGCGCCGGCCCGCCAGGCGGTAAACTTCCGCGAGGTTCAGATAAAGCTCCGGCTGGTTCCGCCGCATCTTTACGGCCTGATAGCAGAGCTCTTCGGCGGCCTCCCAGTTGCGGTCGGCGGCCCCCACGGCGAGTCCGGTGTAAGAAATGTAGAAGGGATTCGTCTTGTCGAGCTCCAGCGCGCGGGTGAAGTGCGCGAGCGCGCGGCGGGGATAATTACTGCGCAGGAAGGCCAGTCCTTCCTTGAACTCGGTCACGGCATCGGCGGCGATTTCGGCCATGCGTGCGTCCTCGGGCGCGAAGCTCCTCGAGGCGCCGGGTTCCGGGATTCACCCGCTTCTTGCGACTCCGGCCGCGGCGGCGCGCCCGCTGCCCGGCCTTGAGAACGGTCCCCGAGAAGGTCTCGCGAGGGCGAAATTCTGGCACCGGACGGCGGCGAAGTCAAGCAGGCCCGCGGGCATCATTCCCACGGCGCGTCGGGGGGAATCTGATCTGTCGTGCGGTTCTGCGCGTGCCCCGATTTCATCCGAGGGGCGGCGAGAACCGGAAAGTCGCCGGTCACAGACCGGCGCTACAGTCGGCGGCATTTCAACGGAATTCAGTTATACTTGCGCTCTTCGGGGAGATCCGTGATGCGAAGACGAATCATTGCACTGGGGCTGGTCGCGCTGGGGCTGGCGGCGGGGCTGGCGGGCGCGGGCGGAAACGCATCGCGTCCGGTGAACTACGTCGCCGGGTCGCTCATCGAGCTGAACGCGAACGGCGCGTGGTCGTGGTTCATGGACGAGCGCGTCGTCGTCCACGGCGGCAAACTCGTGGTCGGCTCGGTGCGGTCGCTGGGGGAACTCGAAGCGACGCATCACCTGCCCGGCTGGGGTGACGTCGAAGTCTCCGTCTATGACCTCGCGACGGGCCGCGCGGCGAGCACGGTGCTGCACGCGCATCTCGATCAGGACGACCACGCCGCCCCGGCGTTTTTGCCCGTCGCGGACGGCCGCCTGCTCGCCGTGTACAGCAAGCACGCGCGCGAACGCAAAGTCTATTACCGCTTCTCCGAGCCGAACGACCCGCTGCGCTGGGGCCCCGCGCACGTCTTCGAAACGCCCGGCGAAGACCGCCGCTTCGCCGGCGACAACGTCACCTACTCGAACCTGTTTCGCATGCCGGACGGGCGCATTTACAATTTCTTCCGCGGCGTCGGCCACAATCCCCACTACATGTTCTCCGACGACGACGGCAGGACCTGGACCTACGGCGGGCGGCTGCTGCGCGGCAAGGGCGGTTACAGTCCGTATCTCAAATACGCTTTCTCGGCCGACGGCACGCTGCACTTTATCGCCACCGAAGACCATCCGCGCAACTACGACAACAGCATCTATCACGGCTTCCTGCGCGACGGCGTGATTCACCACTCGGACGGCCGCGCCATCGCCAGGCTGAGCACGTCGCAGACCCTGAGCGGAGTCGAAGGGCAGACGGAGCCTTCCATCGCTTCCTGGGACCTGACAAAAGTTTTCGCGGGCGACCCGGACAACGTCGCTTGGACGATTGATATCGAGCTCGACGCGCGCGGGCATCCCTACATCGCCTTTTCGGTGCAGAAGGACGGCCGCGGACTGCCGCCGCGCCAGGGCGGGGTCGACCACCGGTACTACTACGGCCGCTGGGACGGCGCGCGCTGGCACGTGCACGAGATGGCTTACGCCGGCACGCGGCTCTATCCCTTCGAGGACGACTACACGGGCCTCGTGGCGCTCGATCCGCGCGACCCGGCGACCGTCTTCATTTCCACGGACGCCGACCCGGCCACCGGCGCGCCGCTCATCAGCTCGGCGGACGGCCAGCGGCATTACGAAATCTTCCGCGGCGTCACCGCCGACGGCGGCGC
>CAZKXX010000134.1:0-3475 GCA_964556705.1 uncultured Acidobacteriota bacterium
TGCTTGACGACGGTGACACGCCGGACAGCGGTCCCGACGCAGGGGAAGACGCGGACGCCGCGCCATTCATCTGCCTGAACGATGGATTCACGGCGACCAGCGTGCGCGCCGAGCTGGTGAAGGACTCGAATGGGGACCGGGTGTGGCTGTACGACGCGACCGACGGCGACACATCGCCGTGCGAGGCGTTTTCGGTGCATTTCTACGAAGGGTCCCACCCCAACACGAGCCCTGGAACGTACACGATCACGGCCAAGGGGCCGGGCGGCTCCGCGACGGCCACCGCGCGCGTCACCGTAACCGTTCCGCCGCCTCCACCCCCGCCGCCGCCCAAGCCTCCGGAGGTAAGCGAGGAGGACTTGTTCGGAAGGAATGTCGAACACGTGTACTTCGACTTTGACAAGTCGAACATCCGGCCGGATGCCGAGGCAACGCTGCGCAAGAACGCCGAGTTCCTGCGCCAGCACCCCAACATCCGCTTCACGGTCGAAGGACACTGCGACGAGCGCGGCTCGGAAGAATACAACCTGGGCCTCGGCGACCGCCGCGCCACTTCCGTGAAAAACTTCCTGGTGAATCTCGGCATTTCCGCGGATCGGATCGGGACGATTTCCTACGGGAAGAACCGCCCGATCTGCACCGAGTCGAACGAGGATTGCTGGCAGCGGAACCGCCGCGGCCACTTCCGGTTCGGCATGGGCGCCCGCTGAGAAAGTCAAGGGCCGGAAGTGGCGTTGCAGCGCCGCTTCCGGCTTCCCTTTCCGCCGGACGCGCCTTCCCCCGGGCTGCTGGGAGACGGACTCGATTGCTTCGGGCAGGAGCCCGCCGTCTTGCGCGGCGGAGTTGTGAGCGCGCCGGCGCTGGAGACGCTTCCTTCCCTTGTTGGTTGACCCCGTTCGCGTGCGGGGTTACACTGACAAGGGTTTTTATTTTTAGAGAGAGGATGAGAGAGCCTTGAAAAAGCTTGCCTCTTCAGCCTTGCTCGTCGCCGGCCTCGTGGTCCTGGCGGCTTCACCCGCCTTCGGCCAGAAGAAGGACACGCTGCTGCTGATGCGTCAGCTCGATACGATGCAGCAGTCGATCGCGAACCTTCAGAAGACCGTGGACACCCAGACGGCCATCCTGCGCACGCTCATCGAGCAGTCCAACGACAACGTCAACTCGATGAAGGCCGTGGTTCAGGACCTCCGCAAGGAGATGCAGCAGAACCTGGCCGGCAACAACGCGCGCTTCGACGCCATGGTGACCCAGATCCAGACGCTGAGCGAAAGCCTGGAAGAGGCGAAAGCGCGCCTCTCGCGCCTGAGCGACCAGGTCGTGCAGACGCAGAATATCCTTCAGACGCTCCACGGGCCGCCCATGGCGTCCGCGCCGACGCCCGGCGCGGACGGCGCCACCGCCCCGACTCCCGCTGCGATCCCGGATGCCGACGCCCTCTACAAGTCGGGCCTCAGCTACTTCAACGGCGGCCAGTACGACCTCGCCATTCAGGCGTTCCAGGAATACCTCCAGTACTACCAGGAGTCCGACCTGGCGTCGAACGCCCAGTTCTGGATCGCCGAGTGCTACTTCAACCAGGGGAACTACCAGCAGGCCATCCTGGAATACGACAAGTGCCTGGAGCGGTATCCCAAGGGGAACAAGGCCGCGGGCGCGCAGCTTAAGAAGGGTTACGCCCTGCTCGCGCTCGATCAGCGGCAGGCGGGCGTGCGGGAGCTTCGCTCGCTGATTCAGCGTTATCCCAACGCGCCCGAGTCCGAACTCGCCCGGCAGCGGCTGAAACGCCTGGGCGCCACCAGTTCCAGCCGGTCGGGAAGCTGAACGGGTCGCGGCCGCGACGCTGACGAGTCTTCCGCGAGCGGAATTTCAGTCCGCCCATCTCTCCGCGCGCCACCGGCGCGCGGCCTTCGCGAGGTTTCTATGGCTGGCTCGGTGAATAAGGTCATCCTCATCGGACGACTGGGAAAAGACCCCGAACTCAAGTACACGCCGAACGGCACGCCCGTCGCCAAGTTTTCCCTCGCCACCGACGAGGTCTTCAAAGACCGCTCGGGCGAGCAGCAACGGCGCACGGAATGGCACTCGATCGTCGCCTGGAACAAGCTGGCGGAAATCTGCGGCGAGTACCTGACCAAGGGAAAACAGGTTTACATCGAGGGCAGCATCCGCAGCCGGCAGTGGGAAGACCAGTCGGGCAACAAGCGCACGTCCTATGACATCGTCGCGCGAAATATGACGATGCTCGGCTCGCGCGCCGACACCGAACGCGCGGCCGCCGCCAGCGCCGGCTCCGAGCGCGCTGCCAGTCCGGAACGCCCCGCAGCACCTCCGGCGGCTGACGACGTCCCCCCCGAACCCGAGATTACCGACGAAGATATTCCGTTCTGAAGAGCAATGGCGAGTGACAGGTAGCGAAAAGCCATCGCTCGCCGCCCGAGCGTGGTTTCAATCCCCCGCAGCGCCAACTGTCCTTTGCCTTCTGACTCCTGACTTCTGTCTCCTGACTCCTTCCCACTACTTCGCCGCGAAGTTCGTGGAGAGCTTCATGTCTCCCCAATGAATCGTGAGCGCGCCGCCGGAGCCAGCCTGGGCCAGGCTGATGCTCAGCGTCTCTTCGGATTTCGCCGCCTTCTCTTCCTTCAGCGGCGCTGAGGCAAAGTCCTGCGCCGGGTCGTGCTGCGTGCCCCACTGCCCGTGCTGTTTGTTGAAGACGAGGTTCCAGCCGCCTTCGGTTTTCCGCGCCCACAGGCTGTATTCGCCCGGCGGCACCGTTACGTCGCCAAACGCCAGGTCTGTTTCGGTGGAAAACGTCGTGGACTTGTCCGCGCCCAGCCGCCAGACCGCTCCCGGTCGCAGCCGACCCAACAGGTCAGCCACCGAACGTCCCTTGAGCGACGGCCGGCCGTACTCGACCGAGACCGCC
This sequence comes from uncultured Acidobacteriota bacterium, assembly GCA_964556705.1. Classification (GTDB taxonomy): domain Bacteria; phylum Acidobacteriota; class Terriglobia; order UBA7540; family UBA7540; genus CAZKXX01. The sequence continues at coordinate 2,924 of CAZKXX010000134.1, forward strand.
TTCCCGTTCACAGAAAGCGTTGCCATCCCGCGAGGATTGGCCTGCGCGAGCGCGCTCGCCGCCAGCGCCAGGCTGGCCAGAATTCCCAAAACCGATTTTGGATGGAGTCTCATCCGGACCCTCCTCAATGGATTGAAAATGCTCTTTGATGTACGACGGCCATTATAGGCCATTTCGCCGTGCCCCGCTGACCGACGTCCGAGCGAGTCCGCGAGATCGGCCTTCAACGCAAGTTACCTCATCGGTTAAAGAAACCGATGGGTCCGATTGGGTTCGTTCTCGAAATCGGTCCTTTCGAATCAACGAGATTATGGGTTCGATCGACATGATTTTTGAGCGTCATTTTTGGGGCTTTCCCGTCCCCTCGCTCGCCGGGCATGAATCCGTCCACTGGTTTCGAACTACCCTTCATCGTCTCTCCCGATGTCTCTCCGCCGTCCGCGCAGTCGCGCTCGCGTGCCACCCTGAGCCTCGATCCCGCCCTGCGGAGTCGGGCGAAATATCCCAGCCCCGCCGCCCTTCGACTGGCCGCGGCGGGTGGAAGGCAGCCTG
>CAZKXX010000134.1:3575-8157 GCA_964556705.1 uncultured Acidobacteriota bacterium
GCTTACGCCTTGGGCCAAAGTCCTGCGCCCCTGACGGGGCTCTTGGAAGGCCCGTCAGCGGGTCAGGTGGGTCATCAGGGCGAGGACTTCGCTGGTGATAATGCAGTGTTATCGTGCCTTCCGTTATCCTCGGTCCACCCGCTCCCAATCCCCAAAAGTTTGAAGTATCCCGGCCCACGTTGATTCCAATAATCTTTGGTTTCTGGCATCAGAACAATCGTAATGAGAGGAAGGACATGGGACGGCAGGGCTCGCGCATGATAGTCTTTCACGAAGGGTGAGTTCCGAGGGAGAAGCGTGCTTTCGTGAATGACCTCAACCGGTACCGTCGCCCGAACTAGTACTACTGCCGTTCTTCCAGGCTCAACGGAGCTGCCGTCGGCCGACTGAAATCGCTGCTGGGGGATAAACACCTCAAACCAGGATTGGACCGAATGGCTGATGGCGCTCAGGATTTCCAGATGTTCGCTGCGGCCCTCGGCGTTCACCGTGATCCTTGCGAGCACCAAATCCAGGAAAAGCCCCGAAGGTGATTCCAGTTCGGGACCAAGCCAAACCCGCTCCCATGCTTTTCCGGTGAGAGTTGTTGCTGCCAACCCGACAGGTAATGTCCCGCCGCTATCAATCCTGGTTGGTCCGTCGTCGCTTCCCTCAAAACGATTGGCAAACGTTGAGAGTCGAACCCGAGAGGGTTTCTTCATCGGATGCAAGTAGTGAGCGCCGGCGCGCAGAGTGCGAACCTCGCCAGGTTTGAACGGACCTTCTCTGCCCTCTACGTTTCGGTCCGACGAAAAAACGAGAGTGAAGCAGACGCCACCCGATTCGTCCAAGTATTCTGCGGTAAGGGTCACGTGTGCCGGTGGGTGCGCGGAATCCCTCTCTATCTCGATCAGGCCGAGTGTCCAGGCAAAATGCTCCTGGAGTTCGGCGCTTCCCACGGTCCACTCTTCTTCAAGGTTAGCCGAGAGCTCGACGTCGACTCGCGTGACCTCCGAGCGGATAACAAGCTGATGGCAGAAGCCCGCGGGAACTGCCATTTATACAGCAGCCACCACCTGAAGTAGTCCATCAGCGGTCTTTCTCAAGTGCACCATCATGACGTCGCAACTGCCCGAGAAAACGAAGATTACCCGGTATCAGACCGCGAACCGATTATTCGCGTGAAGACCGCACGTGCGGTTTCGAGCGCCCCAATTAATCGAGGACTTCGAGGCTCCAGTCAGAGCCAAGGCCGTCAAACTCGAACTCTCCGTAGTCCGGTTTCATGTTGTCATCAAGGAATTTTTCAGATGGGTGCAGCAACAGGGTATGAACCTCGGGGAGATGCCCCGAGGTCCATGCTCTTGAATAATTTCGAATCCAGAGGGAGTCGCCAACGACGTTTCTTCCGGGTCGCAGCTCTTGCCTAGCTGTGATGGCACGAACAAAAAGCAGCGCGTCATCGTCGGTAGGTATTCCATCCATCCTCGCTGGGACGAATTTGACGCGGGAAACGAGTTCGTCGAGCCATAGCATATGTTCTGGATCCGGCGATTCCAAAATGTGAGCTTTCACAATAGTCCCGTCTGCCGCGATCTGGACCTTGGCGAGTAGCACATCATGGACGGGCCTCTTGAGTCTCTGGAGCCACAGCTTATGCCACACGTCGCCGGAAGACGGCCCCGTGCTCCTCAGTGTCGCAGGGACCCGGGGAGCACGAAGTCGTCCCAGTACTGGACCGCTTTCGCCTGTTTCGGGTATGGCGGGAATAAGCGAAACCCGGACGCTTGCGACGTTGGAGGCTGGCGACATCAGGCTTGTTCCTGAAAATAAGGTCCTGGTTTCGCCAGGCTGGAACAGATGCCCCGCCCCCTCTCGATTAATCGAAGTCTTAAAGACCAGTGAAAAGCAGGCCCTTCCCTGGGAATCGAAGTAATGGGCAAAAAAAGCCGCGTCTCGGATGGGACGACCCGAATCGTTTCGGACAGTTAGCTCACCCCAAGTGGAAGCCATGGTCTCCTTAAATGCCGCACCTCGGATACTCCAACGACCCCGAACGGATTCTTCAGTGAAGACGCGTATCTCCGCTTGAACCCCATGTAAATCCTTGGCATGAAACAACGAGGACTGGGCGTGTATGCCGATGATGCTCACCGCCGCAGTCAACAAAGCCCAGCTCTTCCTCGTACGGCGGAAATTAGTCAGAACAATCGACATCGATCCACCTCGATTTTTCTTTCTTGGTTCCGATGGTGAAATACTTCAGCTTGAATGTGACCTTGATCCTCCCGGCCGTACCATCGGGAAGCTCTGGTCCAGCAAAGAAATTGACGCGACAACTCGGCCGGCCAATGGCGTCGATGAAGAACACCGGGTAGCCTATTTGGATGTCAACATTGCCTTCCTCGGTGGCTAGGCATGTTGAATTCGCGCCGTCAATCGCACAGTCCGAGTTCAAATTGGCTGCTATGGCGACGCGGCTTTCTTCCTGACCTTGACACTGAGAACTCCAAGCGCCTGGACTTATGCTGTAATCGCACGAGCTTACGGGTCCGGCTGCCCCCGGAGTGTTTTGCGGGCACTGCGCAGTCGGACTGCAGATCGTCCCCGTATAAACCGGGATCAAGGGGAAGGTCGCGACCACGTCGGTGGTTCCCGCCGAAATCCCCGTCACCAGTCCCTTTTGCGTGGAATTATTCACGGTGATGATAGAAGTATCGGTACTGCTCCAATTCGAGCTTCCCGTAAAAGAATAAACTTGGCCGTTGCAGTAAGTGGCCTGTGCTCCGCACTGCCCGGTCCCTCCTACGAGGCAATACCCAGGCTCCGGAGTGACCCGGAAATTCGAGTAGCCGCAACAGTTGATGCACTCCGTCCCGCAGGTGGCCGCGGCGACGTTCAGAATTCCCGTGCTGGCGACGAGCGTCATCCACTTGGTCATCCCCTTGGCGCTCGAAAGCACCATGCTGCCTTCGCGCGTGCCCAGCGGGATGACGTTGCCGTCCGCGTCGGGCCGCTGCGCGGCGATAACCTCGGCCACTGAAATCGTCCTCGAAGCCTTGGCGGCGAGCGGCACCGGCAGCTTGTACTGCTGTCCCTCCGCACCATAGTAAAACGTCACAAGAAAATCCTGCGCCTGGTCGGTGGGATTCCACAAGGTCACGACGGTATCGAAGCCGTCGGCCGCTTTCCAGTAGGGGCCTTCCTTGCTGAAGCTCGCACCCACGCCCTGCGGCTCGACTTCGAAAACGAAGTTGCCCGACGGGTCGGTGCTGCCCGTTGTGAGCAGCAGGTCGTCCCAGCGGCCCTCGAACGTCGCTGCCAAGTTGATCATGCCGCGGAAGCCCTTGAGGCCGAGCTTGGGCAGGAACTGCTCGATGGCCAGGCGCCGGGTCTCAAACGGCAGGAGCTGCTGAGGCGGAAGAGAGCGCGTCACCGGCTGAGAGCCGGCCATGAAGCTGACCTCGGGGCGGACGGCCAAGCGTTTTGAAGTCGTGTTCCTGAGCACAGCATAGGGCGAAAAAATCGTCCCGGCAGGAAACCCTGCTCCCACGTCTCCGGCACCGACCATCAGGCCAACGGCGGCGTAGGTGTTCTTCGCCGGTTCGCTCGCGTGGTGGCTGCGCGGCCAGAGACGCAGGTTCGCCGAATACCCCCGGCTTGGTTCGACCAGTCCGCCCGTCACCAGAACGTCTCCCGGCCTTCCTTCGAATTGGACGCGGATTCCGCCCGCCTGGTTTTCGAGCCCCGGAAGTCCTGCGGCGAGCGCGTCGAGGTCGAGCAGGACCGTGGCGTTCGGCGCGAGTTCGACCCGGTGCGGCGCGAGCGTCGTCCCGCCCGAGCCGATGACCTCGACCATCGCCGCGGTCGTGGATGCCGTGGTGTTCGCCAGGCTCAGGAAGCCGCCCACTTCCGGCTCATGCCGCCACCAAACGCCTTCCAGCGTCTGCGTGCCGGGCTCTTCTTGCAGATGGCTGCTGAAAGAATAGCTGAAGATCAGGCTGCGAGGAATGTCGAGAACTTCGATGGAACCGAGGACGTGACCGGCGGTCGGGTACGTGTAGCGCAGCGCGGCGCTGCCGTAAGGCGAAACGTGCTCGGCAATTTCCGGCGGCACGGCGGCCAGCGCCTCGTTGACGTTTACCGTCGCCACTCCTGAGACGGCCAGAGGCACCGGAGCCAGCGTGTAGGCCGTCCCGTCGGCCATGTAGAGAATAGGCGTCACCTCGAGCGGCGCGACGACGAGCGAGTTCTTGATGCGGATCGTCGAGACGAACCCGCCATCCACGCGCCAGAGGCCTGCGTGCAGCTCGCTCGTCACCGGCGGGCCGACCTCGTCGGGTTCGACCGGAAAAGGCTCTTCGAGGGGCGGTTCTTCTGAGTCGGCCCAGGTCGGCCCCAAGCGCGATTCAACGATAACGAGACCCAGGAGTAAGGCAGCCAGTAAGGGCACGGCCAGCCGAGCGGCACGCATCGCAGCACCTCGCGAAAGAAGTTGTTCCGTGTACCCTGTAACTACGTGCCGCTGAGATTCGGCGGGGCGGCCCCCGGGGGGGGGGGGGGGGGGGGGGGGGGGGGGGGGGGGGGGGGGCGGGGGGGGGGG
>CAZKXX010000135.1:0-7853 GCA_964556705.1 uncultured Acidobacteriota bacterium
CCATCCTCAAGAAGTTCCGCGAACACGGCGTCGAAATCCCCTACCCGCAGCGCGATATCCATATACGCCAGGGGCAAAATACGGCCAAGTCTGAAGCCGGCGGGTCGTCTGCAAGCGAGGAGAGTTGAAGAGGCCCGCCGGCCACACGCGCCTTTGCCGATGACAAGCCTGTTCCCTCGATGCGATAATTGTTTCCGGGCATTCGTCGCGCGGACGTCCAGACTCAAGGGGAAAACAGCGGCCTCGTTCGAGAGCGTCAAAGGAGCGAACCACTTCGGACCCGCCAACTGGAATGGCTTTTCTCCCTTTTGAACACATCAGAGAAGGCCCCAGATTTTCCGGTGCGGAGCGGCGATCGCGGCACATCGCGCTGATGGCGCCGGTTCTTGCTGCGCTCCTTCCGGCGATCGGGTGGCTCTCAAGGCCAGGCGAAGGGAACGCCGCTCGACCGGCTGATGTGGGCCGGCCCTACGTCGAAATAATTCCCGGAACGGATTTCGGAATCGAGATGCTGCCCATTCCTGCCGGCGAGTTTCTGATGGGGAGTCCGCCCGACGAACCCGGACGGAATGAGGACGAGGGGCCGCAGCATCGCGTCGCCCTCCGCGCCTTCTGGATGAGCAAGACCGAAATCACCTGGGATGTCTACGACCGTTTTCGAATGGACCTCAAGCTGAAGCAGCAGGCAGGTCTCGACCTCGAATCGCAACCGGCGCACGAGAAGCAGGCCGACGCGGTCACGCGTCCCACACCGCCCTACACCGACGAGACGTTCGGATTCGGGCGCAGCGGCCAGCCGGTCATCAACATCACTCAGCACGCGGCCATGGAATTCACTCGCTGGCTTTCGGCCAAAACGGGTAAAGTCTATCGCTTACCCACCGAAGCCGAATGGGAATACGCCTGCCGCGCGGGGAGTGCGACGGCCTACCATTTCGGTGAAGAGTCGGCGGAACTCGACGACTATGCCTGGTTCCGTGAAAATTCCAGTCGGCGTCCTCATTCCGTCGGCCTGAAACAGCCCAACGCCTGGGGGCTTCACGACATGCATGGCAACGTCGCAGAGTGGGTGCTCGATCGGTACGACGGAGAAGCGTACAAGCAGTTCACCTCCAGGGAGCGGGCGCTTTCTCCCGTCCTTGTCCCCGGGCGCGAAAAATTCCCGCACGTCGTGCGCGGCGGTTCGTGGCGTGAAGACGCGACGCGCCTCCGCTGCGCCGCGCGCCGGGCTTCGACCGAAGACTGGCTGATGCAGGACCCGCAGCGGCCGTCGAGCATCTGGTGGCTGACCGAGGCGCTGCATGTGGGCTTTCGCATCGTCCGCCCCGTCGAAGAACAGGAGGAACTGAAAGGCTTACGTTCGCTCCGGAAGAAATACGATTACTGAAAGCAGAGGCGACAATATCCCAAAGAGGAGCCAGGATTCCATGGACTCAATTCGAAGCAAGGCATCTTCATCCCGGCGGGACTTTCTGAAGCGCTCGGGCGCGGCGGCCACGCTGGCGGCCGGCCTGAACTGGCTGCCTTCCGTGCGGGCGGCGGGCAGCGACGAAATCCGCGTCGGCCTGGTGGGCTGCGGGGGCCGCGGCACCGGCGCCGCCGTGGACGCGGCGAGCGCCGCGCCCGGCGTGACGCTCGTCGCGATGGCGGACGCCTTCGGCGACCGCCTGGAGAAGAGCCGGGCGCTCCTGCGCGACCGGCTGGGCGAAAAGTATCAGGTCACGGACGACCGCTGTTTCACGGGCCTCGACGCCTGCGAACGCCTGCTCGCGACCGACGTCAACTACGTCATCCTCGCCGAGCCACCGGGCTTCCGCCCGCTTCATCTGAAAGCCGCCGTCGCCGCCGGCAAAAACGTGTTCGCGGAAAAGCCGGTCGCTGTGGACGCGGCGGGCGTTCGAACCTGCCTGGAAATCTATGAGGAAGCAAAACGCAAGGGGCTCGGGATCGCCGCGGGCACACAGTATCGCCACAGCCGCGCGCACCAGGAAATCGTCGGACGCATTCGCGACGGCGCCATCGGCGAAATCACCTCGGCGCGCTGCTACTACAACACGGGCAGCCTTTGGGTCGTCCCGCGCGAACCGGGCTGGACGGAATTGGAATACCAGATGCGCAACTGGTACTACTTCCTGTGGCTTTCCGGAGATCACATCGTCGAGCAGCACATCCACAACCACGACGTGGCGAACTGGACGCTCGGCGCGCATCCGGTGAGCGCCGTCGGCACCGGCGGTCGCCAGGTGCGCACGGGCCCCGAATTCGGTCACATCTGGGACCACTTCGCCGTGGACTATGAATACCCGAACGGCGTACACGTCCTCAGCCTGTGCCGCCAGCAGGCCGGCTGCGACAACAACGTCTCGGACAACTTCATCGGCACGAAGGGCGCGGCGCGAATCATTCCTTTCCGTTCCTACGAAATCTTCGGAACGAACCCCTGGATTTTCGACGACGAAAACAACAAACCCTACGTGGAGGAGCATGCGGCGCTCATCCGCAGCCTGCGCGCGGGCAGCCCGGCGAACGAATTGAAAGACGTTGCCGAGAGCACGCTAACGGCCATTCTCGGCCGCATGTCCGCTTACACCGGCAAAGCGGTGACTTGGGAGCAGGCGCTCAATTCGAAGGAAGACACGTTTCCGAAAAACCTGGCCTGGGACGCGAAAATTCCCGTCCCGCCCGTCGCCCAGCCAGGGCAGACGCCGCTCATCTAGCGCTGTGCGTGGAACGCAGGAAGGTTGGGAAGCAGCCGCCTCATCGCCGCTTGGCGCGCAGGCGTTTCAGCAGGTCGGATTTTAGTTTCGGATCGGGCCGCGCCGGCCGCGCGCTCTGCGCGAGCAGGTAAACGGTGAGCGAGGCTTCGCGCAGGTGCGCCAGGCAATCCGCGCAGCGGCGCGAAAGGTGCTCGGTGATTTCGGCGGACTCGCCGGGGCTGAGCGCGCCGAGCAGAAAGAGTTCGTACTTCTCGCCTAGATTTCGGCAGACCATGTTCCCAGTACGGCGCGCAGCCGGTGACGCAGAAAGTGAACCGCCGCGCGCAGGCCCGACTGAACCTTGCCGAGCGGCTCGCCCACCTTCGCGGCGATTTCAGACTCCGTCAACCCCTCGAACATCGCCAGTTCGACTGCCTCGCGCTGCGACTTTGGAAGCTGGGCGAGCAGAACCTTGAGGAGCGGGCGGCGAGCCTCCAGGCGCTCGACTTCTTCCGGCCTGGGGAGCCAGTCGCAGGACTTCTCAACGGCCGTCTCCCTGCGGCGCGCTGCGCGGGCGCGGCCTTTTGCGCCCCGGCGCTTTTCGAGGGCCGCCGCCCGGGCCGTGAAAGCAAGCCACACGGCCACGCTCGCCTCGGGGCGCGCGACGCGGCAGGCGTCCGACCAGAGTTTCAGGAAGGTGGTCTCGACCACCTCCGCGGCTTGACGGCGGTCCGCCACAATTCTCTGCGCCAGCCCGAGCAGCCCCGGCGCGAAACGATCGTAAAGCTCCGCCAGCGCCGCGGCGTCGTGCTCGGCGACGCGGGAGAGCAACCCTTCAGCCGTGGAATCTCCGGTCATGCTTTGGGACGCGCCTTCTGCGCGACGGATCTGCCCCTTCGCTCGTTCAAAGTCTGTACCGTCCTCGCCGATAGTCGCGATAAATTAAATCAATTGGACAATAGCGTCGCGGGCGAAGGAAAATTCCGTCAAGTCCCGATAACCATCGGACCCGCGTCCGGGGGGCCGGCCCCCAGGCCCTCCGGATGCACCCTCTTCGGGCACGCGGATTTTTCCTCACCCCCCGCCGGACGGCCCCACGCGGCGTCACCCTTGAATCGTCCTCGTCGGGGCATCCCACGTGGCGACCGTTTTCTTGAAATACGAGTGGTTCGCCATGTGGCAGGCGATGGAAGTGTGGTTGCCGAACGCCGCGTCCTGGACGACGGGCTCCTTCTCCTTCACTGCCTGATAGAACACCCAGAGGTGTTCTCGAGTGACGTCGTAGCCGGAAGGTGTTTCGTAGGTTGTGGCTTCCACGGCTCGCTGCTGCCCCGCCCTGGGTCCGTGCTCCTCGTTCCATTTGCGGAAGTATTCTTCGCGCAATGCCTTGGGGAAGGCGTTGGCGTAGTAGCTGGGGGCCAGGTCCACGCCCGGCTGCGGGAAATAAACGAGTCTTCGGCCGCTCATTTCCAGAATTCCACGCGAGCCCATGAAGCGTGTGACGTCGTCGGATTCGGTGGTTTGTGTCACGCGCATCATCACTTCGAAGTTCGGATAGTCGAACAGCGTCGCGTGGACGTCGGGGACGTCGCGGCCGTCCCTGAAGCGGTAGATGCCTCCGGTGGAAAGGGCGCGCCGCGGCGGCGCGTTATAGCCCGTCGCGTGATGAATGCCCGTCAGCAGGTGGACGAACAGGTCGCCCGCCACGCCCGAGCCGTACGCCTGCCAGCAACGCCAGCGGGCGAAGTGAACCGGATTGAAGGGAATTTTCGGCGCCGGACCGAGCCACGTTTCCCAGTCCAGGTTCTGCGGAGAGAGGTCCGGCGGCGGCGGATATTGCCAGGCGCCCGTGGGATCGTTCCGGCCCATGGAAGACTCGATCAGCGAGACTTCGCCGATGGCGCCGGCGGCCATCAGTTCTTTCGCCTTGTTGGTGAGCAGCGAAGTGCTGCGCTGGCTGCCCACCATGACGAGCGTCTTCGTCTTTGCGGAGGCCGCGACCATTTCGAAGCCTTCCGCGACACTGTGCGTCATGGGCTTTTCGCAGTAAACGGATTTTCCGGCGGCACAGCAGTCGAGCACAATCTGGCGATGCCAGTGGTCCGGCGTGGCGTTAATGATGCAATCGATCTCCTTGTTCTCGAGCAGCTCCTGGTAGCGGCGCGTGGTGATGATCTTGCGGTCGCCTGCCACCTCCCGCGCCAGATCGTGCCGCCCGTCATAGAGGTCGCAGGCAGCGACACACTCGACGCCCGGCAGCCGCAACGAAGTGCGCATCAGGCCCACACCCTGCATGCCGATGCCGATGATGCCGAAGCGCACGCGGTCGCTCGGCGGGACGGGCCGCGGCGAGGCAGCGAGAGTTGGCGGTTCGAGCAGAATCCTCGGGCCCACCACCGTCGCGCCCGCCGCGCCGGCGGTTGTTCTGATGAATTCGCGGCGAGAAAGTTTCCCCTTCATTTCGGTCAGTCCTCCCCCCTGGAGATGAAGGCATCCTCCGTGAAGTTCCAATCCTATTCTTTCCGTGGGAGACAGGCAAGACGCGCGGAAGATGACCCGCGCTTCAGACTTCTTTCCGGCCGTGGTCCAGGCCGGTGATGTGCCTTTCGAAGAGATTGATGAGCGCGTTCAGCCGTTCGCGAGAGAACTCTAACGCAGTCAACGAGAGCCTCTCCGGCGCGCCGGTCCCCATGCCAACGGGGACCGGCCGCAGCCGTTGAACCGCTACGATTGAATTGTCTGTGCCGCCGCGTTCCAGACAACGGGCGTGCCGCGCCAGAACGATTCATTCGCCATGTGGCAGGCACCGGCCGCATGGTGTCCGAACGTCGCGTTCTGGAACACCGGCTTGCGCGTGCGCACGGCTTCGAAGAAGCCTTCGAGGTGCGGTCGCGCGTTGTCGTAGCCGGGGCCTTGGAACGTTTCCGCCGAGGCCTCGGTCTCCGCGACGATCTGCTTCACGCGCTCCAGGTTTTCCTCGCGCCACTTCTGGAAGTATTCGTCGCGCAGCCGCTTCGGGAAGCTGTGGGCGTAATAGCTCGGCCCGCGGTCGATGCCCGCCTGCGGGAAATAGGTCACCGAAGTCGGCCGCAGTTCGAGGATTCCTTTCGCGCCGTAGAAGCGCACGACCTCCTCGGTTTCCGTTCCCAGCGTCAGGCGGACATAAACGGGAATCCGGCCGTAATCGAAGAGGACCGTGTGGACGTCCGGCGTGTTGCGCCCGTCGGGCCAGCGGAAGTTCCCTCCCGTCGCCTGCGCGCGCCGGGGAATCTCGTTCACGCCGAGCGCCGTCATCATGCCGCTGATGAGGTGGACCATCAGGTCGCCGGCTACTCCGGTGCCGTACTCCTTCCAGCACCGCCAGCGGGCGTAATGAATGGGGTTAAAGGGAATCTTGGGCGCGCGACCGAGCCAGGTGTCCCAATCGAGGTTTTCGGGGGAGAGGTCGGGCGGAGGAGGATAGTGCCACGCGCCCGTGGGCTCGTTGCGACCCATCACGCCTTCAATCAGACTCACCTCGCCGACAATGTTGCGCGCCAGCATCTCGCGGGCTTTGGCGACGATTTGCGAACTGGTCCGCTGCGAGCCTACCTGCACGATTCGGCCGGAAGTTTTCTCCGCGATGGCCATCGCCACTCCGTCCGCGATCGTGTGAGACATGGGCTTTTCGCAATAGACGTCCTTCCCCGCGGCCACGGCGTCTTCGACGATTTTGCGGTGCCAGTGGTCGGGGGTGGCGTTGATGATGCAGTCGATTTCCTTGTTGTCGAGCAGTTCCTGATAACGCCGCGTGGTCGGAAGTTTTTCGCCGGCCACCTCGCGCGCCAGTTCGTGCCGGCCGTCGTAGAGGTCACAGGCGGCGGCACACTCGACGCCGGGAATCTGAATGGACGTCCGCAGGAGCCCCACGCCCTGCATCCCCACTCCGACGATGCCGAATCGGACGCGGTCGCTCGGAGCAACGGGCCGCGCGGCCAGCTCCGTCGGCTCCAGCCACATCACTTTGCCGGTGGCTCCGATCGCCGCGGCTCCCGCGCCCGCTCGGATGAAGTCGCGCCGGGTGAATTTTCGGTTTTTCATGACGGAATCCTCCTGCGAGGGAAGGGTTTGGAGAGAAGACTCGACGTGCAGCGCGCTTTCATCCCCGCCCCTTTCGCCCGTCAGGCGAAAAGGGGGGGATTTGGAAGAGCGCCTCAACCTTTGATCATCCTGGCCGATGCGTCCCACACCGCCATGGCCTTCTGATCGTACGAGTAGTTGGCCATGTGGCAGCCGATGGCCGTGTGATTTCCGAACATGGCGTCCTCGACGGGCAGCTTGCGCGAACGCATGGCGTTGAAGAAATACTGGAAGTGGTCCGCCGTCGACTCGTAACCGGAAGGCGCCCGGTAGGTCTCCGAGTCACGGTCGGTGTGGAACTTGCCCGGATCGGGCAGCGGGTGGTCCTTGCGCCACTGCGCCAGGTATTCGTTGCGGAGCTTCGACGGCCAGCCGTAAATCGAATAACCTTCCGGCCGCGGGCGCGTGTCCTGCGGCATGAAGGTGACTGAGTTCCCGCGCAGCTCCATCGTCCCCTTCGTCCCGAAGAAGCGCGTCAGACCGGGAGTTTCGTTGTTCAGATTGCAGCGCAGCGCCACGCGGAAGGCGGGATATTCGTAAAGCGTCCAGACCAGATCGGGCACGTCCCGGTCTTCGGTCCAGCGGAACAGTCCGCCCATGGTTGCGGCGCGCAGCGGCGGCTGATTGACGCCGGTGACATAGTGAATCGTCGTCAGCAGGTGGACGAAGAGGTCGCCGGGCAGGCCCGAGCCGTAGTCGCGGAAGCAGCGCCAGCGGAAAAAGCGCTTGGCATCGAACGGCCGCTTGGGCGCCGGGCCCAGGAAGCGCTCCCAGTCGATGGTCTTTTCGCTCGCGTCGGGCGGAATGGGATAGACCCACGCGCCGCTCGCGTCGTTGCGGTCGATCCAGGCCTCGATGGCCGTCACCTGGCCGAGCGCGCGGGATCGCGCGGACGGACGATCGATTCAATCTGTTCGGCGAGAAGCTGCGCGATGCAGTCGTAGCTGAGATCGTTCAGATGCAGCCCGTCCGGCGAAAGCATGGTCTTGAAATCGAAACGACCGCTTTCGATCCAGTGCTTCATGATGGCATGGCGCG
>CAZKXX010000136.1:0-7284 GCA_964556705.1 uncultured Acidobacteriota bacterium
ATGTCTTCAGTAACGACCTGGGCGGCGGTGAGAACGATGTTCTCAACCCGCACCGCCCGAAATCCGCTGGCCTTGATCTCCACCGCGTAAGTCCCCACGGGGAGGGCCGGGAAGCGATAGAGCCCGGCGCCCGTCGTCTGCGTGGAGTAAGTGACGTTGGTCGCCTGGTTCGTGGCCGTCACCGTCACGTTGGGGACCACTGCGCCCGTCGGGTCCGTCACCGTTCCCGTCAACTGCGCGTTCCCCTGCGCGTAACCTGTGATCGCCGTGGCCAATGCAAATCCCAGGGCCAAAGCGAACAGATGGATTTTTCTCATGTCTCCAAATCTCCTTGTTATGCGAATACAGTGCTGCCGGAACAAAACGGCTTGAATCTTGGAATCAACTGTTGAATATCCTGCCGAAACCGAGAGAGAAGGTCGCGCCTAAGGCAAAACGTTGAGATTGTATACGCCTTCCCCATATTCGACAAGTATTTGTGATATGCAACCCTGCCCATCCCCCACGATACGATACAGTCCACTCTGCCCTTCAGCAGGACGGACAATCCCTCCGAGGCAATCAGGATTCCACATGAGTTGTTTACACTAACGTGCTTTTTTTCATTAAGATACGTCTCTTGTCAGAGATCTCGCGCTGGGGCCGCTATGCCAAATTGTAGAATCTATACCAAAAAACGTATTCACGCCTGACATTTTGTTTGCAGCGCCCTACTTTTGGTCAGCCGGACCTACTGAATTTGGCAGGCTTTAGTGTCCAGCTTTGAAGCTTGGCCAGTTGCATCATTCGGGGCGCTCGGAAGCCTTCGGGGTGGATGACCCAGTTCCAAAGGTCGGGTGAATCGTCCGCGACATGCTCGGCAGCGGCGAGCCGGGCAGCCGGAAAACTTACGGTCTCGGGCGGCTCCGCTTTGATGAGGAGTCGCGTCGTGACCTGCGCCAGCGCCACCAGATAGCTCTCCGGCGAAGCCGCGCGGCTGCCCAGCCACACGACATTCGGGATCTGTCCCTTTTTCTCCACGAACTCGAGAACATCCAGAGTCGCGCGGGCGAATTGCCACCAGGGCACAGTCAAGTCAATCGGCTGTGAACCCCAATTTGGCTCCGCCGGTGCCGCCGGCCCGTAGGGTGTGCCGTCCATGAGGATGGGTTGCGGCGGGTCGCGGCGCAGCACGCCGCCCACGTAGCGCACCAGCAGATAGAACGCTTCGCTTGCCGAGAGCGCGAACTCGCCGTGGTCCTGAAAACTGACCTCCGGGTCCACCTGACGGGCCACGTCGCCGATCTCCTCCGCCGAATAGGCGCGGCGTTGCGCGCGGTCGCGGTAGAGCGCCAGCGCCTGCGAGGCGGTGATGAAAGTCGTCTTCGGAAACGACTTCATGTGGCGAACGAGTTCTTCGAAGAAGTTGAAAGCGCGCTCGCTTTCTTCCGAAGAGACCATCGCCGGAACTTTCCACGCCTCGGGCGGCGGGTTGGCCCCGCGCGAAAAATTGAGCCCGTCCCAGAACTCGCGATGGATGAATTCACAGGGGTGAAAGTAAAGGCTGATGAGTCCGCCGTCGCGGCGCGACGTGAAGCGAAGGTAGAACTCCTGATAGCGCGCTTTGGCTTCCGCGAGGTTCGTCCACCCTTCGTCCGGCTTGAGCTGCGACCCTTCGCGAGTATTGAAGATGTTGAGCAGACCCCCGTACCAGAAGGGCTTGCCTTCCAGCCCGACGTGGCGGCCTTCGTCGAGATAGACGCGCACGCCCCAACGGCGCAGCGCCGCGTAGGACTGCGGCGTCCAGGAACTTCCCGGCTGGCCGTAGCAGGAAGGCGTCTGGGCAAAGATGCGCCGGACGTCGTCGTAACCGGAGCGTTCGCGGCGATGAAACTCCTCCACGCCCTGGTCCCAGTCGAGCGCCGAGCAATAAACCGCCGGCGTGGGATGCTGGCTGTGGGTGTTCGAGTGATAGCCGATCTCGTGCTGGGCGAGCGCGGCGATCACGTCGCTGCGCCGGCGCTGGTCGAGGACGCGAGCCTTCTCGCCCACCACCTTGAACGTCGCCCGCACATTCTGGTTCGTGAGAAACACGGCGAGGCGTTTGGCGGCGTCATCGCTCTGCGGAAGGATATAGTCCTCGGTGTCAAACCAGATGACGACGAAAACGCGGCCCGGCGCGGGGTCTTGAAGGGCGCCTTCCGGGCGCGGCCGGGAAGGCCTTAAAATCTGCGCGGCGGCCGAGAGTGCGGAAATCCCGCTGAGCGGGACGGCGGGGAGCAGTTTGAGCAGGTTCCGGCGAGAAAGAGGCATGAAGGTGACGGCCTCGCGAGTCCTGCGCCCGGCGCGGTCACCCGGACCGGCCGCGACGCGGGCCTCGGCGATGTTATCACCATCAACGGAGAGACCGAAAGGGGCCAAGGCGGCGGCTCGTCGCCCACCGGATCAGCGGACTTCGAGGCTGCGGAGCATGGCCGTAAACGTGGGTCGATAGGACTCCAATGCGGATTGCGGCGCGATAAAGACGATGGCCAGAACGCCTTCGCGCGCCCCTACGGTGATGAGGTGGTCCGTCTCCTTCTGCCCGCCGAGGGGAGAATCGTTTTCGAGGACGGTGGAAAGCGCCGCGCGCCCGCTCACGCGGGTGGTCGTCTGGCTGACGACCCGCAGATTGGGGTTCGATTTGCGCAGCGCTTCGAGGATTTCTCCGGTGGCCTCGCGAAGGTTCCAGCCACGCGGCGAGTGGCGAAACACCTGCGCGCCGTAAGCCTGCGCCGAGCCCCCGCTCGGCGTGCTCAGGATTCCGCCCGGCGGCGCCAGCACCACGCCGTCGGCATTCGATTCCGTCTGCCAGTTGTCCGGAAAGTTGATGGCGAACCGCTCGTCGGAGAAGCGCACCAGACGGCCGGAGGGCGCGGGCGGCGCCGAGGGAGCCGCGGCCGCGGCCGGCCTGCCTTTGGGCGGTGGCGGCAGCCCCAGCGTCTTGCGCTTGATGGCCTGGAATTCCGGCGAATCGCGCCGCCCCTCCTTCGAAGGCCCGAGCTGCGGAATGAATGCGTCCACGCGCTTGATGCGGTTTTCCGGATTCGGATGCGAGGCGAAGAACTCCATCCCGCGCTGCGGGTACTTTTTCTGGATGATTTCGAAAAACTCCGCCATGGCCTTCGGGTCGTAGCCGGCATGGTAAAGCATGTACGTCCCCACCTGGTCCGACTGTGACTCGGCAGTGCGTGAATTGCGCAGAAGAATCGAATTGACGCCCAAACCGATGCCCAATTGCGCGAGCTGGCCCGACAGGCTCCCGCCCTGGCCGAGAAATCCTCCCAGAATGGCAAGCGGCATCTGCGCCAGCATCGCCTGTGAAACTCGATTCGTGCCATGGCGCATCACGACGTGGCCAATCTCGTGGGCGAGCACTCCGGCGACCTGCGCTTCGTGATCGGCCGCTTCCAGGATGCCCCGGTTCAGGTAGATGAAGCCGCCCGGAAGGGCGAAGGCGTTGATTTCTGAACTGTTCACCACTTTGAAGGTCCAGGGGTAGCTGGTCTCTTCGGGCGTGTACTGCGCCAAGTGCTTCCCGAGCTGGGAAACGTAGTTGACGATTTCCGGATCGTTCAGAAGCTGGACTTCTTTCTCGATTTCCTGCGCGGCTTCCTGGCCGAGCTGGATGTCCTGCTTGACGGAAAAGAGATTGAATCCCGGACGGAATTTCGGTTTCTGCGCCGACGCTGCGAGCGGCGCGGAAACGACGGCCGCAAGAAGGAGCACCACACCAAGTCTTGTTCCTGATACTCGACGCCCTCTCATCATGACCCTGCCTTCCCGCCGCCCGAATCGAATTCCTCCACCCGGGGGCCGCCCCCGCGGCGGGCGCCCACCCGTGCCTCGTGGGGTTGGATGCGTTCCGCGCCCGCGTGTCGCCTCAGTCGGCGGCGGGGCAGGTCGCCCCTTCCCCGCCGCGATCCAACGTCCACGAATCCCTCAGACCAGCTTCGCCTTCAGGCTGATTTGCGGTCCCGCCAGCGCCTTCGAAACCGGGCACCCTTTCTTGGCGCCTTCGGCGTGTTCGAGGAACGTTTTTTCATCAATGTTCGGAATCTGCGCTTCCGTCTCGAGTTCAATCTTAGTAATGGCGAACCCGTCCGAAACCTGTTCGAGATGCACTTTGGCGACGGTGTGAATGCGCGTCGGCGTGAACCCGGATTTTCCCAGCCCGGCCGAGAGCGCCATCGAGAAGCATCCGGCGTGCGCCGCGCCGATCAGCTCCTCGGGGTTGGTTCCCTGTCCGCTCTCAAAGCGGGACGGGAAGGAATACTTCCCCTCAAAGGCCCCGCTTCCCAGTTTCATCGTTCCCTGTCCCTCTTTCAGATTCCCCTTCCATACCGCTTCTGCCTTTCGAACCGCCATCTGAAGTCCTCCTTTTGAATGAATACCGGTCAGTCTAGTTTAATCCATCGTGCGGCGGAACTTGACTACCAGTTCGTGAGCGAGCCGTCCGGGCGCCAGAACATCGGCACCGGGCGCGAGCGCTCGGTGATTTCTGCCGCCAACTGGAGCGGCTTGGGATCTAACGTCACGCCCAGCCCCGGGCGCCGGCTCGGCCACATCTTGCCGTTTCGAAAATCGAAAGACTCGGGCAGGTGCGGGTACTTTTGCGTCCCGTCCCCGAGCACTTCCATCAGCACGGGCCCCGAGAAAACGCCGCAGGCGTGCACCAGGGCTGCCTCCGACACCGGCCCCGTAAAGTGCGGGACGAGGCCGACGTAGTGGGTCTCGCAGAGTGCGGCGAGTTTGATGAATTCCGTGATCCCGCCGCAATTCGGAATCGTCACCCGCGAGTAGTCAATCCATCGTCGCTCAACTAATTCGTTGATTTCCCACCGCGAGCCGAAATGCTCGCCGACGGCGATGGGAACTTTGACCATCTGGCGGACTTCGCGATAGACGCCGGGATTCTCCGAACGAACCAGGTCCTCGGCGAAATAGGGTTCGAGCGGCTCAATCAGCGTGCTCAGGCGGACGGCATCCGCCAGGTCGAGCCGCGTGTGGTAGTCAATCGCCCAGTCGCCGTCTTTGCCCACACCTTCGCGGATCTCGGCGCATTGTTCGTAGGTCTTGCGGACCATGGCGCGCGAGTTGAACGGTTCGTCGCGCCCCGGGTCGGCCACGGAAGTCCGATAAGCGCGGAACCCGGCTTCGATGCAGTGCCGCGCCGTTTCCTTGAGCGTGCCCTGTCGCGGATAGGCCGTCGAATAACACTCGATGTGATCGCGCACCAACCCGCCCAGCAGCTCGTACACCGGAACGCCCAGCGCCTTGCCCTTGATGTCCCAGAGCGCCAGGTCGATTGCTCCGAGCGAGTGCAGCTTCTCGCGCCCGGGCGGATAGAAGTAACCGCGGTACATCACCTGCCACAGGTGCTCGATGCGCCCGGCGTCCTCGCCGATGATCATCGCGGCGCACTGCTTGATCCCTTCGAGCTCCCCGCCCTCGCCGATCCCCGTGATGCCCTGATCCGTCTCGACCGTGACGATGTGGAAACTCTGGTTGATCTGCGGGCGCGTGTCCGGATTATGATAGAAGCGCACGCGGGTGATTTTGAGCGGAGAAGTCGGCTTCGCCGCCGCGAGACTTGGAGAGGCCGCGAGCCCCGCGCCGCCCGACGCCACGGATTTCAGGAAAGACCGCCGTTGCATCACCCCTCCTCCGGCGCGAAACCCTCGAACACCTCCCGGCCCCGGTAACGGGCCCGCGCGCCAAGCTGCTGTTCGATTCGCAGGAGCCGATTGTACTTCACCAGGCGCTCGGAACGCGTGATCGCTCCAACTTTTATCTGTCCCGCGCCGGTGCCGACGGCAATGTCGGCGAGCGTATCATCTTCGGTCTCGCCCGAGCGGGCGCTGACAACGGGCCGGTAACCGTGCGCGCGCGCCAGCTCCAGAACTTCCAGCGTCTCGGTCAGTGTCCCGATCTGGTTCATCTTGATGAGCACGGCGTTCGCGACGTCGCTCGCAATTCCCTTCTCGACGCGCACGCGGTTCGTGGCAAAGAGGTCGTCGCCGACCAGCAGGCATCGCGCACCGAGTTTCGCCGTCAATTCCCGCCAGCCGTCCCAGTCTTCCTCGCCCAATCCGTCCTCAATGGAAAGAATCGGATATTTTTCCGCCCAGGCCGACAGCCGCTCAATCATCTGGGAAGAGGAGAGGACTTTCCCTTCCGACGCCAGTTCGTACCGGCCCTTCTCACCGAAGTGGCTGGCGGCAAGGTCCACGGCGATGGCCGCGTCGCGGCCCGGCTCGAGCCCGGCGCGCTCGAAGGCCTCCACCATCACCGCAAACCCCTCTTCGTTCGAGCCGAGCGCCGGCGCGTACCCGCCCTCGTCGGCGACTCCGGCCTGATACACTTCGCGCGCCTTCAGAACTTCCTTCATGACGCGATAGACCGCCGCGACGTCTTCGAGCGCCTGCGAGTAACTCTCCGCGCGCAGCGGAATCATCATGAAATCCTGGAAATCGATGTTTCCGCCGCCGTGGATGCCACCGCTCAGGATGTTGACGACGGGGACGGGCAGCTCGGCCGCCGAAGCTCCGCCCAGATAGCGGTAGAGCGGAACACCCGCGGAAACTGCCGATGCGCGCGCTGCGGCGAGCGAGACGCCGAGAATCGCATTCGCTCCGAGCCGCCGCTTGTTTTCCGTGCCGTCGAGCGCGCAGAGGCGCGCGTCCACCGCCGCCTGGTCGGAAGCTTCCAGGCCCCGTAGCGCCCGAACGATCTCATGTTCCACGTGGAACATTGCCTTCAGAACACCGCGCCCGTGATAGCGGCTCGCGTCACCGTCGCGGAGTTCGAGCGCCTCGGCCCGGCCCGTCGAGGCGCCGGAAGGAACAAGGGCCCGCCCGCGCGCGCCGTCGTCCAGATACACGTCCACTTCCACGGTGGGATTTCCCCGCGAATCGAGGACTTCACGGGCGCGGATGATGCTGATGCGGGCCAATCGACGCTCCGAGTAAAGGCATGCGTGAGGACGTGCTTTCCCGCCGACCCGGCATCAATCCGAGGGCGGAGCCTGAAAACCGATTCGGCGGCGCCGGGGTTCCACGGGCACCATGAGTTGACGAATCGCTTCAAAGAGGGTCTGGATCTGCTCGTCGTGACTCCCGAGCCGGCGTTCGAGTTCTTCAATTTTCCGCGCCAGCTCGTGATGTGCGGGCAACATCTCGCGCAGCTTGATGAAGGCCCGGACCACGTACACACTGACTTCGATTGCCCGCGGGGTATTCAGAATGCTGGCCACCATGATCGCGC
>CAZKXX010000137.1:0-7269 GCA_964556705.1 uncultured Acidobacteriota bacterium
AGCGTCCTACCGCTTCGAGCGCGGCGCGGACATCGAAATGGCGCGCCAGGCGATCGACCGCACCGCGGCGCTGATTGCCGAGCGCGCGGGCGGCGAGGTGCTCGCCGGCGTCGTGGACGTTTACCCGCGCAGACTTCCGCGCCCGCCGATCGTGCTCCGCCGGCGGGAAATTGCGCGCATTCTCGGCGCGGAAATTTCGGGCGAAGAGGTCGAACGCATCCTGCGCGGGCTCGATTTCGGCGTTGAAGTGAGCGGCGCGGAGGGCTGGCGCGTCGCGCTGCCTTCCTTCCGACCGGACGTCTCGCGCGAAGTGGACCTGATTGAGGAAGTGGCGCGTCACTATGGCTACGACCGGCTGCCCTCACGCCTGCGCCCCGCCCCGCCGCGCGTCGAAAGCGATGCGCAGCGCGAGAAGGAACATACGGTCACCGGAATTCTCACGGCGCTCGGCTACCGCGAAATCATTCCCAGCTCGCTGATTTCGCCGGAGGAGAACGCGCGCTTTACGGACCGGCCTCCGGTCGAGCTCGCCAATCCGCTGAGCGCGGACGCGAGCGTGCTGCGCTCGACCGCCGTGCCGAGCCTGGTGCGCGCGCTCAAGTGGAACCTCGACCGCGCGCGCGACGACGTGCGGCTCTTCGAGACTGGCAGGACGTACACGCCCGCGGGGGACGAACTGCCGCGCGAAGACCGCGTGCTGACGCTCGGCCTCACCGGCCGCCGTCGCGCGAAGTCGGTCCACGACGACGAAGCGCGCGCCGATTTCTTTGACCTCAAGGGCGATCTCGAAACGCTGTTTGAAGCCTTCGAGCTTCCCGCTCTGGAGTTCGAGCCGAAAGGCTGCGCGTATTACGAAGCGGAGCGCGCGGGGCAGTTCGCAGCCGCGGGCGAAACGCTTGCGCGGTTTGGCCGGCTCAGTTCGATTCTGGAGCGCGAGTACAAACTTCGCCAGCCGGTGTTCGTGGCGGAAGTGGACCTCGACCGGCTGCTCGCGGCGCCGCTCCGCGCGCGCACGTTCAAGCCGTTTTCAAGATTTCCCGCCGTCGAGCGCGACTTCTCTTTGGTCATTCCGGAAGGCGTTTCCTACGCGCTGCTGGCTGAGTCCCTGCGCGGCGCGGGCATTCCGGAACTCCACGACGTGCGGCCCGTGGACTACAACCCATCCGACAGGCTCCCGCCGGGTACGCTCCCGCCCCGGACGTACAGCCTGCTGCTGCGCGCCAATTTCCAGAGCCACGAACGCACGCTGACGAGCGAAGAAGCGGAAGAGTTCGGCCGGCGGCTGCTCGCCGCGCTCGAGCCGCTCGGCGTCCGACTGCGAAGCTGAGGGAGGAGTTCTTTCTGTGAGTGACTGGCAGGAAAGCTTCGCGAAGCTGGAAGAGAAGATTCAGAAGGCCACGGAGCTTTTCCGCCAGACCCAGGCGGAAAACCGCCGCTTGCGCGAGGAAGTGGAAAAGCTGCGCGCCGACCTGAAAGACCGCTCCCAACACACCGACGGTTCGGACCGCGAGCTCGCGGCGCTGAAGCGCGAGCGCGAAGAGGTGCGCGCGCGGCTCGAACGGCTGCTCCGGCAGATTGACGCTTTGACAAAGCCGGAATCGGCGGGATAATGAGGTGCGGGCGCCGCCCCGCTCGAGGGCGGGCGCGCGACGAGGTTGAACGTGCCGAAGTCGCCGGAACCGATTCAGGTCGAAATTTACGACCAGGAATATTCCGTGCGTGGCGAGATGGACGCCGCCTACCTCCAGCAGCTCGGGCGGTTTCTCGACGCGCGCATGCGAGCCGTCGCCGAGCGCACACGCACCGTGGATTCGCTGCGCGTGGCGATTCTCGCCGCGCTCAACCTGGCCGACGAGTACCATCGGCTGAAGTCGAAGTACGAAAATGTCTCTGACGACGTGACGCGGCGCGCCGAGGCGTGCAGCGCGCTGCTCGACGAAGTCCTGCGGCGCAAGGCGAGTTGAAGTCGTGTTCTCATTCTGAGCCCCGACCGAAAGCGTCAGGGGCGAAGAACCGATGCCTTTTGAGGCCGAGATCCTTCGTCTCCCCGCTCCCGCGGTGCGGGACCGGGGCTCCTCAGGATGACCGTTTCAAGTTTACGGAGCCGGCCTGCGAGGTTGGTGAAGGTTCGGAAGTCATTTGAACCAACATCGTCAGAACGGGAGCCCGGCTCGCTTCTCCGGTGTGCCGCCCCGACTTGTCGGGGAGGGCCTGAAGGAAGGCGGAGGGCACCCACCTGCTTCGGCAGGTTCGGATCACTCCGGGCCTCACGGCTGAGCGGGTTGCTCCGTAATCCTTTTTGAGTGCGCGGGGCGAGGGAGGCGCCCCTCTCTTCGCCCCGCAATACGCTCCTCGCCGCCCGATTCCTTCCCGGAAAAACTCCGATTTGAAGTAAGCTGAAGGCTTGCGCGGCGGCAGCGCGAGAGGCCCGGTGTGAATCAAACCGTCAAAATCCTTTTCATCGGCGACATCTTCGGCCAGCCCGGCCGGCGCATCGTGAAGGAAACGCTGCCGCGGCTTCGCGAAGAGTTCGCGCCCGACCTCGTGCTCGCCAACGGCGAAAACGCCGCGGCGGGCTTCGGCATCACGCCCGCGCTGGTCGAAGAACTGCTCGACCTCGGCATCGCAGTCCTGACTTCCGGCAACCACATCTGGGACAAGAAAGAAATCCTTCCCTACCTCGCCGAGCACGCCGACGGCCGGCTGCTGCGTCCGGCGAACTATCCGCGCAGCACGCCGGGCCAGGGGCTCTACGTGGGCACGACTCCCGCCGGCCTGCGCTACGCGGTGATGAACCTTCAGGGGCGCGTCTTCATGCCGACGATTGACTGCCCCTTCCGCACCGCGGACGCGCTGCTCGAGCAGATTCCCGCCGACGTCCGCCTGCGCATCGTGGACGTCCACGCCGAAGCCACGAGCGAAAAACAGGCGCTCGGCTGGTATCTCGACGGGCGGGTGACGGCGGCGCTCGGCACGCACACGCACGTCCCGACGGCCGATGAGACCGTGCTCCCGCAGGGGACCGCCTACATCACCGACCTCGGCATGACCGGACCCTACGATTCGATCATCGGGATGGAGAAGGAATCGGTGATGCGGAAATTCCTCGACCAGATTCCCGCGCGCTTCGAGGTCGCCAAAGGCGACGTGCGCTTCGCCGCCGTGCTCATCGAAGCCGACGCGGCCACCGGCCGCGCGCAGGCCATCCAGCGAGTCCTGCGGAAATAGGCGGCGGTTCGTCATGCCGCGTGGCGCCTTCAAATGGACCCCTTCTAACGCGGCCGGAATCTTGCTTTTTTCGCGCCGCGTGCGTTAAGCTGGATTTTCAGGGCAGGCTCAGGAGCCAGCACTCTTCACAGCCGACGAACGCCGGGCGAGGTTTTCCTCCCCGGGGCGGGAAATCGCCTCAGCGTTTCTTTCGGCCAATTCGCAAGCTCAAGGAGGTTTCATGCCGTTCTCACTTCCCAGTCTCCCTTATCCCGCCGACGCGCTGGAGCCATACATCGACAAGACGACGATGGAGATCCATCACGGCAAGCACCACAACGCTTACGTGACAAACCTGAACAAGGCGCTGGAATCGGCGGCGGACCTGGCCAACAAGAAAGTGGAAGAATTGCTCGCCAGGAACTGCGCGGCGGTGCCGGAAAATATCCGCACTGCGGTGCGCAACAACGGCGGCGGGCATCTGAACCATTCGATGTTCTGGACGATCATGGGGCCGAAGGCGGGCGGCGAGCCTTCGGGCAAAGTCGGCGAGGCCATCAAGAGCGCCTTCGGCAGCTTCGAAAGTTTCAAGGAAAAATTCACCGCCGCGGCCATGGGCCGCTTCGGCTCCGGCTGGGCGTGGCTCGTCAAGGACGGCGGAAAAATCGACATCATCTCCACCGCCAACCAGGACAGCCCGGTCATGGAAGGCAAGTATCCCGTCATGGGGCTCGACGTCTGGGAGCACGCCTACTACCTTAAATATCAGAACCGCCGCAACGAGTACATCGCGGCGTGGTGGAACGTGGTCAACTGGGCGGAGATCGAAAGGCGGTTCGTTTCCGGGAAGTAGTCCCCCGCGAAAAGTCCTTGCAGAAAGCCCACGGCCCGATCCCGCTCGCGCGGGATCGGGCCGTTGCTGTTTCACGGCACAGGCCGGTTACTGCGGAAGCTGCGGCATCGGAATTCTGTAGTCGGCGTCCAATTCCCTCAGGAAAGTGAGGAGGTCGTCGCGTTCTTCCTTCGTGAGCTTGGCGGGTTGCAAGTTGACGGCGTCGAGCCACGGGTTCTTGATTCCGCCGCCGAGCATCAGGTCCACGGCTTCTTCGAGCGTCTTGACGCTGCCGTCGTGGAAGTACGGCGCGCGTTTGCTGATGTCAACGAGCGTCGGCGTCTTGAACGCGCCCCGGTCTTTATCCACTTTCGTCACGTTGAAGCGGCCGAGGTCGGGTTCCTTCGCCTTCATCCCGATGCCGATGTTGTGGTACTGGAGGTCGGTCAGCAGCAGCCCGTCATGGCAGTTGGTGCACTTGGCCTTTTCCGAAAACACTTTGTAGCCGCGCTTGGCCTGCTCGCTCAGCGCCCACTCGTCGCCTTCGCGGAAGCGGATCCAGGCGGAGTTCTCGTGGTTCGCCACAATCGTCCGCGTGAAGGCGGCAAGCGCCTTGACCACGTTCGCTTCCGTGCAGGGTCCGCCGAAGACGGCCTGAAACTCGCGCCGATAGCCTTCCAGCTTCTCGAGCTTCGCGCAGATGTCGGCCGTGGACGGCCGTCCGTCCTTGCCGGAAACGCCCATGTTGCCGCCCGTCCAGGCCGCTTTCACCTGCGCTTCGAGCGTCTTGGCGCGGCCGTCCCAGTAGAACTCCTGGTGGTAGCCGATGTTCCACATCGTCGGGCTCTTGCGCGGCAACTGAACGTTGTACGCGCCGATGGCTTTCGGCCGGCCGTCGGTCAGTCCGTGCTCTTGAAGATGGCACGAGTAGCAGGAGCGCGATTCGTCGCCGCTCAGCCGCTGGTCGTAGTAAAGCATGTGGCCGAGTTCCACTTTGGCCCGCGTCATGGGATTGTCCGGGGGAATCGCCATTTCCTGGTAGCCCTTGATCTGCGGCGGGGCCCAGGGAGCTTCGACGACCGGCTCCTCCCGCTTGCAGGCCGCGAGCAGGGCCGCGCCCGCTGCAACCGTGACGAGCAGACACACGCGCCACGGGCTTCGATTCTGCGCTTGGAACATGATTCGCCCTCCGTCAGGTGAGTCGCCGATATGTTTAGCACTCCGCGCGCGGTTTTTCAAACCCAAGTCGGAAAATCAGAAAACCTGAAATCTGCAGGCGCGATGAATACTGGTCCGCCCGTCATCAGCGCGTGCCCATTGACCGAATTACTTCTTCAAGGGCGTCGATCGAGCTGGGGATGCAACGAGCCGCCGGAAGCTCACGAATTTGTTCCGGTGTGGACTCGTCTTCTCTGATTTGTCGCATGAACTCAACCATTTCGGAGTCAGTCAACAAGACCTCAACGTACGGCAGGTACGCCAAACGCTGGACATCAAAGTAATGATTGGGGCGAGGCTTAAGCGAGCCGCGAGCGACGCACGATTCCAACTTCCGCGCGATCCAAAACCCCGGACAGTCGGCAGCCTCCAACGATCGCAGAAGGGCTTCCTCTTCCTCTTGAGAGGCGGCGAGCAGCTCTCGCGCAACCGACCGAATTTGGGATTCCAGCAACCAGCGAGTGATATGCTCGTCGAGTGTGAGCTTTGATTGCTTAGCCTTCGTGATTCCAGCGACTGGTAGAGTCTCAAGAAAAGCAGATTGCGGCCCAACCTCCCCCATTCGAGCGATGAATGCACTGGCTGAATCCAAAGCGGATCCCAACAACTCTTTGAAGGTCGCAGGTAATTGTCCAAGCGGAAGTTCTACAGGGACCGCCCCAAAGGCTTCTTCAAGCTCTTTCTGATACGCCTTTACTCGCACAGGATCAATTGCGTGACTGGGAAGGTTTCTGACTCGCAGTCCGCGCTTGTCGTGCCAATCGGCTTTTGCCCCCGCAGCGTCGTACTGTGCCGCATCATGCTGCAGTTGGAAAATGGTGTGGAAAGTTTCATCCTCGCTTAGCCTGAGGATTGCAGACCCACGAGAGTCGAGGTGGCCAGGAAGAACGTCTGCCCACTCACGCAATTTCTCCGTACCAGGCCCCTTGGCGGTCCTAATTTTTCGGGCGACGATCGCACGTATGATTTCCCGCGCAAGTAACGTTCGAGGCTCGTTGGACCTGAAATGTGCCGGGACATCGCGGTGAATGGGTGCTAGGTCGGCGATCACTTCATACCTTGAGCTGCGACGCGAAGGTGGTGAAAAGCGACGAAGTTCTGCCTCCTGTGCCAACGTCAAAACGAGGTTGCACCCCCTCTCTCTCCAAACACCGGTGAATGACGCATAGCGGTCAGGGGTTCGGAGACGCGCTATTTGCAGTAGATGAATCTGTGGGGTATCCAGGAAAATCCGAGGCACAGTCCCACCATCCTGCTCCTAAACGTTAAAGACAATTTGCCATCTCGTGCCACCCCCGAGGGGTTGTGACCGCGGCACAACCGAGAACCGAAGAGCCTTGGGCAGTTCGTACTACTCCGCCCGGTTTACCTTCATTTGCCTATTCCGTCAAAATCCTATGGAGGTTCTCGGCTAGCTCAGGCCGGACGAAATAATGCCAGACACCATCCTTAAGCTCGTACCCATATGCCATCGCTTCACTGTAGCCGGTTTCGCGTCGAGCATTCCTTGTGATACAAGATAGGATTCCTGCCAGTTGGTTTCCCGTCTTCAGGCCCAGATGGTTCATGATTTCGTTGATCGAAACACTCGATTTCTTCTTTAGCAGGAATTCAATTAGTTTCTTCTGTTTCCCGAAGAGGCATTGCGCAAATTTCCGAACAGCCTGATCGGACCAAACGATCTGCGCGCCCGTTACAGCCGGCGTAGTGGACGCAACGGTCCTGCCGTTGGAGCCGACACTTTGCCCACCTATCTCCCTTAAGGCCCTCGCGATTTCGAAAGGCTCCCCTTCAAGGACAATTCCGTTACTTAAAGTCGCCTTCATATCCGCGCCCCTCCTTTAAATGTATTCGATGCCCTTAATTATAGTTCTTGTGCCCTTTAGTGTCAAGAAGTATCTTGGGGCTTATCCTCGCGGCGCTTCTACGACCCGCGATCCAGCATCTGCCAACCGGGGCCTCGCGGCACGCTCAACTCTCAACCCTGAGTATTGGACCCTGAGACATAAGGT
>CAZKXX010000138.1:0-7001 GCA_964556705.1 uncultured Acidobacteriota bacterium
GCTGCAGCACGCCGACGCGCTGGCCGCGCTGGTGGTGGCGGCCATCGTGATTCATCTGACGCTGAAGCTCGGCCGGCGCACCGTGGACGCGCTGGTGGACGCGGCGCCGGCGGGCACGGGGGCCAGCATCAGCGCCGCCGTCACGCGCGTGCCCGGAGTGCTGCGGCTCGACCGCTTGCGCGCCCGCAAAAGCGGCGCGCGCCTGTTCGTGGACCTGCGGCTGACGCTCGAGAGCAACATTCCGTTCGAGCACGCCCAGTCGGTGGTGGACCTCGTCGAGGAGGAAATCCACAAACAGTTTCCGAGCGCCGACGTGGTGATTCACGCGGCGCCGCGCGAGCCCGCCTCCAGCGACGTTGTCGAACGCATCCGCGCCATCGCCCACCGGCAGAACTTTCTCATTCACGACGTCGCGGCCTACGATCTCAGCGGACGCATCTACGTGAACCTCGACCTCGAGGTCGCTCCGGAATTGACGCTGGAAGCCGCGCACGGCCAAGCTTCGCTCCTGGAGGAGGAAATCCTGCGGCGGGTCCCCGAAATTTCCGAGGTCAACATCCACATCGAACCGCTGCTGAGGCAGGTGGAATCTGGCCACGAGGCGGCGGTCCGCGAGGACATGGAGGAGCGGCTGACGGCCATCGCGCGCGAGACGGCCGGAGTGGTCGACGTCCATTCCGTTCAGGCTCATCGCGTGGCGGGAAATGTGATTGTGCGCCTGCACTGCACGCTCGACCCGCATCTCGCCGTGGGCCGGGTGCACGACATCATGGAAGCGCTGGAATTCCGCTTCCGCGAGGCGTTTCCGCACATCGTGAAAGTGAGCATTCACCCGGAACCGAAGGAGCGGCCGAAGCCGGCCAAGAACGGAGAGGGTCGCGGGCGGGAGGGCGACTGAGGGGCGAACCCGAACGGAGAGACACCCCTCCCGGGGTAATGTTCAAGGCTGAAGCGTGGAGGGGTAGGTCTCGAGTTCCGCAGGACTAGCGGTTCGGAGCGGTGGCCGCCGGGCGCGTGGTGGCGCCCGCACCGCCCGAAGGAGCAGGACTCGCCGCCGCTTCCACCGGATGGGCGGCGTCAAACCGCCGGACCATCTCTTCAGTGAGGTCGATTTCCTGGGCCACGTAGTACACAGGCAGTTGCGCGTCGTCGATGACCAGCACGAACCCGTTCTGCTGCGCGTACTCGTTGACGATCCGCACCATCTTCTGGCCGATGCGGCGGAAAGCGTCCTGGGTGTCGGCGTTGAAGTCCGAATTCGCGTCTTCCGTGGCGCGCTTGAAGATCTTCTGCTTGTCTTCGAGTTCGCGGGAGAGGCGCACGCGCTCCTCATCGCTCAAGGTCGCCGCCTGGCGCTGCAACTGGTCCTGCAGCGCGTTGATTTCCTGCTGCTGGCGCTGAAGGTCCTGCTGGCGCGGCTGGTACTTCTTCTGGATTTCTCCAAAAACTTTCTTCCCTTCGGCTGTGTTCTGGATCGCCTCCTGAAGGTTCAGGACGCCCACTTTGCCGCCGGCCGCCTGCGCCGCCAGAAGGCCGGGGAACGCCAGAAGGGCCAGCACCGGAGTCAGTCGTCGTGCTCGGTTGATCATTCAAATTCCCTCAATGGTGAGAATCTTTCTTCGTTCCTGCATTGTACACCAGAGAACATCGAGTCTAAAACGTCCGGGCCACAGTGAATCCCAGGCGGGACTTGCGCTCGCTCAGGCGGAAGCCGCGGAAGGCGGAGAGCGCCCGCTCGAAGGTCGCGTGGTTCGGGAAGAGCGACTCCGGCGGAAAGTCCTGCGGCGGCACAATGGATTCATCCACGCGCAGGAAGTTATAGCCCCAGAAGACGCGGATCGGTGCGTTGACGACGGGCAGGATCACCTGAACCTCCAGGCCCGAGGAGCCGCGCGGGCGCACGTTCGTCTTGCCGATGGGGCGCAGGAAGTCGGGAGTCGGGAAAAACGGAAACTCGCTCTTCAGCCCCTCTAAAGCGCTCTGCTGGACACGCAACTGGCTCGTCCGCCACACAAAAGAAGTGCCGAGGTCAACGAAGTAGGAGAGCGTGACGGGGCCGGCGATGGGAATGCGATACTCCGTATTGGTAATCAGCATCGTATCGCCGCCGGGGAAAATTGGCGTCCAGACCGGAAAGCGCGTGAAGGAGCCGCACTGGCCGGGGATCTGCCGCCCGTCCGAGCCGACGGCGGGTATCGGCAGTCCGGCCGGATCGAGGTTGCAGACCTGCGACACCGAGGGGAAAAAGGCCACGGGGCTGACGCTGCGGATGTAGAAGCCTCGGATGTCGTCTTCGCCGCCGATGAAGAACCGCGAGAACGGGGGCGGGACTCGGCCGCCGTAGCCGGAGACCGTTGAGCCCAGGAAGCGCGTGGCAAAGACGTGCGGATGCTCGCTCTTCTTCTTGGCCACCGCTTTGAACCACTTGGCTTCCACGACCGGCCGAATGGAGTTCACGTTGCCGCCCAGCGGACCGCCGGAGATCGAGAGCGCGGCGGACAGGTAGCGGCCGCGCGTCGGGTTCCACGGGTGGTCCGTGGTGTTGTAAAGGTAGGTCGGCATCACCGAGCTGGTCTTGATGCCGCTCAGCTGGTTCGGGCCTTCGATGCCGCGGAAGGTGAGCGCCCGGAAAAAGGTGTCCGAGGCCGCGCTGAACGCCTGCAAACTCGAGACCGAATAGCTGTAAGTCAGGCCGACGCGCGCGAAGCTGCGGCGCAACGGGTAACTGGCAAACACCGTGAAGCCGGCCGAGTTTTGCTGGAAATTCTGGAAGAACGTCTGGCCGACCGTGGTCTGCGCCAGCGCCTCCGGCCGCACACCGGTGAAAAAGGCCGCCTGACGAAGCTGGTCAAAACGAAAGTCGCTCTTGAAGACGGTAAAGCCGGTCGTAATCGGCCGGTCGAAGAGGTACGGCTCGGTAAATCCGAACGAATAGAGTTTTTCGTAGGTCCCGAACTGCATCTGCAGGCTCAGGGTCTCTCCCAGTCCGAGAAAGTTGTTCGTCGCGTAGTTGAACCCAACGAAGTTCCCGGCGAGGCCGCTCACGCCGCCCGAGAACCCGATCGAATTCCGGCCTTTCTCTTTGACATTGACGAGGATGTCCACCGTCGAGTCGCGGGCGTTCTGCCGGATGTCGTAGTCTTCTTTCTTGACCTGTTCGAAAAACCCGAGCTGGTTGATGCGCAGGACGCTGTAATCCCAGAGTTCGGAATTGAAAACGCTGCCTTCGTCCACCAGCAGTTCGCGCCGGATGACCTTGTCGCGCGTCTTCGTGTTGCCGGAAAACTCGATGCGGTGAACAAAAAACTGCTTCCCTTCGTTGAAGTCGAGCGCCAGGTTGATGATCTTGTTTTTCCGGTCGGGCTCGATATCGGGCTCGGCGGTGAAATTGATGTGGCCGAAAGCGCCGTAGAGCTTCTGGAAATTCTCGATACTCTTCCGGACGCGCCCCAGGTTGAAGATGTCGCCTTCCTTTAATTGCAGCACGGGCTGGATCTGGTCCTGCCGGAACAGCTTGTTGCCCCGGATGACGAACCGGCCCAGCCGGTACTGGTCTCCTTCTTCGATGGGAATCGTGACGTCAACCTTTTTCCCGCGTCCCCAGCTGTAAAAGAAGAACGGCCAGCGACGCTTCGTATCCATCATCTTGATTTCCGGCTCTTTCAGGACGACGTAGAAGTAGCCGTTGTCCTGATAGAGCGTCCGGATGTGCAGCTCGAGGTCGGCGAGGATGCGATCCTTGTCGTAGGTCTTGTGGAACCAGTAGAACCAGGGCGGGAGTCCGGCGGGGCGCGAAAACTTCATCACCCGCACCAGCCTCTTGTCCGAGAAAACCGTGTTGCCTTCGAATTTGATGTCCCCGATCTTGACCTTCGGGCCTTCGACGACGAGGAACGTGAGGGCGACGGAATTGGGCGGAATGTTCCGCGTGCGGGTGCGCACGGTGGCGAACTGCCGGCCGCGTTCGGAAAGCAACTGCTGGAGCACGACCTGGGCGCGCTTGATGATGACCGGATCGAATTGCGACTGGATCGAGAGGCCGACCTTGCGCTCTTTGAAACGTTCCAGCACGTCGGATTGCGTGACGCTGCTCAGCCCCTTGTAGTCGATGCTGCGCACGAGCTTCTTCTCGCGCACATAAAACGTGATGATCTTGCCCTTTTCGCCCTCGGAGACTTCCAGGCGGACGTCGTCGAGGAACCCGGTGTTCCACAGGGCCATGAAATCGCGCTCCAGCGCGTTCTCGTCGTAATAATCTCCGGGATGCGTGAAAATGCGGGCGCGCAAGGTGGCCGCCGGCACGCGCCGGTTGCCGCGGAAGATGATCGTCTCGATCACATCGCGGCCGGGCGCTGCTTCGGGCGCCGGAGTCTCGGTTTCGGCCGGAGGAGGAGTCTCGAGCGCCGGAGGCTGCTCCTGCTGCGGAGCTTCGGCTGGCGCTTCCAATCGGAGCTGCGGCTCGGCCGATTCGGCGGGTGTTTCCAGGCGAAGGGGCGGAGGCGCGGATTCGGCCGGAGCGCCCTCCTCATCGGAACCGGGCTCTTCTTGCGGCGCCGCCCACAAGGAAGAAGTCGTGGCAAAAGCAGACACGGCGAGAATCGACGCCGCGAGAAAAGTCCACCCCGTCTTCCCGTGTCGAACCTTATCTGCCGAACACATCCCCAACGGACAGTCCGCTCCCCCCTGGGTTCATTCCGATGTGATTAATCCGATGCTGGGAACCCGCCTGAAGTTGGCCCGAAAATCGGCCGAACTCGCCTCCTCGGACGGGATAATCGCGGAACCGCCAGGCGTGAAATCCCCGTTCCCTTTGAGAAGGGCCGGCCCTTCCGCCTCAAGTCGACAGCGGCGAGGCCGCAACCAGCTTATCGTTCACCGACCGGTAATAAAGGCCCTCGTTCTCGACGATCACTTCGAGCACCGCCGGGATCTGAATCTCACCCTGAATGAGCGCCTCCGACAGCGGGTCCTCGAGGTGCTTCTGCAGGGCGCGGCGCAGCGGCCGCGCTCCGTAGGACCGGTCCGCGCAGGTTTTCTCCAGAATCCAGTGCGCCGCCTCCGGCGACAGCGTCACCTGGATGTTGCGCGGCGCCAGGTTCAGGTTGATCTGCGCCACCAGCAGGTCGATGATCCGCAGCAGATCGTCATCGTTCAATGCGTTGAACACGATGACCTCGTCCAGCCGGTTCAGGAACTCGGGGTTGAATTGCCGCTTGACCTCCGAGGTCACCATTTCTTCCGCTTTCTTCTCGCTCTCAGCTTCGTTGGCCGACTGGAACCCGAGACCGGAGCGCTTCATCAGGTTCCGCGCTCCGAGGTTGGACGTCATGATGAGGATCGTGTTCTTGAAGTCCACCGTGTTGCCCAGCCCGTCGGTCAACTGGCCGTCCTCAAACACCTGAAGCAGGATGTTGAAGATGTCCGGATGGGCCTTCTCGATCTCGTCGAGCAAGATCACCGAGTAGGGGGTGCGGCGAACACGCTCCGTCAACTGCCCCCCCTCTTCATAGCCCACATAGCCGGGCGGCGAGCCAATGAGCTTCGAGACGGAGTGCTTCTCCATGAACTCGCTCATATCGAACCGCACGAGCGAGCGTTCGCTGCCGAAGAGGAACGCGGCCAGCGACCGTGCCATCTCCGTCTTGCCCACGCCCGTAGGGCCGAGGAACAGGAACGACCCGACAGGCCGGCCGGGAGCCTTCAGCCCCGCCCGCGAACGGCGAATCGCGCGCGCCAGCGCCGAGATCGCCCGGTCCTGGCTGACGATCCGCTTGTGCAGCTCCTCCTCGATGCGCAGGAGCTTCGACATCTCTTCTTCTTTGATCGACGTGACGGGCACGCCTGTCCAGCGCGAAACGACCTCTTCGATGTCTTCCTTGGTCACCACGCCGACGGCCGTCTCGTCAATGTTGTATTTCTCGCGCAGCAGGCGGAGGTTCTCGCGCTCCTTGCGCTCTTCGTCCGAATAGAAACGCGCCTTCTCGAACTCGTGGTTCGCAATCGCGTTTTCCATGCGGTGAACCACGAACTTGATGCGTTTCTGGACGTCGATCATCTCCTCGGGCAGGGTGCTCTGCCGCAGCTTGACGCGTGCGCCCGCTTCGTCGATCAGGTCCACCGCCTTGTCGGGAAGGAAGCGGTCGGGAATGTACCGGCCCGAATGGTACACGGCCGCGTTCAGCGAGTCGTCCAGGTAGGTCACCGCATGGAACTTCTCGTAACGGTCTTTGATGCCGAACAGGATTTTCAGCGCCTCCCCTTCGTTCGGCGGAGGAACTTTCACGGCCTGGAAGCGGCGTTCGAGCGAACGGTCCTTTTCGATGGACTTGCGGAATTCCGCGGGCGTCGTCGCGCCGATGCACTGGATTTCGCCTCG
Organism: uncultured Acidobacteriota bacterium; assembly: GCA_964556705.1. GTDB lineage: Bacteria > Acidobacteriota > Terriglobia > UBA7540 > UBA7540 > CAZKXX01. Next base: position 6,377 of record CAZKXX010000138.1, read on the forward strand.
CGAAAGCGCCGGCTTGAGGATGTTGGCTGCGTCGAGTGAACCTTCCGCCGAGCCCGCCCCCACCAGTGTGTGCAGCTCATCGATGAAGATAATGGCGTTCTGCGACTCCATCAGTTCCTTCATGATGGTCTTCAGCCGCTCTTCAAACTGGCCGCGGTATTTGGTCCCGGCCACAATCAGCGAAAGGTCCAGCGCCAGGATCCGCTTGTCGGCCAGGAAAGACGGTACGTCGCCGTCGGCGATCCTCTGGGCCAGGCCTTCGACGATCGCCGTCTTGCCTACTCCGGGCTCTCCGATCAGGACGGGATTGTTTTTGGTCCGGCGGCAGAGGATCTGGATAACTCTTTCGAGTTCACCTTCCCTTCCGATTAACGGGTCGAGCTGGTTTTCAACGGCGGCCTGCGTCAAATCGCGGCTGAATTCCGCGAGCAATGAAGTTTCTTTGGAGCGTCCCGAAGAAACCTTCTCGGTCGAGGTCCGGGCCAGTTCCTCGCGGATGGTCGAAAGCCGCAGCCCGCGCTCGTGGAGGATTTCCGCCGCGAAACATTTGTCCTCGCGCAGCAGCCCGAGCAGCAGGTGTTCGGTGCCGATGTGCTTGTGCGAGAGCCGCTCGGCCTCTTCGGCC
>CAZKXX010000139.1:0-6925 GCA_964556705.1 uncultured Acidobacteriota bacterium
TTATAATCCCCAACAGGCGAAAGTGGCGGAACTGGCAGACGCGCCAGACTTAGGATCTGGTCCCGCAAGGGGTGGGGGTTCGAATCCCCCCTTTCGCACCAACTCCGACGCGAGCGGGCGCCGGCCCGCAGGTCCCGGACAAAACCCGCCGGAAAGCAATCACTCGAATCGCGGCCGCAGGTCGCCGAACGTCACCTGCTCGGGGAAGGCTTCAAACAAAGGCTGGGCATAAGGGTAGAGGCCGGAATGAAACAGCACGGCGCGATGGCGCGCCGAACGGCGAAGCCAGCGGCTGAGTTCCTCAAATTCGGCCTTCGTGACGACGCGCACCGCAACCACCGACGCCCGCAACTGTTCGGCGCGGGCCAGCACGCGCCCGATCTGGTCGGCCGCGTCCACGTCCACAAATTCCAGGCGCAGCGGGACGGTCTGGCGAAAGCGTCGGAAATAGCGCGCCGCGGCGTCATAATACTGCACGGGGAAGACAGTTCGTGTGTCCTGAACAACAATCGTCTCCGCCAGGGAGATCCGCACCGGCTGCCTCCCCACCACGACGCGGTCGCCCTCCACCCTGACCGGCGCGGTCCCGATCAGCACTCCCGGCGCCCGATAGCCGAGCAGCAGGTCCTGATAGCGGTCGCCCGGAAACACCGCGTGAACACCCTGTTGCGCAAGGTGCCAGGCGGCGTGCATCTTCCCTTCCGAATCGCCGCAGGCCACCACCACCTGCGCCCGCCGCTCAATGGCCTGGGGAACCAGCACGGAGAGCCCGTGCGTGTCGAGGATCCAGGCGGATTCGGGGCGGGCGTGGCTGGTGGGATACTGGAGCTTATCGTCGAGCACCTCGAACCGGAATTCTCCTGCGTTGTCGGGCGCGTACCAGCGTTCGCCGCGGCGCGCCAGCACGGAGCCCGCGAGCGGAAACACCTCGGCGGCCACGCCCTCCAAAATCCGGCGCACCACCGCGCCCTCGTGATAATCGAGCACCGATTCGGCCGCAATCGCGTTCGCCGTCAGGTCCCACCTCATCTGGTAGCTGATCCAGTCCCGGACGACGCGGTCCACCTGCGTGCCGACCCGCGTGCCCGGGCCGATCTCGACAAAACTCTCGCCGAGAATCAGGGTCTGCGCGCCGGGCGGCGCTTCCACTCCGGCCACGATCAGCGTCGGCTGAAAACGCGGCTCGAAGCCGCCGGAAGCCAGCGCCTCGAGGACGTTCGCCTCGACGCGCAGTTCGAGCTTACGCGCCACGCGCGCCGCGGCCTCCAGCTCGCGCAGCCCGTTTCGACCGCATTCCGGCGCGCTGAACGCCAGCGCCCCCAGAGCGAGATAACGCCGGTAATCGTCCTCTTCCTCGGCGGCCCGCGCGTATCCCTTACGCGCGTCGCAATTGGAATTGCCCGTCGCCCGCCAGAGAACGTACCGGGCGTCCGACCCGACGAGGGGATCCGGGGTCTCATACTGGCGATAAAAATCCACCACCTCCTCGCGAAGCTTCGGATCGTACCCCTCCCACAGACAGGAGTAGCAGATGGGCGATTCGAGAGGCTCGATGATGGCCGAGCGCTCATCCGTCGCCGAGAACGGCAGCAGCGCCACGTACATCGCCAACGCGCCCACGGCCACTCCAGCGGCGAACACGAGAATCACGGTTCTCAGACTTGTCTGTGGTCGAGGTTGGGACCGGATGGGCAAGGGGTGGAATTATAGAGGGCGCGCGTCCCCACCTCAAGCGCTCGGATATTCCCAGGGCGCGCGGTATGGCCGCCGCAACAGCCGGTTGGCTTCCTCGTCGCCCGCGACCCTGCCCTTCCCGCCGTTCCATGTGACGGCGCGGCCGAGCTTCATGGAAAGCATTCCCAGCAAACTCATCTCCGTCGAGCGCATCCCGATTTCGATATCGGCCGCGGGCCGGCGGCCGGCGCGAATCGCCTCAATAAAATCCGCCCACAATTCGCGGATGTTCTGATGGTCGGGCATTCCAAGTTGGGGGTCTTCGTGCAGGACGGGCTTTTTCGTGTCGCTCGGGTAAAACGTCCAGCCGTCGAGCCAGCCCATATGAAAGGTGCCTTCGGTACCGTAGAAGTAGCAGCCGATGTTCGTCTTCTCGGCTTCGTTTCCCGCGTACTGGCGATGCTCCCAGGTGGCCGTGAAGGACTCGAATTCGAATGTGGCCACCTGCGTGTCGGGCGCGTCCGTGTTGTCGCGACGGATATGGCGCGCGCCGGACGAAAAGACTTTCTTGGGCCACTTCTCTTCCGTCCACCAGAGGATCTGGTCCATCCAATGCACGCCCCAGTCGCCGAGCGTGCCGTTGGCGTAGTCGAGAAATTGCCGGAAGCCGCGCGGATGAATTTTGGAATTGAACGGCCGCCTGGGCGCCGGGCCGCACCAGAGGTCCCAGTCGAGCCCCGTGGGAGGTTCGGAGTCCGGCGTCATCTCTCCGGCGCCGCCCGGATAGTGGACGAAGGCGCGCACCATGCCGATTTTTCCCGCGCGCCCCGATTTCAGAAATTTCATCCCCGAAACATTGTGGGGAGAAACGCGGCGATGAAATCCCACCTGGACCACTCGATTCGCCTCTCGCGCTGCCTTCAGCATCGCACGCCCTTCGAGAATCGTGTGCGAAATGGGCTTTTCGAGATAGACGTGCGCGCCGGCGCGCACCGCGTCAATCATCTGAAGCGGGTGCCAATGGTCGGGCGAAGCGACGATGGCAATCTCCGGCTTCTGCTCCTTCAGGAGCTGGCGGTAGTCCGCAAAGCGCTTCGGGCGCTCGCCCGAAAGCTTTTCGACTTCCTCGGCCGCGGCATTCAGGTGATCCAGGTCGGCGTCCGCCAGCCCGACGACCTTCACGGTGCCGGACTCCATCGCCGAGCGCAGAATGTTCATCCCCCACCAACCTGACCCGATGAGCGCCGTACGGAACTTCTCCGCCGCCCGCGCACGGACGAATGGAAAGCCTGCCAGCGCCGCGCCCGCCCCGAGAGATGTTTTGAGAAATCGTCTGCGGTCTGTCTTCACGCCAGCCTCCGTAAGGTGAAAGCTCGTCTTGATGCTTGGATCGCCGGGAATTGGAGACGCTCATTATTCGTTTGACGGGCGTTGAGGTCAAGCACAAGCGGTCGCAGGCGGGGTTTTTGTGGGCTGGTTGAGCGTGCCGGAAGGCGGGGAAACCGCAGATTGGAAACTGGCGCGGGAGAGGACGTTGTCCTTCGTCCGTTGTCCCTGGTCCCTTGTCCTTGGTCCTTGGTCCGTTGTCCGTGAGGAAGAAGCTGGAGATTAGAGATTGGCAACTGGTCCGCCCCGGATTTGGGCGGAGTGCTATACTGAGGGATTGCCGCGCGGCTCTTGCCACCCGCTGAGGCTCGCGCGGCTCAGTTGTCGCTCCCCCACTTGCCGCGGAGAGGTGTCCGAGCGGTTTAAGGAGCACGCTTGGAAAGCGTGTGTTGGGGAAACTCAACCGTGGGTTCGAATCCCACCCTCTCCGCCATTCCAGCAAAGCCGGAATGCCCTGCCTGCCCTGAGCTTGTCGAAGGGAGCAAGCAAAGCGAGTCGAAGGGCTCCGTCCACATAGCACCAGTCGCGCCTGAGCTGAGCCCAGTGACTTCGTTCAGGAGCAGGCAGAAGGCAGTCGGCAGGAAGCTGTTGGCACGCCCGCGGGATGCACAGGGCGGGAAGAAGGGCCATGAGCCGAAGACGGCGAATTCAAGAACCCGTGAAGGAAGCGCCGCGCTTTACTTCCGGATGACCGAGAGCACCGGACAGGGCGCGGTGCGGATGAGCGATTCGCTTGTCGAACCGAAGAGGACCGCGCCCAGCAAGGAGCGCGGCCGCGCTCCAGCCACCACCATGTCGGCTTTCGACTCGCGCGCCAGGGCCACAATCTGCTCCGCGGCACTTCCCTCGCGGACCACCTCGTTCACGCGGCAGCGCTGGCGGATGTCCGGACCGATCCAATCGCACAATTCCCGATGCACGCGCTCGGGAGATGGCTGTTCGCCCTCGACCACATGGGTGACGATCAGTTCGGCGCCGGTTCGTTCGGCCAAGCCTGCGGCAAACTCGCACGCCGCGCGGGCCAAGTGGCCGAAGTTCACGGGGCAAAGAATTTTCTCGAATCTGCCGGAGGAGCCCGAGCTGGTCACCTGCGGGCCCACCGTCAGCACGGGAACGCTTGCCTGGCGAAGAATGCTCTCCGCCACGGAGCCGAGCCGGATCCGCTCGAGTCCCGTGCGTCCGTGCGTCCCCATGACAATCATTGCCGCCCGCATCGATTTCACCGCGCGAAGAACCGCGGCCACGGGGTCGCCCTCGACCAGTACCACGCGTCGCGAGATGTCCTTGGGCAGATGTGTGGCGGCGAACTTTGCCGCAAACTCCCGGCCCGCGCGCGCCGCGCGCTTCAATTGGGCCTGGAGCGCTTTGGTCTGCGCCGCAGTAAAATACATCGGCGCTTCTACCCGCTGCGCATGGAGCACAACCAATTCCGCGCTGAGAGATTGCGCCAGTCCCCCCGCCAGGCGAAGCGCCGCAGCCGAACGCCGGCTGAAGTCGATAGGACAAAGAATCCGTCGCAGCTGAAGGTTGGGCATCATCGCGTCCTCCGCTCCTTGGATGTGCGCGCCCCCGGCTTGGCCGCACGAAAAATCTGGTGGAGGAACTGGAATACCCGACCGCAGAGACAAATTGTCCGCCGCGCGTCGGGTCCGAATGTCCGACTTTCCCCTACGTGCCCACGGCGGTCGGTTGGGCGCCGCCCCGCCGTTGGATCAGCCACGCTTTGATGAAGGGATCGATATCGCCGTCCAGCACGCGGTCCGCGTCGCCGATTTCGACGCGGGTGCGCAGGTCTTTCACCATGCGGTAAGGGTGAAGGACGTAAGACCGGATCTGGCTGCCGAATCCGATTTCCATCTTGGAATCTTCCAGCTTCTGCGCGGCCTCGCGGCGCTTGAGCAGCTCGAGCTCATAGAGTTTCGAGCGCAGAAACTTCATCGCCATGTCCTTATTGCGGTGCTGCGAGCGCTCGTTCTGGCACTGCGCGACCGTGCCCGTGGGCAGGTGCGTGATGCGCACGGCGGAGTCCGTGGTGTTGACGTGCTGGCCGCCCGCGCCCGTCGAGCGGTACGTCTCGATCCTCAGTTCGTCTGGCTTGATTTCAATCTGAATCGTATCGTCAATCTCCGGGCTGACGAACACCGAGGCGAACGAAGTGTGCCGGCGCGCCGCGGAATCGAAGGGTGAGATTCGCACCAGGCGGTGGACGCCGGTCTCGGAACTGAGCAGTCCGAAAGAGTATTCGCCCGCCACGGTAAACGTCGCGGACTTCAGCCCCGCTTCTTCACCCGCCTGAAATTCCATCAGCGTGAATTTGAAGCCGTGCCGCTCCGCCCAGCGGCGGTACATGCGCAGCAGCATTTCCGCCCAGTCCTGCGACTCGGTGCCGCCCGCCCCCGGATGGATGGTGACGATGGCGTTCAGCTTGTCGTGCTCGCCGGAAAGGAGCGTCTGGGTCTCGATGCGCTCGACTTCCCGGCGGAGGGTCGCCAGATCCGCAGAAGCTTCCGTCGCGACGTTCTCGCCCTCGCGCGCCAGCTCGAGATACGCTTCGAGGTCGGAGACCATGCGCCCCAGCCGCTCGTCGGCCTCGATCTTTTCTTCGATCCGGCGGCGCTCGGTCAGGACCTTCTGCGCAGCTTCCTGGTCTTTCCAGAAATCGGGCTGCGCGATCTGCTTTTCGAAGGCTTCCAGTCGGCGGCGGCAGGCGGGTGCGTCAAAGAAAGCTCCGGAGGTCGTTGGCTCGGGACTTCAATTCGTCGAATTCTTTTTGAAGTTCTTCAATCATGGGTTTCGATCCATCCTCTCGGCGGAGTTGCCCGACGAGGTTCAAAGTTCAGACTTAAGAGCTGAAAGTAAGAACCACCGCGCGTCCTACTTTTGCCCTTTGCCTTTTGCCTTTGGACTTTTGACTTTCTCTCTCGTCTTCAACCCGGCCATTCCCGCGAATGCCAGCAGCACGCAGGCCCAGGCGAATGCATCGCCGGCGCGCGTGTAGGGCGTCCTTTCCCCGCGCACGTCGTACTTTCCCACGAGGGTGCCGCGCGTTCCGCGCGCGATCCGTCCGACGACGCGGCCGTACGGATCCACGATCGCCGTAAACCCGTCGTTCGTCGCGCGCAGGAGGTAACGGCGGGTCTCGATGGCCCGCAGGCGCGCCATCTCGAGGTGCTGCGTGGCCGCCGCGGAGGTGCCGAACCACGCGTCGTTCGAAATCGTCACCAGCACGCCCTCGCCCTCGGGCACCAGCCGCCGGACGAGGTCCGGAAAAACCGCTTCGTAACAGATAAAGATTCCGATTCCACCGAGCGACGTCCGCGCGGTGCGGTAGTCAGCGCCCGGAACGAAATTTCCCGCCTCGTGCGTGATCTTTCCGATGAGGTTCGGGAAGGCCCAAGCGGGCACGTACTCGCCGAACGGCACCAGATGAATTTTATCATAGTCGAAAATCGCGTGCCCTTCGGGGTCGAGCAGGACCGCGCTGTTCTTGGGCTGCGTCTCGGCGGCGTCCGCGAAGTTCACCGAACCGAAGATGACATAGGCCCGCGTTTCGCGCGCCATGCGTTCCATGGCGGCGCGGAAGATAGCGTCGCGCTCGAAATAGAAGGGCGCGGAGTTTTCCGGCCAGAGCACCAGCGTCGTCGCGGGGCCGGACGGCGCCTGTTCCCTCACCGTCGAGACCGTCAACTCGACCAGTTCGAAAAGTCTGGCGGGATTTCGCCAAGGCGCCCATTCGGCGGCGCCGGCTTCATCGAGGGGAACGTTCGGCTGGATCAGGACGGCGGTCCGCGTCGCGGGCCGGACGGGCGGCGGCGCTGCCAGCCAGTTCCCCGCCATGACCGCGACAACCCACCCGGCGAGCGCG
>CAZKXX010000140.1:0-6876 GCA_964556705.1 uncultured Acidobacteriota bacterium
CTTCGACGCCGCACTTGTCGCAGATGACGCCGCGGTGCTTCATGCGCTTGTACTTTCCGCAGAGGCACTCCCAGTCCGTCACCGGGCCGAAGATGCGGGCGCAAAACAATCCGTCGCGCTCCGGCTTGAACGTCCGGTAATTGATGGTTTCGGGCTTGGTGACTTCGCCGTGCGACCACGAACGGATCTTCTCCGGCGAGGCCAGGCTGATCCGGATGGCGTCGAATTCACCAATCAAACTGACTCGATCGTAAGGGCTGCTCCGAAACAATTTTTCCTCCTTCAAAGGAGAGAAACGGGTTCGTTCGTGTCATGGCCGGAGCGAAGCGCGCGTCGCGCTTGCCGCCGGCCCTCGGGCCGCTATTCGCTCGCCACGGGCGCGGGCTGCTCCTTCGGCTTCTTGATGAGCTCCACGTCCAGGCACAGGCTCTGGAGCTCGCGCACCAGCACGTTGAACGATTCGGGGACGCCCGGCTCGATGGCGGCTTCCCCTTTGACGATGGCCTCGTAGATCTTCGCGCGGCCGTACACGTCGTCGGATTTGGCCGTCAGCAGCTCCTGAAGAATAAACGCCGCGCCGTAGGCCTCGAGCGCCCACACCTCCATTTCGCCGAAGCGCTGTCCGCCGAACTGCGCTTTCCCGCCCAGCGGCTGCTGCGTAATCAGCGAGTAGGGGCCGATCGAACGGGCGTGAATCTTGTCATCCACCAGGTGCGAGAGTTTCAACATGTAGATGAAACCGACGGTCACCGGCTGCTCGAACGCCTCGCCCGTCATCCCGTCGTAGAGGCGCACCTTGCCGGAGGTCGGCAGGCCGGCCCGTTCGAGGTACTCCTTGATTTCCTTCTCCGTCGCTCCATCGAACACCGGCGTCGAGAAAGGCAAGCCCTCCTGGAGAGTGCGCGCGAAGTCGATGACCTCTGCGTCGCTCATCCCTTCCAGCCGGGCGCCCAGCCGGTTGCGACGGTAGAGCGCCTTCACTTCCTTGCGCAAAAGTTCGGCGCGATTGCCGTTGGAAAGGAGCTCTCCGATTTTGCGGCCCAGCTCCTTGCCCGCCCAGCCGAGGTGCGTCTCAAGAATCTGCCCGACGTTCATGCGCGAAGGAACGCCCAGCGGGTTGAGGACCACCTCCACCGGCGTGCCGTCCGGCAGGTACGGCATGTCCTCCTCGGGCAGGATGCGCGCGATGACGCCCTTGTTCCCGTGCCGGCCGGCCATCTTGTCGCCGACCGAAAGCTTGCGCTTCATCGCGATGTAAACCTTGACCAGTTTGATGACGCCCGGCGGCAGCTCGTCGCCCTTCTTGAGCTTCTGAATCCTTTCGTCGGTAATCTTGCGCAGGATGTCGATCTGCCGCGAGGTCATCTCCTCGATTTCATCGATCCGCTCGAGGAGTTCGGGATCCTTCTTGGCGATCTTCATCCGCTTCAGGTTACGCGCCGTGATGCGCGCCAGGACTTCGCGGTTGAGCTCCGTCCCCTTGGTCAGAAGCCGCTTGTTGGTTTTCTCATCGTGCAGGTCGGCGAGGAGCTTTTCGCCTTCCAGGAGTTCGCAGAGCCGTTTCAGGCGCTCGTCCTGCAGGATGCGGATTTCGTCGTTCAGGTTCTTCTCGAGCCGGGCGACTTCTGCCGCTTCGATGGACTTGGCGCGCTCGTCCTTCTCGGCGCCCTTGCGCGAGAAGATTTTCACGTCCACCACGATGCCTTCGATGCCCGGCGGGCAGGTCAGCGAGGCGTCCTTCACGTCGCCGGCCTTCTCGCCGAAGATGGCGCGAAGGAGTTTTTCTTCCGGCGTAAGCTGCGTCTCGCCCTTCGGCGTGACCTTGCCCACCAGAATGTCTCCGGGCTTGACGTAGGCGCCGATGCGAATGACACCGCTCTCATCGAGGTCGCGGAGCAGGAACTCGGAAACGTTCGGGATGTCGCGGGTGATTTCCTCCGGCCCCAGCTTGGTGTCGCGAGCTTCGATCTCGAACTCCTCGATGTGAATGGAAGTGTAGGAGTCCTCCTTGACGAGCCTTTCGCTCACCAGGATCGCGTCCTCGAAGTTGTACCCGCGCCAGGGCATGAAGGCCACGAGAACGTTGCGCCCGAGGGCGAGTTCGCCGTGGTCGGTGCACGGGCCGTCGGCGAGGACGTGTCCGGCCGCCACGCGCTGCCCTTTGCGAACCACCGGTTTCTGGTTGATGCAGGTGTTCTGGTTGGAGCGGCGGAATTTGATGAGCTGGTAGATGTCCGCGCCGACCTCGCGCGAAAGCTGGCCGGAGTGGCCGTCGCCTTCCACGCGCACGATGATTCGTTCGCTGTCCACGCTGTCCACGACGCCGTTGCGCTTGCAGAGGACCACGGCGCCGGAATCGCGCGCCGTCACTTCCTCCATGCCGGTGCCCACCAGGGGCGCTTCGGCGCGCAGCAGGGGCACGGACTGCCGCTGCATGTTCGAGCCCATCAGAGCACGGTTCGCGTCGTCGTTCTCAAGGAACGGGATCAGCGACGCGGCCACGCTGACGAGCTGCTTCGGGCTCACATCGATGTAGTCGATTTCTTCGCGGCGCGTCAGAACGAAGTTGCCCGCCTGGCGCGCGTTGACGAGTTCCTGGACGATGCGGCCCTTGTCATCCACCTCCACGTTCGCCTGCGCGATGATGTACTGGTCTTCCTCCCAGGCCGAAAGGTAGAACGAGAAGGGTTCATACTCGACCGCTTTCCGGCGCTTCTCGCGCAGTTCTTCGTTCACCTTTTCCACTTCGGCGAGTTCGATGTGCTCGCCGACCTTCCACGGACCATCGCCGCCATGCGTGACGGTGACGTAATCCACCGTCCGCCCCTGGCGCACCTTGCGGTACGGGCTTTCGATGAACCCGAACTCGTTGATGCGCGCGTAACAGGAGAGCGAAGAGATGAGGCCGATGTTCGGCCCTTCCGGCGTCTCGATCGGGCAGATCCGGCCGTAGTGGGTGGGGTGGACGTCGCGCACCTCGAAACCCGCGCGCTCGCGCGAAAGTCCGCCCGGTCCGAGCGCCGAGAGACGGCGCTTGTGGGTGATTTCCGAAAGGGGGTTCGTCTGGTCCATGAACTGAGAGAGCTGCGACGAACCGAAGAACTCGCGAATCGCCGCCATCACCGGCTTGGCGTTGATCAGGTCGTGCGGCATGGCCGTGGACATTTCCTGATAGACCGACATCTTCTCTTTGATGGCGCGCTCCATGCGCACCAGCCCGATGCGGAACTGGTTCTCCAGGAGTTCCCCGACCGCGCGCACGCGGCGGTTGCCGAGGTGGTCGATGTCGTCCACCGTGTAGGCGCCGCCCGGGTTCTTCTTGAGCTTCAGCAGGTAACGGATGGCGGCGTAGAAGTCTCCGGGCTCGAGCGTGCGCTTGTCGAGCGGAAGCTGCGCGATGGTCCCTTCGGAGTGATCGGTGGCCATCGTGCCTTCGCAACCGCGCACGACCTCTGTGCAAAGTTCGCCTTCGCGTTTTCCGACGAAGACCTTTTCCTGATCGAGGACAAGATAGAAATTGGCAGACGGCAGATTGTTGGCCTTCTCGATCTCGAACTCGACGGCCCGATCGTCAATCTTCTTCTTGAGTTTCGTGTAGTAGCCGAGCTTGATGTTGAACTTCAGCCGGCCGACACGCGAAAAGTCGTATTTCCGCGGGTCGAAGAACATGCCGTTGAACAGCGTTGTCGCCGTGTCGAGCGTGGGCGGATCGCCGGGGCGCATTTTGCGGTAGAGCTCGATCAGGGCTTCCTGCGGGGTCTTCACCGTATCGCGCTTGAGCGTTTCGCTCAGCATCGGCCCGATCTCGTCGCGCTCCGGGAAGAACACCTGGACTTCGCCGATGGACGAATCGAGGATCTGGTTGAGCACGCTCGGCGTCAGCTCGTTGTTCGCCTCCAGCAGGACTTCGCCCGTCGAGCTGTCCACGATGTCGGCGGCCGTGAAGGCGCCTTCCAGGTCGTGCGCGGTGATCTCCACTTCCTGCACGCGCGCCTTCTGGATTTCCTTCCACACCGACGCGGTGATTTTCTTCCCCGCCGGCAGGATCGTCTCATGCGTCCGCGGGTGGTTGATGGCGCGCGAGATCCGGCTGCCGACCAGCCCTTCGGAGGCTTCCCAGTAAAGCTTGCGGTCGCGGAGCGAAATCTTTTCGATCCGGTAGAACGTGCGCAGAATCTCCGCATTCGTTTTCAGCCCCAGGGCGCGCAGGAAGATGGTGCCCAGAAACTTCCGCTTGCGGTCGATGCGCACGTAAACCAGGTTTTTCGTGTCGTACTCGAACTCCACCCAGGAACCCCGGTAAGGGATGATCTTGCCGAGGAAGTACGTCTTCTGCGCGTTCGATTCGAAGAAGACGCCGGGCGAGCGATGGAGCTGGCTCACGATGACGCGCTCGGTGCCGTTGATGATGAACGTTCCGTTGTCGGTCATCAGCGGGATGTCGCCGAAATAGACTTCCTGCTCCTTGATGTCGCGAATCGACTTGTGGCCGGTCTCCGCGTCCTTGTCGTAGAGCGTCAGGCGGATGGTGACTTTGAGCGGCGCGGCAAACGTCATGCCGCGTTCCTGGCATTCGGTGACGTCGTACTTGAGTTGCAGGGCCACCGGGTCGCCGCACTTCTGGCAGAAGGTTACGACGTTCTTGTTGAAGCGCCCGCACTTCGTGCAGAGGACGTCGCCGACCTTGAAGGGGTCGGTGATGACCGTATGGCCGCAGTACTTGCAGGTGCTCCGCCGGTGGTGGAGGCCCCGAAGCGTGCCGCACTTGCACTCCCAGTTGCCGACCGAATAGTCCACGAAGTCGAGTTGGGAAACCTGGCGGAAATCGGTGATCGGGAAGACCGAGTTGAACACCGACTGAAGTCCGGTGTCCTCGCGCTCGGAGGGGAGCAGGTCCATTTGCAGGAAGCGGTCGTAGGAGCGCTTCTGGACCTCGATCAGATTCGGAATCTCGATGATGGTGGGAATCTTGGAGAAATTAATACGCTCGCGCAGCGCGCCGTTACTGCCGTTCGGCATTCCGGTTTACTCCTTGCTTGGGGTTTCGGACGGTTGTGGTTGTCGCCAGGCTCGTCAATGGGTCTTTCCTTTGAAGATGCACACCCCGGCCGTGAAGATGTCCGTTGCTCGGCGGAACGCTCCGGCCCTCTGCGGGGTGGATGTGACCTCCGGCGTTTAAGAGCAGCCTCCGCGCGCCCTCCCGCGGGCGCGCGGACGGCCGGATACACTTCGAGGACGGGCGCGGGTCCCGGCGCCTACTTCACTTCTACCGTGGCGCCGGCTTCTGTGAACTTCTTCTTGATGGACTCCGCTTCTTCCTTGCTGACGCCTTCCTTGATCGGCTTGGGCGCGCCATCCACGAGGTCCTTGGCCTCCTTGAGGCCCAGGCTGGTGACTTCGCGCACTGCCTTGATGACGTTGATTTTGTTCGACCCGACGTTGGTGAGGATGACGCTAAATTCGGTCTGCTCCTCCGCCGGGGCCGCGCCCGCCGCGCCCGCCCCCGCCGCCACCACCACCGGAGCGGCGGCCGCGGCCGAGACGCCCAGCGCCTCTTCCAGCCGCTTCACCAGGTCCGCGGCTTCCAGCAACGTCAGTCCCTTGATCTCTTCCACCAGCTTTTCTACCCGTTCCGACATCGTCTTTTCATCCTCCTCGAAATCCGGCCCGGCCGCTTCGCCCCGACACCCTCCGTCGGGGCACAGAACCTAGCTGCCCGCTGCCTCTTTAAACTTCTTTTCCTTCACTGCCTGGTCCACCACGATCGCTAACTGCCGCGCCACGCCCGCCACCGCCGTCGCCACGCGCTGCGCCGGCGAATTGATGAGGAACAGGACCTTGGCCAGCAGGTCCTCCCGCGACGGCAGGCTGGCGATCTGCTGAAACTCCTTCATCGAAACCGCACGCCCTTCAACCACGCCGGCCCGGAACACCAGCGCCGGGTTCTCCTTGGCGTACTCGGTCAGGACCTTCGCCAGCGCCACGGGATCGGTTTCCGTGCAAGCCAGCGATGTCGTGCCTCTCAGCTTCTGCGCCACCGGCTCGACGGGCGTTCCCTTCGCGGCGCGCTCGATGAGGCTGTTCTTGACCACGTGGTAGCTTGCGCCCGTGCCCGCCACTTTTCTGCGCAGCTCGGTATCCTGCGCCACAGTCAGCCCTTCGAAACCTGAAAGCACTACGGTACGCGCCTTCTTCAGCCGCTCGCTCAGTTCCTGCGCTTTCTTCTGTTTTTCTTCCTTCTTCATCCGCTCTCTCCCACCTGCCGGCCCCGTGGGGCCCACGAAAGGCACATCCAACCGCCTCAGGCGGCTTCCACCGACGCCAGGTCCACCGGAACGCCCGGACCCATCGTCGAAGAAATCACGATGCTCCTGACGTATTTTCCTTTGGCCGTCGCGGGCTTGGCCTTGATGATGCTCTGAATCAGCGCCGAGGCGTTTTCCGCCAGCTTCTCGGCGTCGAAGGAAACCTTGCCCACCGGACAGTGGATGATGCCCGTCTTGTCCACGCGGAATTCCACCTTGCCGGCCTTCACTTCCTTCACCGCGCGCGCCACGTCGAGCGTCACGGTCCCGGTCTTGGGGTTGGGCATCAGGCCGCGCGGGCCCAGAATTTTGCCGAGCCGCCCCACCGACTTCATCATGTCCGGTGTCGCGACCACGGCGTCGAAATCCATCCAGCCGCCCTGAATCTTCTGCACCAGCTCTTCGCTGCCGGCTTCGTCGGCGCCCGCCTCGCGCGCCTCGCGCACCTTCTCACCCGAGGCGATGACGATCACGCGCTTGCTTCTTCCCAGCCCGTGGGGCAGCACCACCGTCCCGCGCACCATCTGGTCGGCGTGCTTGGGGTCCACGCCGAGGCGCATCGCCAGCTCGA
>CAZKXX010000141.1:0-6871 GCA_964556705.1 uncultured Acidobacteriota bacterium
GCGAGCGGCGCGAGCAGCGTCGAGCAGGCGGTCATGGTGACGGAGAGCGCGACGTTGGCGCGCGCCAGGTAGGCCATGACGTTTGAGGCCACGCCGCCCGAGCACGATCCGATCAGGATCACGCCCGCCGCCACTTCCGGCTCGAAGCCGAAGGCGCGCGCCACGGCCCAGCCCGTGAGCGGCATCACTGAGAATTGTAATACCATTCCGATGATAACTGCCCTGGGCATTTTCACGGCGCGCACGAAGTCACCGACGCTCAGGCTCGCGCCCATGCCGAACATGATGAGCTGAATCAGCGGCACGTTCAGACGCTTCAGCTCGAAGCCGTTCCAGGTGAGGAACGCTGCGGGATAAAACAGCGCCGCGGTGGTGAAGGCGAGAACGTAGAGCGTGAACGTAAAGACCTTGAGCCGGGGGCGCGTCTGGCAGAAGGTGGCGAAGGCGGCGAGCGAAAGAATCAGCGGCGGGCCGGTCCCGGCGCGCGCGCCCAGCGCCCACGCCGCGACAAACGCCACGCCCGCCACGACGGCAACGCGCAAAAGCCATCGGCCGAAGCCTGAACCGTCCGTCCTGCTGGTTTCGTCTCCCATCCTCCACCCTGGCTGGCCCCGCGAGCGGGGACGCCGCCGCATGGTAACACACGCGCGGGTTCCGGACGGCGCGCTTGGGGGCTGGGCGCGGACTGAGCAGAGGGATTTAACCCCTCAAACGCAGAGCTGCGCTCTGCGCCGGCCGGCGAAACCTTTCTCGCGGCCTACGATCCCAAGTTGCGCGAAGCGCGGGGAGTGTATTACACCCCGGAGCCCGTGGTTTCCTATCTCGTCCGGTCCGTGGATTACCTCTCGAAGACTCGCTTCGGCTGCCCGAACGGGCTGGCTGACACGGGGACCGTAGCGCCGGCCTCTGGCCGGCACGAAAGCCAGCGGGACGCTGGCGCTACGCACCGGGTGCTGATCCTTGACCCCGCGTGCGGGACCGGAACATTTCTCTACGCCGTAAAGATGCGGTTTCGCCGTTCGACAACGCTACGCGCACCGCGACGCGCTTTGGGCGGCGCGGAAAATGCCCGCGCCGCTGGAAAAGCCGCAGGGCTTGAGAGCGAGCCCTACGCTACAGGAACTTTCGGGCCGGAAGACGTTTTCAACTACATTTACGCCGTCTTTCATTCACCCACCTACCGCGCCCGCTACGCGGAATTTCTCAAGAGGGATTTCCCCCCCGTGCCGCTCACTTCGGACGTGAATCTATTCCGCGCGCTGTGCGCCAAAGGCGCGGAGCTGGTCGCGCTGCATTTGCTCGAATCGCCTAAGCTCGCAAACCCGATTGCCCGCTTCCCCGTCAAGGGTTCGAATCAGGTCGAAAAGGGCTTCCCCAACTACGTCGCACCGGGCCAGCCGGAACCCGGAACAGGAAAGCCAGTCAAACAGGGGCGGGTGTACATCAACGCTGTAGCGGCGAGCTATGCTCGCCGGTATTATGGAGTGCGGGAGCTTCCTCCCGCTTTGCAAAGCGGCGGCAAGCCGCCGCAGTCCAAGACCGGCGAGGACACATCGCCGCTACAGGCCGCCGCTCATCGAGCGGCGCTGCAGGGCCAATACTTCGAAGGGGTCCCGCCGGAAGTCTGGGACTTCCACATCGGCGGATATCAGGTCTGCGAGAAGTGTCTCAAAGACCGCCGCGGCCGGACGCTGACCTACGAAGACCTGGAGCACTACTCGAAAGTCGTTACGGCCCTCAAGGAAACGATCCGCTTAATGTCCGAGATTGACGCGGCGATTCCCAAGTGGCCAATCGAATAATGGGACACCTATTGGAATGTGAGTTTCCAAGAAGGCGCAAAGTATGTCGAGAAATCTGAGCCGTCTTCAGGTGACACGAAAGAGTGGGGCCGAGCGCCTTCACTCCAATGGCGAAGACCTTGGGGTTGACCTTCTGGACTTCTGGCGATGGAGTACGTCCGATTTAGTGAGTAATGTCACGCGGGGTCGGCTGGCCGAGTACGTGGTAGCGCGAGCGCTCGGCCTGCCTACGGATGGCATCCGAGACGAGTGGGCCGCCTTCGATCTGCAAACCCTTTCTGGCACGAAGATTGAGGTCAAGTCGGCAGCCTTTGTCCAGAGTTGGCACCAATCAGACCTCTCATCCATCGTTTTCAGAACGCCACCGACTCGGGCCTGGAATCCGGTGACAGGCGTACAGGACCGTGAGGCCAAACGCCAAGCTGACGTTTACGTGTTTGCGCTTCTGAGTCATGCGGACAAAGCGACAATCGATCCCTTGAACGTCAGCCAATGGCAGTTCTACGTGTTGCCGACTTCGTTTCTGAATGCGCGACGAAGCGAGCGCTCGATCACCTTAAAAAAGCTCGTGAAACTCTGCGGGGAAGGAATAAGATTTCAGCAGCTTGCGGCGGCAGTGGAAGCGGCCGGCGTGCATTCGAAGCGGCCTCGGTAGATTGTCATCAACGTGGATATCTTTCAGCTTCGGGAGTAAGCCTCCTCACCAGCCTGGCGGC
Source organism: uncultured Acidobacteriota bacterium (assembly GCA_964556705.1). Lineage (GTDB taxonomy): Bacteria > Acidobacteriota > Terriglobia > UBA7540 > UBA7540 > CAZKXX01. The sequence goes on from CAZKXX010000141.1 coordinate 2,519, forward strand.
GAGGAAACCACTTCACATTCACCGCAGAAACGCCGAGCGCGCCGGAGAGGGAAAGAAGAGGGCTCCTGCTCCGGCGGACGCCGCTTTTCATCGGCCACTCAAACGCCTACAATCAGCGTTCACCGCGCGCGGCGGACTCCAAAAGGATGGCAACCGCGTCGCGCGGGACTTGGCGGAATGAAAACGCTTCGAATCACGGCGGGAATTCTGCTGACGGGCGCGATTCTGGCGCTCGCGCAGCTCGCGGTCCAGGACTGCCAGCCGCGTCCGTACATTTATGAAAACTGCCTGTGGATGGAAGTGAGCGGGGCGCTCGGAATTCCTTCGTCGAGCAGGCTGGGGCGGGCGGCGACGCTGTTTGTGACGGGAGTCTTTCTGCTCGCCGCTCTCGCCGCCACCATCCGTTTTGTTTTTCCCCGCGGCTCGAAGGGCGCGTCGAAAGAAGCCTCCGCACCGTCGGAACGCTGACCCAGATCCCCAGAGCCGCGGGAACGCGCGGAGGCTTCTCGCCCCGACCGAAAGCGCCCGCCCGCGGCAGGCAGGTCGGGGCTCAGAATGGCAACGGGGTGAAAGACGGCGGGATTCTGTTGTCCCGGCATTTCCTTCTGGTAGAATCCGCAGGCCGAATCTCCGCCCCGGCGTTCGCGCAAGTCCCTTCGTCGTGGTAACGCGAATGAGAATCACTCCGGCGCTGCTGGTCGGAACGCTCGCGTGGACGGCGGCGACCGTCCCGGCGCAGACGCCGACTTATCGCTACACGCCTCAGGTCGAGAACGCGCCAGTGCGGTACACGATCGAGGCGCGGCTCGAGCCCGAAACGAAGACGGTGCGCGGGCGCTACACGCTGACCTGGCGCAATCCGACCGACGACTCCGTCCCCGACCTCTGGTTCCACCTCTACCTCAACGCCTTCAAGAACCTCGACAGCACGTGGATGCGCGAGCGCGACGTGCGCCGGCGCCCCGAGCCCCTGCGCGAATGGAAGGCCGACCCCGACGAGTCGAAGTGGGGCTGGGTGGACGTGGACCGCATCTCGATCGCCCACGGCGCCGACCTGACGCCGACGATGCGCTTCATGCATCCCGACGACGACAACGAGAAGGACCAGACGGTGATGCGCGTCGAGCTGCCGCAGCCCGTGCCGCCGCGCGGAACGGTGACGGTGGAAGTCGAGTTCACCTCAAAACTCCCGCGGGCCCTGGCGCGAACGGGCTGGGCGCCGGGCGAATACTTTCTGATCTCGCAGTGGTTCCCGAAGCTCGGCGTGTATGAAAGCGCGGCGCGGCGGCGGCGCAAGTACGGCGCGGCGGCGGGCGCGCTCGGCGCCTGGAACTGCCGCCAGTTCCACGCGAACGCGGAGTTCTACGCGGACTACGGCGCCTACGACGTCGAGCTGACCGTTCCGGAGCGCTTCGTCATCGGCGCGACGGGCGTCGAGCAGAGCCGGCGGCGCAATCCCGACGGCACCGCCACCTACCGCTACTTCCAGGAAGACGTCCACGACTTCGCGTGGACGGCGAGCCCGCGCTTCGTGAAGCTGCGACGGCTTTTCGAGTGGGGCAAGGAAGTTCGCGGCGATGAGGTGGTCCACTGGTCGCGCTTCCTTGCGGCGCCCGCCGAGCAACTGGCGCTGCGCGACGTGGAAGTGATCCTGCTGATTCAGCCCGAGCATCGCGGCCAGGCCGACCGCTATTTCGCGGCGACGTTCGCGGCGCTGAAATATTACGGCCTCGGGTACGGCCGCTATCCCTACGACACGCTGACCGTCGTGGACCCGCCGCGGAAATCCAACACGGGCGGAATGGAATATCCCACGCTGTTTACCGGCGGCACTGCGTACTGGCCGGGCGCGCGCTCCGGCGACCCCGAAGGAGTGACCGTGCACGAGGCCGGACATCAGTTCTGGTACGGACTCGTCGGCAACAACGAATTCGAGGACGCGTGGCTCGACGAAGGACTGAATACTTATTCGACCGGCAAGGTGATGGAGCGCGCGTTTCCGGACCGCTGCAACTACCAGCGCGTTTTCGGCGTGCCGGTGTGGCTCTACCCGTGGCTGGAAATTCGGCTTCCGCAGTTCCCCTTCGCCGGCGTCGGAAAGCTTCCGCTCGGCCTGTATTTCTCCTGCGTTTCCTATCCCGAGCGCACCGAGCGCCGGCCGGGTTACCTGCCGCACGCCAAATCCGATGACGTCGTGCGCTTCGGCTGGGAATATCTCGACGGGCCGAGCTACACGGTGAACTCCTACGGCCGCGTGGCGCTGACGCTGCGAACGCTGGAAAGCTATCTCGGCGAGGAAGTAATGGCTCGCGCGATGCGCGCCTATTTCCAGCGCTTCCAGTACCAGCACGCGATTCCGCAGGACTTTTTCGCCACGATGAGCGAGGCGTCCGGCCAGGACCTCGACGGGTTCTTCCGCGAGTTCTTCTACAGCTCGAATGTCGTGGATTACGCCGTGACCGACATTCAGGTCTCGCCGCTTTTCGGGCCCGCCGGCGTTTACGATGAAGACGGCCGCAAAACGGTTTACGACCGCGACCGGGCGCTGGAAGAGTTCGAGAAGAGCGAGGAGAAGCGCTGGCGCTCGACCGTCGTGGTGCGTCGGCTGGGCGAGGCGCGCGCGCCGGTGGATATCCTCGTCACGTTCGATAACGGCGAAGAAGTTCGCGAGCACTGGAACGGCCAGTACCGCTGGTTGAAGCTGGTGTACGAGCGGCCGCAGCGGGTGAAGTCGGCGGCGGTGGACCCGGAGCACAAGCTGGCGCTCGACGCGAACTTCACGAACAACAGCCGAGTACGCGAGCCGGACCACCGCGCCGCCGCGCGCTGGTCCGTGCGCTGGATTTTCTGGCTCCAGAACCTGCTCTTCGCGGCGAGTTTCTTCAGTTGAGGCGCGGGGAAGCAAAAGGGTGATGTATGAAGTGTGAAGGATACAGCCTTGAGATGGGGACGTCCGTTTCATCCTTCCGACTTCATCCTTCCCTGATTTTCCGCGGTGGGCACTGAGATGACTAGTGGTCGCGCCATCCTCGAAGGGCTGCGCATCGCGCGCCGGATTCGCTCCGCCGTCTGGGTGGTGCTCGTCGCAAACCTCGCCCTCGCGGCGCTCGCGGCGTTTCCGATGTATCGCGGCATCCGGCGCTTCACCAGCCACAGTCTGATGGCCGAACCGCTCGCTTTCGGGTTCGTGCCCGACTGGCTTACCGATTTTGCCGCGAACAATCCGGGCTCGCTCGACCGCTACGCCGAATGGATGGCGCTCATCGCGCTGGTGGCGATTCCCGCCAACACGCTGCTCGCCGGCGGCGTGCTGGGACAGATCAAGCGGCTCGACCAGCCGTTTGCGCTCCCTGAATTCTTCTCCGACGTCGCGCGCTATGCCTGGGGCCTTCTGAAGCTGATGCTCCTGGGACTGGTGATTTACTGGCTGGTGTTCCGCCTTCTCTACCAGGGTCTCGGCGGCCCCGTGACTCGCGCGACGCGCGAGTGGGTGGACGGCCGGCTGAGCTTCGCGGCGGAACTCGGCCATGGCGCGCTGCTCCTGCTGGCGCTGGTCGCCGTCAACCTGGTGATGGATTTCGCGCGCGTCAAGATGGTCCGCGATGACACGCCGAGCGCCCTGTATGCTTTTCTGAGCGCGCTGGGATTTTCCATCGCGCGGTTCCGGCGCGTCGCGATTATCTACGCGGTGCCGACGCTGTGCGGCCTGGCGCTTTTGGGAATCTATCGCCTCGCGGTCCCGTGGGACATTCTCTACACGCCGTATCCGGGCGAAGGCTGGATGAGTTACCGCGAGCCGGCGCTGTTTGCGCTGCTCTTTGTCGGGCAGCAGATTGTGATGTTCGGGCGCTTCTGGTTTCGCGCCGCGACGTGGGCCGGCGAGTGGTCTTACTATGCGTCGGCGGAAACTGCGCCCGAGCCGCCGCCCCCGGCCGCGCCCGCGGAACCCGCACCCGCCGATGTCACGCCCCCCGAATAAAGAAACGGTGCGGCGCGCCGAGCGACTGCTGCTCGCCGCCCTCGCGCAGGGAACGCGCGAAGGTTCGTTCCGTGAACTGGCGCGCTCGAAACTCGCCGGTTATCACTGGCGCGAGCCGGTGCACGAAGTCATCTTCCGGTGTCTGCTTTCCCTCCCCACTGAAAATCCCGCCGTCGTTCGCGAACAGCTCCCCGCGTTGCTCACGCGGCGCGGGTTTCCTGATGTCGAGCTTGCGGACCTCTTCTCACCCCTCGATCTGCCTCGCGAAGTCTTTGAGCGCGTCGTCGAGGAATTGACGTCGTAGCGCGTCTATAACGGTGTCGGCGTTGTCAAGCGACACGAAGGCGGCTGCGAGCCGGGCGCGGGGTCAAGGG
>CAZKXX010000142.1:0-6805 GCA_964556705.1 uncultured Acidobacteriota bacterium
CGTCATCGTGATCTTTCAAGACCCGCAACCGCATGAGGTTTTGGCGGAGAGAGTCCCCTTGTGGGTCTGTGACGAATGCAGGCCGGTTGTCGAAGCTGAGTTGAAGGTAATCGGATTGTCCCGTGTCTGAGCCTATTCAAATCGCGCTGAAGTGGGGCCAATCCGCCGAAGTCTTCACGGGCGAAGCGGGCGGATTCCGGCTTGTCGTCTGGCGCTTGAAATCCGTCGCCGACACGCGCACAATGCTGCCCGCAGAAACAAGGCGGGCCACGGAGAAAGGAGAAACCGTGGCCCGACCCCGATGGCAGACGGGTTGGCTTTTCAAGCGCGGAAAGAAGAATCCCGTATGGGTGGGCCGATTCCGAGAAGACGTGCTGGCCGAAGACGGTTCGCGCCTTCGCCGTCAGCGCTCTATCGCCCTTGGGCCAGTCAGCGAATTGACGAAGCGCCAAGCTCAACGCTTGCTCTCCGAACGCTTGGCGGACATCAATCAGGGAAGACACAAGCCGGAGTTAATGATCCGGTTCGAACGGTTTGTGTTGGAGCGGTGGGAACCGAATATGTTCCCCACGCTGCGGTACTCGACGGTGAAAAACTACCGCTACCTGATTCGGCGTCACTTGCTCCCCTTCTTCGGGCAGATGCGGTTGCCCGAGATCGGTCCCCTCGACGTGCAGATGTTTTTGTCAGAGAAGGCGAAGCGCTTCGCATCCAAAACGGTTCTCTCGCTGCGCAACCTTCTCTCAAAAATCTTCGGCACGGCGAAACGATGGGAATTTATTCCAACAAATCCGGCCAGCGGCGCACAAGTTCCGAGTCTGGCCGATACGAAGGAGCGGGTGACTTTGACTCCTGAGCAAGTTCGGGCTTTGCTTGGGGAGTTGGAGGAACCCTATCGCACGATGGTTTTGCTTGCGGTCCTTTCCGGTTTACGGCGGGGCGAAATCTTCGGCTTGCGGTGGAAGTATGTGGACTTCGCGGACGGCTCGGTGACGGTCGCCGAATCGAACTACGAAGGCCGACAGGCTCCACCCAAGACGAGGGCTTCCAGACGCAAGGTCTATGTGGACAGCGAGGTGCTGGACGCCTTGGCCCGGTTGCGCCCGGCGCTCTGTCAGCCGGATGATTTCGTCTTTCACACTGAACGCGGGACCCCGATGAATCCGCACAACGTTTCTCGCCGAGTGCTTCGCCCGGCTTGCGAGCGAGCGGGAATTCCGGTTGTGGGCTTCCACAATTTCCGCTACACGTACTCGACCTGGGCGGACCCTACGCGGGAGAGCATCAAGGCGCTTCAGAGTCAGTTGGGGCACACCGATTCGCGGTTGACGCTTTCGGTGTACACCCAGCCGATTCCGGACGTGCAGCGGGAGTTAGCGAGCAAGATCGCCCGAGTTTTGCTCCCTTCTGCTCCCAAATCGCGAGGGGGGAAAGAGCGGTCCAAGGTGCTAATCCAATGAAAGCGAAGAGGATGGCATGGTGGACCTGAGGGGGCTCGAACCCCTGACCCCCTGGTTGCAAACCAGGTGCTCTCCCAGCTGAGCTACAGGCCCGCGAAATCCGCCCATGCCATCGTGACGGGAATTTGCCGGCTCGTCAAGAGACCCCCGAAATTCGCCGACGGAGCGGCGTCGAGGCCGACCTCAAATTCGAGCGCCGTATTTCTCGCCCCTCGTTGTTCGAACACCAAGGGGGGAGGCGGTGGGAATCAACGGCGAGCGCCCTTCCGCAGAGGACTCAGCACAGCAGGAGCTCGTGAGCGCAGAGGATTCCATCGAGCAGTTGCCCGGCTGCCGTGCGCGTTTCAGGGGGTGGGCTTGCGGCGCAGAAGCACCGCCCACGCCAGCGAGCCGCGGATAGCCGGGTGGTTGGTCTCGAATCTCGTTTCCCGCACCCACTCGATCTCAAACAGCGGGCCGAAGTCTCGGCGGATTTGCCTCTCCGTCACTCCGGGAGGCCCGTAGTCGAGCGGCAATTCGTTGGCATTTCCCGCGAGAAGAAGAAGTCGAGTTCCGGACCGCGACATGCGCCGGAGCGTCTCGAGGTAGGCGTTCAAATTCTGATGTCGGACTTCGTGGTAGCAGCCGCGGTCGTAGATGAAGTCAAAAGGTTCCAGGGGCGGAGGCGCCAGCACGTCCGCGAGGAGCCATTCGACCGAAACGCCCGCCTGTCGAGCCTTCTCGCGCGCACGCACCACCGCCATCGTAGCAATGTCAATGGCGGTCACGTCGAAGCCGCGGCCGGACGAGCCGAGGTGGCGCGGCTGCGCGCGCATCCGGGCGTGGGTCCGGTGGTGGCGGTGGCGATGGTGCTGACGCTCGGCCCGGTCGAGCGCTTCCGGAACAGCCGCAAGGGGGCGGGGATTTTGCGGGCCGCGTCCAGGGATGGACAGTTGGGGCGACTTTTCCGGGGGGTTTTCAACAGGGGAACTGTCACAGTGGAAAGGGGAAAGCTCTGGCGCGTCCTCGGTGGTGGTGGGCCTGGGTAGAGTTGAACTACCGACCTCACCCTTATCAGGGGTGCGCTCTAGCCACCTGAGCTACAGGCCCACGCTCCGCACCCGGCCAACCAGACTGCAATGGGCCACGGGCGGAACAAAACTCTGAAAGCGACTCAACCAGTATAGGCACTGCGGCGTTGGGGCGCAAGCCCCATGCGCGTCAGGGAGAGGAGACCTCGTCGAAGGCCGCCTTCGCCAAGTTAAGATTCGGTCGAGCAAAGATTCGCAGGGCGAACCCGCGACAGACCCCTCTCAGAAATTGACCGACAAACATTCTGATCGATTGTGTCTGGAGCGCGCGGGGCTGACTGGAAAAGGCGGGTCCTGATGGGTTGGCTTAGAGTCACGGGAGGAAGTCCCACGTTCGTTTCGTCGAGACCCGCCGGAGCCATCAAGTATAAGAAACTAAAAGAGTTAATCTTCCCCTCCGGATTTACCCTAAGTTCTATTCCATCAATCACTTGCATTCGAGGCTGCCCTCTCGCGACCACCCCCCTTCCGTAAGTTCTGATCTTTCCACAAGAAGGCCGGCTTTGTTTCGATATCTGGCATCTCGTCTTGTGGATTTTCAGCGTTCCGGCGAACGGACAATTTGTCCGATTCTTGCGGCGTCGCTTTGCCCTCCGGCCTCGCGACGTGCATCAGAAACCGCGACTTGAAGTCTGTCTGCCCCGGTCATTGTCGCACGGTCAGGATGGCCGTGTGACACGCGGCTTTCCCGCGCGCTGAAGCGAGGCTCTCGTTCGCTCACCCCGCCGAGGCTATCCGGGTACCTTCGAAACGATTTCAAAGAGCGCGGGAAGAGACTATCGCAGCGCGGCCTGGAGCGGTTTACCCTGCGCGCCCGCCGGCGCGTTGATGCCGAGCGCGGCGGCGAGCGTGGGCACCAGATCCACGACCTGGCAGGGCGTTGCATACGTGCCCGGCTTGAACGCCTTACCCCACAGCAGGAGTGGCACGTGCGCGTCGTAGTTCCACGGGCTGCCGTGCATCGTCTCGGTGTCCGTTGCGACGGGCACGGCGAAAGGTTCAGGAACCAGAAGCAGGTCGCCGCTGCGGCGCGGGTGGAAACTGTTCAGGACCTTGCGCGCCAGCGGCGTATCGGGAAGTTTCCCGCCGGTGATCTCATCGCGCGTGAAGACGGCGTGGATTCCGGGCATCGCTCTGAGAATTCCGGCCGCCATCTCGCGGGCGCGCGCGAGGTCGAGCTTGTGCTTCGCCAGCGTCGAGCGGTTCAGGCTGATCGTGAAGCCGTCGAAGGCCGCCAACCACGGGCCGCGGCCGACTTTGGCGGTGAGGGATTTCTCCAGATGTTCGGGCACGGCGGGAAGCAGCGGCGCGACACCGCTCAGGCGGTGCTCGCGGGCGAATTGCGGCGTGGGCGCCGCGCCGTGATCGGAGGTCAGCACGATCCAGGTGTTTTCCAGCCCCACGCGGCGGTCGAGCCGCGCGAAAAACTCGGTGATCAGGCGGTCCGTGCGCAGGACGGTATCCGCCATTTCGGGACTGTGCGGGCCGTGCGCGTGACCCACGTAGTCAATCGAGCTGACGGAAACGGCGAGGACGTCGATGTCCGGCCCTTCCCCGAGCCGTTCGCGTTCCGCCATTTCCGCGGCGAAGGCCAGCTCGATTTCCGTCATGAAAGGCGTGCGTTGAATCCATTGGAGAAATCGCCGGCTGGGACAGGGCGCGCCGGCTTCACCGGGCGGCCGCTGAAGGACCACTCCGCCGGCGCCGGGAGTTTCCGGAAGCGCCGTCCACTCTTTGCCGCAGTAGGTCGCGACGAGTGATTTGGAATTGAATTCTTCCACCCAGGCGGGAAGCGCCGTCGCGTAATAGTCGCTGGTCACATACCGGCCCGTCGCCGTATCCACCCAGTAAGCGGCGTTGGCCACATGCCCGCCGGGAACGATCGCCGCGCGGGGCTTGAGCGCCGAGGCAAAAACACGCGCCTTGAAATCCGTCGCCAGGCGCAATTCGTCGCCGAAGGTACTTCCCAGCAGCAGGCGAGGAGAAAGTTCCGCGCCGGCGCCGCCCACCGGCTTGGCCTCCGGGTCTTCCGCACAGGCCACGGCCCGGTTGAGATCGGGGTCGAACCAGTCGTTGCCGACAATCCCGTGCGCGCTCGGGTAAGCGCCGGTAATCAGTGTGGCGTGCCCGGGACAGGTGAGCGTCGTCGCGTAATCGTAGTGGCAATTCACGAAGTTCGCTCCCTGAAGGAGCAGGTTGAAGCCGCGCCCGACGAAGTGGGGGCGAAAACGTTCCAGATAATCGAAACGGAACTGGTCGAGAACGATCAGCACGACGAGTTTGGGGCGCGCGGGCTGCGCGGCGCGGCTCGCGGAAGGCCGGGCGGGGATACGCGCGGAGACAACCAGCGCAACGAGCGAAACAAGAACGGCGAAGGCGAGAGCGACCTTTTTCATTCGGCCCTCCGAACGAAGAGGCCGGCGAGGCCCCGAGTGAAAAAGATGAGCGTCGCGACCGGCATGAGCCCGTAAAGGATAATCCGAATTGCAACCATCGGGTCAAGGTATTCGAGCAGCGGGTTGAGGAGTTCAGAAGTCCGGGGGGCTTCAGAAACTTCCCGGCGGGTGGGCCCGCCGAACGGCGCGACGCCGGACGAATGTTCTCGCGCGCGAGGAGCGCTCAGGCAGGACTCCGCGGGCGGCTCGCGGCGAGCGTTTGCGCCATCTGCCCGATCCTGGAAATGCCCTCTTCCAGCAGTTCGATCGAAGTGGCATAGGAGATTCGAAGATACCCTTCGCCGAAGCGGCCGAACGAAGTTCCCGAAAGGACTGCGACGCCGGCTTTTTCGAGCAATTCCGCGGCGAGGCGTGAAGAGTCGAGCCCCAGCGCGCGGATGTTGGGGAAAGCATAGAAGGCGCCGCGCGGGGCGCGGCAGGTGATTCCCGGAATCCGGTTCAGGAGCTCGATGACGCGGCCGCGGCGCTTGCGGAACGTTTCGACCATGCGCTCGACCGGCGACTGGTCTCCGCGCAGCGCCGCGATGCCGGCCATCTGCGTAAAGGAAGCCGTGCAGGAGTTCGAATTCACCATGAGCCGGGTGATTTCGGCGGCGAGCGCGCGATTCATCACGCCATAGCCGAGCCGCCAGCCGGTCATCGCATAGGACTTGGAGAAGCCGTCCACGATAATGGTGCGCTCTTTCATTCCCGGAAACGACGCGATGCTCGAGTGCTCGCCGTCGTAGAGAATGCGGCTGTAGATTTCATCCGAGAGGACCATCACGTCGCGCCCGGCGAGCGCCTCAGCCAGCCGAGCCAGCTCTTCGCGCTCCAGAATCGAGCCCGTGGGGTTCGACGGAGAATTCAGAATAATCAGGCGGGTCTGCGGCGTGATGGCCTGAATCAGCTCATCCATGTCGAAGCGGAAGTCGAGTTCCTCGCGGATGGCCGCCGGAACGGGGCGCGCGCCGACATAGCGAATCATGGACTCGTAGATCGGGAACCCCGGGTTCGGATAGACGACCTCGTCGCCTTCCTGCGCCAGGGCGAGGAGCGTAAAGAAGATGATGGGCTTGGCGCCCGGCGTGACCACCACCTCTTCCGGACTCACCGGGATGCGGCGCGTGCGGGAGATTTCTTCCGCGATGGCCTCGCGCAGGGCGGGGATGCCGGAGGTGGGGGTATAGTGCGTCCAGCCGTCGCGCAGGGCGCGGATGCCCGCCTCGACGATGTGCTGGGCAGTCGGAAAGTCCGGCTCGCCGATCTCGAGATGGACAATTCGCCGCCCTTCGGCCTCCAGCCGCTTGGCGCGCGCCAGGACTTCGAACGCGGTCTCCGTCCCCAGTTGCAACATTCGGTCCGCAAGTCTCATCTCGGCGCTCCGTGGCATTGCACGCGGCAGGGTCTTGGTGACCTAGTCCTTCCAAACCCTCCCGAATGGGCGCAGCACGTTCAGGCCCATAATTTTCCGGACATCTTGTTCCGAATACCCTCGGGCAAGCAAGGCATGATTCGGATTGGGCATTTCTGCCGCCCGCGTCATGGCCTGCGCCAGGTTCCGAGGAGGCATGAGCTGCCAGGCCGCGCAGGACCCTCGCCGGCATTTCCGCCTGGGTCGCGAGGCAAACATGGAAGCGGTGGGGGCCCTCTGGCCCAGCGGCAAAAGGAAAAAGCTCTTCAACCTCCGCAGCAACCAAATCCTCACTCTACGGGAGGGCGAGGGATCGTGGCATGGGAGTTTCCCGCGGTGGCGGCCCGAGAGGCTTCCGATAAGAAATGAAAGATGGTACGCCCGGGGTGATTCGAACACCCGACCCCTTGCTTCGTAGGCAAGTGC
>CAZKXX010000143.1:0-6754 GCA_964556705.1 uncultured Acidobacteriota bacterium
CAGCTTCATCAAGCCGGCAACACCATCGTCCTGGTGACGCACGAGCACGATATCGCCGCGCACGCGAACCGCGTCCTGCACATCCGCGACGGAAAGATCGCCCGCGACGAACGCATTCAGTAACCGCGGACGTTGCAGCTCCGCGGTGGTGAAAGGGAAACTCCGTGTCGCCCTCCATTCGGGATTCCGGGCAGCGCGAGCTGGCCAGCGCGCTCACCGCGGCGCGCGAAGCTCTCTGGATCGCCCTCGACGCCCTCCGCAGCCACAAGTTGCGTTCGTTCCTCACCCTGCTCGGCGTCGTCATCGCCACCACCACGCTGATCACCGTGATGTCGGTCGTGAACGGCATGAACGCCTACATCGCCGACCGTGTGGCCAATCTCGGCGCCAACGTCTTCATCCTCCACCAGTACCAGTGGGCGCAGGGCTACGAGAGCTGGCTCAAGGCCCGCCGGCGCAACAAGCCCATCCGGATCGAGGATTACGATTTCCTGCGCGAGAACGTCCGCAACTACAAGAACATCGGCGCCATGACCTGGCTGGGAGGCGACCGAGCGGTCCGCTACAAGGGCCGGGCGTTGTACGAGGTCAGTATCCGCGCCGTCACGCCCAGCATGGCCGATATCGGACAGGAGCAGGTGGAGTTCGGCCGCTATATTTCCGATTCCGATTACCGGCACCGCTCCATGGTCTGCTTCATCGGCCAGGACATCGCCAACGAATTCTTCCCCGGGCTCGATCCGCTCGACAAGGAAATTGACGTTTCCGGACGTCCCTTTCGCGTGATCGGCGTGGCGCGCCGGATCGGCACCACGTTCGGCGAGAGCCAGGACAATTTCGTGATCATCCCGCTCTCGACGTTCCAGAAAACCTTCATCGCTCGCCCGAATATCGGCGTACACGTCCAGGCCTGGGACGCGCAGCAGATGTACGTCCTCGAGGACGAAGTGCGCGCCCTGATGCGCGCCCGCCGCCAGCTTCCCTTCCACGAAGACGACACCTTCGGCATCAACGCGTCGGACACTCTGATGGGCGCCTGGAACCGCCTGACCGGCTCGGTCTTCGCCGTCACCATCGCCATCGTCGCCGTCTTCATGGTGGTGGGCGGCATCGTCATCATGAACATCATGCTGGCCAGCGTCACCGAGCGCACGCACGAGATCGGCATCCGCAAGTCGCTCGGCGCTCGCCGGCGCGATATCCTGCTCCAGTTTCTTTTTGAGTCAGGCGCGATGGCGGGCGCGGGCGGCGCCGTGGGCGTCGTGCTGGCTTTCATCATCAGCCGTATCGTGGACATCTTCTTCGCGGCCTCCATGCCCGCCTATGCCGTCATCGTCGGCCTGGGGCTTTCGGCCGCCGTCGGCCTCTTCTTCGGCATTTATCCCGCCAGCAAGGCGGCCCGCCTCGACCCCATCGAGGCCTTGCGCACGGAGGCCTGATGGTCACGCCCCGCAACGACGTCCGAGAGAACCTGCTGCTGGCGCTTGACACGCTCTGGGCGCACAAGTTTCGCTCCCTTCTCACCATCCTCGGCGTCCTCATCGGCACCGCCACGGTCATCGGCGTGGCGTCGATCTTCAAAGGCCTCGACCAGCAGGTGGTGGATATCGCCCGAGATTTCGGCGTCCGGACGATCTACATCTACAAATTCCAGCCCGGAATGCGCTTCCGCCTCTCCCGCGAGGAGCGGATGCGCAAGCCGCTCGCCTTCGAAGACGCGCAGGCCCTTCGCGAACACTGTCCCTCTGTGGACGAGGTCGCCGTGCAGATCCTCCAGTGGGGCCCGCCCCAGGTGGCCAAATACAAAGGGCAGGAGATGGTGGATGGAATTCTGCGCGGCGTGACGCCCGAGGCCTTTTCCGTCCTGAACGCCGAGCTCCAGGACGGCCGCTTCCTGACCCGCGTGGATGACCTGCATCGCCGCAACGTCGTCGTCCTCGGCGCCGACGTCACCAAGCGTTTCTTCGAAGGCCAGGACCCCATCGGCAAGACGATTCTCGTGGACGGCCACAACTTCGAGGTCATCGGCACGATGGCCAAGCGGAAGGAATTCCTCGGCGACAACGGCAATGACCGGCTGCTGCTGATTCCCTACTGGACCTACAAGAAGCTCTATCCGTACGCCAAAGAGCATTTCATCATGGCCTCGGCGCGCGAGGGCCGTGTGGAAGAACTGGTGGATGAGGTCACGGGCGTCCTGCGCCGCGTGCGCGGCGACAAACTGAGCGACCCGGACAGCTTCGGCATTGCCACCGCCGAGTCCATCATCACGCAGTTCCGGGAAATCATGGCGACGGTGGTCATCGTCACCGTCGTCATCTCCTCAATCGGATTGCTGGTGGGCGGCATCGGCGTGATGAACATCATGCTCGTCTCGGTCACCGAACGGACGCGCGAAATCGGCGTCCGCAAGGCCATCGGCGCCCGCCGCAGCGATATCCAATGGCAGTTCCTGCTCGAAGCCATGACGCTCACCGGCGTGGGCGGGATTCTCGGCATCGCCGCCGGCTGGACCATCAGCCTCCTGGTGCGCACCTTCGTGCCCGGCCTGCCTTCCACCGTGCCCCTGTGGTCCGTGATCGCGGGTTTCCTCGTCGCCGTCGGTATCGGCCTGTTCTTCGGGATGTGGCCGGCGCTCAAGGCCGCCCGCCTCGACCCCATCGTTGCCCTGCGACACGAATAGCCCTCGCCTTGCCTCCCTTTTTTCGGCGTGAGACAATCAACCCGACAATGGCCATGGGCACGAAGACGGCGATCCGTTGGGACGAATTCCTCGCCACCGCGAAGGAAGGGTACAAGTCCGAGTACGTGGACGGCGAGGTGGTGTATATGACGCCGGTTAACACACAGCACGAGCAGATCTTAAAGAGGCTGATTCGCGAACTGATGGTCTATTGCGACTCGCATCCGGAATGGGACTGGTTTCCGTCGAAGACCACGTACACGATGGCTTCCGGCAACTGGCGCTGTCCGGATGCTTCCCTCCTCCGCCTCGACCGCTTTCCCGAAGGCAAACTTCCCGAAGGCCGGGTCGAGTTCGCTCCCGACGTGGCCTTCGAAATCCTTTCACCGGGCGACAAGCCGGCCGAAATCCAGCGCAAGCGCAAGGACTACCAGGAAAGCGGCGTCATCCAGGTTTGGATTGACCCGGCGAAGGAACTCGTCGAGGTCATTCACCCCGACCGCCCCCTCCGGTACTTCGAGCGCGGCCAGACACTCATCCTCGAAAAGCCCTCCGGCTTCTCACTTGCGATCGATCAGCTTTTTCCCGGATAAACTTTCCAGTTCCGCGAGGACGCTTCGTTGCGCGCGGGACGCGACGCTGCTTCACCCCGCCAGCAGCAGCGGAAGATTTCGCGCGAAGAGGAAAACGGCCACCAGAATCACGAAGACGGCGAAACCGCGCCGCAGCTCGCGCGAAGGCAGCCGGTGTGAAATCGCAACGCCCCCAAACATGCCTGCCACCGCGAGCGCCGTAACCGCGAGCGTCATCGGCGCGTCGAACGAGCCCTGGCCCAGATGCCCGGCCAGCCCCGCCGCGCAGTTCAGCGCGATCACCACGAGGGAAGTGGCCACCGCCTGCTTCATCGCCAGTCCGGCGAAGAGCACGAGCGCTGGAACGATCAGGAAACCGCCGCCCACGCCCAGAAATCCCGTCAGCGTTCCGGTCACAACGCCGGCCAGGACAGCCTTGGCGCGGCGTGGTTCGTGGACGGCTCCGTTTGATTCGCCCCCCGCGTCGTGCGTGAGCATCCGAATCGCCACGCCCAGCATCAGCGCGGCAAATATCGTCAAAAGCGCGGCGGGCGAAAGCAGGTGCGTCAGTTGCGCGCCCGCGAAGGCGCCCACAACCCCGCTCGCGCCAAAAAGCAGGCCGGTCTTCGCGCGCACGTTCCCGCGGCGGAAGTGCAGCCCGGCGCCGAACAGGCTCGTCGTGCCCACAATCGCCAGCGACATGCCGACGGCCCGGTGCGGCTCGACCTCCAGCGCGTAAACCAGCACCGGCACCGTGATGATCGAGCCTCCGGCGCCAATCAGGCCGAGCGAGAGTCCGATCAGCAGGCTCAGAACGTAGCCAACCAGATGCGCAGGCAGCATGAAGGTTCAAAGCGAGGGTTCGAGCGCGTCTCGAAGCCTACGACCTCGGACTTTCGGTGCGCGCGCGGGACTGCCACGCGCCGTAGGAATACGTCCCCAGCAGGATTCCCGCCAAAGTGAACAGGCTGTACGTTTTCAGCTCGCCGAGCTGAGCCAGGGCCGTGCCCGGTCAGGTGCCGCTCAGCGCCCAGCCGGTTCCGAAAATGATGGCCGCAACAAACATCCCGGGCCGCGAGGTCTTGGGCTGAATCTCAATCGCGCAGCCAATCAGCGCGCGGCTCGCTTTGCGCCGCACCGTAACCAGCCCGACAGCGGCCACGCCGATTGCCACGCCCATCACGCCCATCAGGTGCAGGTCTTCAAAACGGAACATGTTGACGATGGTGTTGTAGTCGCTGGCCCGCGCGCGGGAGAGCAAGAAACCGAAGAGCGTTCCAAGGGAAAGGTAGAGGAAATTCATGGTTGCCCTCCCGAAAAGAATCGGAAGAGCATCTGTGTCACGATGACCCCCGCCAGCATGAAGCCCATCGTCGCCACGAGACTGGCTTTCGAACCCTGGGCGACGCCCAGGATGGAGTGCCCGCTCGTTCAGCCGCCCGCCCAGCGCGCCCCGAAGCCCACCAGAAATCCGCCCAGCCCCAGCACGAACGCCTTCGCGGCCAGACTGTCGCCGAACACCGTCTCAAACAAGCCCATGCGAAATTTCAGCGCCAGGTCTCCGGCCAGCGCCGCGGAAATCAATCCGCCGAGCGGAATCCCCAGCACGAACCACAACCGCCAGGAGTCAGTAAAAGGTTTGGAACGGAAGAATTCCAGGCCCGAGACCAGCGAGCAGAGCGAGCCGTAGCCGGTGGAAACCGCCAATCCCTTGCCCGCTACCCAGGCGAGCAGAATGACGAATAGTCCGATCCCTGCTCCGCCCAGCCAGAACGGCCAGGCGTGCTCAACCAAAGGCGATTCGATCACGAATCCTCCAACGCAGAGGTCAGCTTTCAGCCGTCAGCTATCAGCCTTCAGTTTTCAGTCATCAGTTGTCAGTCCACCGTCCCTGCTGAACTGCTCCCTGTTCCCAATTCCCAGTTCCCTGACTTCGTTTCCCGTTTCCCGGGTCCCGTCACTCAAAACAACGCCCTCAACGACTCCGTGTACGGATCGCGCGCCACGCCGCGCTCCGTAATGATGGCCGTGACGTATTCGTGCGGCGTCACGTCGAAGGCCGGGTGCCGCGCCTGGACTTCCGCCGGCGCCACCGCGACGCCCGCCAGCGATTTCACTTCCTCGGGCGAACGCTCCTCGATCGGAATCCGGTCGCCGGAAGGGATCGAAAGGTCAATCGTCGAAAGCGGTGCCGCAACGTAGAACGGAATGCGGTTTTCGCGCGCCAGCACGGCCACCGTGTAGGTCCCGATTTTGTTCGCCACGTCGCCGTTCGCGGCGATGCGGTCGGCGCCCACAATCGCCGCCTTGATTTCGCCCCGGCGCATGAAGTGGCCGGCCATGCTGTCGGTGATGAGCGTCACGGGGATGCCGTCTTTCGCCAGTTCCCATGCCGTGAGCCGCGCGCCCTGAAGGAACGGCCGCGTCTCGTCGGCGAAGACGTGAAGTTGCTTCCCCGCCCCGACCGCGGCGCGGATCACACCCAGCGCCGTGCCGTAGCCGCCCGTCGCCAGCGCTCCGGCGTTGCAGTGCGTGAGCACCGTTCCGGAATCGGGCAGCAGCCCCGCCCCGTGCCGCCCCATCGCTTCGTTGATGGCAATGTCTTCGGCGAGCACGCGCTGCGCTTCCTCGACCAGCCGAGCCTTCACCGCGGCGAGGCGCGCGACGTCCGCGCCGCCGCGCCCGAGTTCCTGCTCAAAGACGCCACGCATTCGTTTGACCGCCCAGAAGAGGTTCGCGGCCGTCGGACGCGTCTTCGAAAGGCATTCGGCGATAACCTCGAACTCGCGCCGCAATTGTTCGCCGGTCGTGGCGCGCGAATCTCTTACGCCCAGCGCCACACCCATCGCCGCCGCCACGCCGATCGCCGGCGCGCCGCGAATCACCATCGAGCGGATGGCTTCGGCCACTTCCTGGTACGTCCGGCAGGTGACGTAAACGTCCTCGGCCGGCAGGCGCGTCTGGTCAATCATCCGCACGCCTTCCTCGGTCCATTCGATGGTTTTGAAGGCTGTCGTGGCAGGTTGGGTCCTCATCGCACCGAAAGTATATCAAACCCCTTCGTGGCAAACGGCTGGTTGAAGATGGCCGCGAAAAAGCGTCGCGCCAAGCCCCGTCGCAGCCCGGCGCCTCTGCGCCGTGGATTCACATTCTCCGCATACGCGACGAGCTCGAAAAGCCCTTCGATCACGAGATTCAGCTCCTCGGGGCTCACCCGGCCCAGAGGCTTTCCGATACGGTCGGTGGAAAGGACACGCGCTTGGGAAACCTTGACCCAGGAAGGCTTGGGAAGTTTCAGGCTTTCAATTCTCAGCGTCAAGGGGAGGCCGGCGCGCTGGCTGCGGCTGGTGAGTGGAAGGGCGATGACGGTTCCGGAGCGCTCATTGAAAATGTCGTGGCTGATGACGAGCACCGGCCTCTTCCCCGCCTGCTCGTGACCGCGGGTCGGATTCAGGTCCGCCCAGTAAACTTCGCCCCTCCGTATTCGGGCCACGCGAGT
>CAZKXX010000144.1:0-6725 GCA_964556705.1 uncultured Acidobacteriota bacterium
ATCGTGACTCGGAGCACCCTCCAATCCGCTTTCAACAGAAATGCTGGACAGTGCCCATTCTGCCCCGCCCCTTCCGACTGACCGTTCAGTCTGCTACAATGGCAGGTTCTGAGTGGCGGCCCGCCATGGACTATGACCAACTGGCCAGCTTTCTGGAGGTGGCCAAGCTGCAAAGTTTCTCGCTGGCGGCGGAGAAGCTCTTTCGCACGCAGCCGGCGATCAGCGCCCAGGTGCGCCTGCTCGAACAGGAGTGCGGCGAAAAGCTTTTCGACCGCAGCGGCAAGAAAGTGCTGCTGACGCCGGCGGGAGAAATCCTGCAACGCTACGCGCAGCAGATGCTGGGCCTTCAGAAGGAAGCCCTCCAGGCGATCGCGGAGCTGAACCAGACGCCGCGCGGCAAGCTCTACATCGGCGCCAACGAGGCCACCTGCCTCTACGTCCTTCCCAAGACGTTCGCCAAGTTCAAGCAGCAGTACCCGCTGGTGCAGATCAGCATCTACCGGAACTTCAGCCACAAGATCCTGCAAAAAGTTCACGAAGGCGCGGTGGACCTGGGGATCGTGACGCTGCCGCAGAACGCCGAGAACATGGAAGTGATCCCCGTATTTCGCGACGAAGTGCAGGCGGTGGTCCCTAGGGACCACGCGCTGGCGAAGAAGCGGAGCGTCACGGTGGAAGACATCTCGCACTATCCGCTGATTCTCCCCAAGACGGGCCATACGCGCGTCATGCTGGACCGCCTGCTGCGTCCTTACCGCGCGCATTTGCAGATCTCGATGGAACTGGCGAGCGTGGAGACGATCAAGAAGTTCGTCAGCGCGGGCCTGGGGATTTCCATCATCAGCCGGACGTACGCTCAGCCGGACGTGGCGGTGGGAGCGCTGAAGCTGATTCCCATCGAAGGCCAGAAGCTCTACCGCGAGCTGGGGCTGATTTACCGGCGCGACCGTCACCACTCGCTTCCCGCCAAGGTGTTCATCGAAGTCGTCCGCGAGTCCACCAAGGCGACCCAGACCGAAACGAAGACGACGATTCGCTGAGCGGCCGGAGCGGCGTCGCCTCGACCCCCTCCGGCCGGATGCGACGACGCCCTCCGCCTGTTTCTGACCCGGGAGGGACCGAACGTGAGCACAACAAAGAAGAAACCGCTGATCGTGATGAAGTTCGGCGGGACCTCCGTCGGCAACGCCGAGCGAATGGAGGGCGTGGGCGCCATCGTGCGTGAGTACGCCGAGCGCGCGGAGATCGTCGTGGTCGTCTCAGCGATGGGCGGCGTGACGGACATGCTGATTCGCGCCGCGAATGAAAGCGCGCACGGCGACCGCGACCACTGGAAAGGCGTGAGGCAGGAACTGGCCAGGCGCCACCGCGAGGTGGCCGACCGCTTGCTTCCCCCCGCCGAGCAGGCCGTGGTCCTGCCGCGCCTGGCCGAAGAGATGGGCCACTTCGAGAACCTCTGTTCCGGCTTCACGCTGGTGCGCGAGGTGACGCCGCGCGCCATGGACACGCTCTCGAGCCTCGGCGAGATGATGTCAGCGACGCTGATGGCGGCGATTCTGCGCGCCTCGGGACTCGACTCGGAGGCCGTGGACGCGACCGAACTGATCGTCACCGACGACGTGTTCGGCAACGCTTCGCCGCTCTTCGAGGAGACGATTTCGAAAACGCGCCAGCGGCTCGCGGCGCTGCGCAAGCGCGGCGCCGTGCCCGTGGCGACGGGCTTTCGCGGCGCGACGCGCGAGGGCCTCTGCACCACGCTCGGGCGCGGCGGCTCCGACTACAGCGCCACGATCCTCGGCGCGGCGCTCGACGCCGACGAAGTCTGGATCTGGACCGACGTGGACGGCGTGATGACCGCCGACCCGCGCCTCGTCCCTGCGGCGCGCATCATTCCGGAGATTTCCTACCGCGAGGCCATCGAGCTGTCGTTCTTCGGCGCCAAGGTGCTGCATCCGAAAACCATCCATCCGGTGATGAAGAAGAAAATTCCGGTCTGGATCAAGAATTCCTTCAACCCCAAATGCCCGGGGACGCGAATTGTTGCCGCGGCGACGAACGGCCAGCCGGGCGTGAAGGCGATCACCTCGGTGAGCAAGGCGGACCTCTTCACGGTGAGCGGCAAGGACACGATCAGCTTCCCGCGCCTCGCCTCCCGCGTCTTCACGGCGCTGAGCCTCGAGGAGCTTCCCACGCTGATGGTGACGCAGTCGTCGGCGGACAACGTTCTGTGCTTCGCGGTGCACGAAGGGGACCGCAAGAAGGTCCGGGCCAGCCTGGAGCGCGCCTTCGAGCTCGAAATGCTTCACGACGCGCGCGCTTCGATCGAAGTGATGAACAATGTCGCGATTGTGGTCGCCATCGGGGAAAATATGAAGGGCACGCCGGGCATCGCCGGGCGCGCCTTCGGGGCGCTCGGCCGCCGCGGGATCAACATTATCGCCATCGCCCAGGGGTCGTCGGAGCTGAGCATTTCGTTCGCCGTCAAATCCGCCGATGTGAAGGACGCGGTGACGGCGATTCACGAGGAGTTTGAATTGTAGCGGCGGTCTCCGACCGCCGTCGCGGCGGGAAGGACACCGCCGCTACAGCGACCATGGCTTCCGCCTACCTCCAATGCATTGAGGAAGACTGCTACCGGCGGCAGGACTCGAAGCGGGACGCGCACTCGTGCGCCTTCTGCGGCGGGCTGCTGGAGGTGAAGTACGACTTCGCGCCCTTCGATCCCGAACGGATGCGGCGCGAATGGCACCAGCGGCGGCTGAGCGGCGAACCGATCGATCGCAGCGGCGTGTGGCGCTTCCGCGAACTGATTCCCATCGTCGAAGAGGGGCAGCGAATCGTTTCGCTTTCGGAGGGCTCGACGCCGCTGGTGGGCACGCGTCGCGCCGGCTGGTGGGCCGGCAACGTCCACCTCACCATCAAGCACCAGGGCAACAATCCCACGGGCTCGTTCAAGGATTTGGGAATGACGGCGTGCATCACGCGCGCGGCGTCGCGCGGCGTGCGCATGGTGGCCTGCGCCTCGACGGGCAATACCTCGTCTTCGATGGCGGCCTACGCGGGCCGCGCCGGAATGAAGGCGCTGCTGTTCGTTCCCTACCGGCAGATCTCCGCGGCCAAACTTGCGCAGGCGCTCGATTTCGGCGCGCTGGTCGTCGAGGTCGGAGACACGTTTGACGAGGCGTTCCGGCTGCTGCGGGAGATCGCGCCGGAACTCGACCTCTACCTCGTCAACTCCGTCAACCCGTTCCGCATCGAAGGGCAGAAAACGATTGTGGCGGAAATGCTCGAGCAGCGCGCCTGGCGCCCGCCGGATTACATCGTGGTGCCCGGAGGAAATCTTGGCAACGCTTCGGCCATCGGCAAAGGGCTGCGCGAGCTGAAGGATTTCGGCTTCATCGAAAAAATTCCGCGCGTGGTGGTGGTGCAGGCGGCGGGCGCGAATCCGTTCTATCGCACGATGGCGGAAGGCTCCGAAAAACTCATTCCCGTCGAGAACCCGGACACGCAGGCCACGGCCATCCGCATCGGGCGTCCGGCCAACTGGAAAAAAGCGCGTCGCGTGCTGGAGTGGACGGGAGGGTTCGTCGAATCGGTGACGGACGAGGAAATTTTTGAGGCGAAGTCGGTGCTCGCCGAAGACGGCGTGGGCTGCGAGCCGGCGTCGGCGTCAACGCTGGCGGGCGTGCGGAAGCTCGCGCGCGCGGGCAAAATCGAACGCCACGCCGACGTCGTCTGCGTCCTGACGGGCAACCAGCTCAAGGATACGGACTACATCATGCGGCACCGTTCGGAAGCGCAGGAAACGCAGCAGCGGCTGCGCGTCGAACCCGACCTCGACGCGCTGCGCAAGGCGCTGGAAGCCGCGCTGGCCGTGCCGGCGTAGTTTTTGCGGCGCGCGGCCGTCCCCGGCGAGGTCGGGGTAAGCGCCGACCGCTGAGTTTACGGATCTCTGTAGCATGGGCATCCTGCCCATGCGCACGGCCAGGATGGCCGTGCCACGTGCATCGGGCCTGGCCAACGGACTGTCGAGCCGGGAGACGAGAACAAGACTCCATGGACGAACGACTGCGACGCGAAGTGCGGTTCCTCACCACGCGCCTGGGCGCGATCGTGAAGGAGCAGTGCGGCCCGGAGACGTTTGCGGCCGTCGAAAATCTCCGGCAGCTTTCCAAACAGATCCGTCATCACGTGGACCCGCAACTGCTGGAAGCGAAGCAGCAGGAAGTCGAGAGGCTGACGCTCGCGCGGGCGCGCGACGTGGCGCACGCCTTCAGCCTGTTCTTCCATCTCGTCAATCTCTGCGAGGAGCGGCAGCGCGTCCGCCGGCTGCGCGAATACGCGCGCGAGGAACGCGGCGCGCCCATGTCACTGCGGCACACGTTCTGCGAAGTGCAGCGCCAGCAGGTGCCGGCGGAGGCGCTCGAAAAACTTCTCGGCTCGATGCACGTCGAGCCCGTGCTGACGGCGCATCCCACGGAAGCCAAGCGCCGCAGCGTACTCAACCACATCCTGCGCATCGGGCGGACGCTTGACGCGCTCCAGGGCGAACTCGGTCCCGCCGCCGAGCGCGCGGTGGACCCCTGGGTCGAGGCGTTATGGCTCACCGACGAAGCGCGCGAGCGGTCCGTGACGCCGGAAGTGGAAATCGAAAGCGCGCTGGTCTTTCTCGAACGGACGATTTACGACCTCGGCGGCGCGTTCTGGGACCGGCTGCGCGAAGAACTGGCGCGCGCTTTCCCGGAGCTTGCTCCGCCCCGGCCCTTTCTGCGTTTCGGCTCGTGGGTGGGAACCGACCGCGACGGCAACCCGAACGTCACCCCGGAAACCAGCCTGCTCGCCGCCGAAAAACTTCGCGAGAGCATTCTGCGCTATTACACGGAAACGACGCGACGAATGCTGGGCCTGGTGTCATTTTCCTGCCGCCGTCCGGGCCTGGAGCGGCGATTGCGGCGCACCATCGAACGCGACATGCGGCGCTTTCCGGCGACGCGGGTTTTTCAGAATATCGACCAGCCGCGCGAGCTTTACCGGCGCCTGGTGCGGATCATGCTCTGGCGGCTCGAACGCACGGGCGCCAACCGGCACGGGAAGTACGCGGACGCGGGTGAATTCGAACGCGACGCGGCGCTGCTCGAGGAGGTGCTGGCCGAGCATCCCAGCCCGCGCGTTTCGCGGGTGGGCCCGGGGCGCCTGCGCGTGGCCGCGCAGATCTTCGGCTTCCACGCGGCGAGCCTCGATTTTCGGCAGCACGCTTCGCTGACGCGCGCCGCCGCCGAGGAAGTCCTGCGCGCCGCGAACCTGCCGTTTGATTCCGAGGAGGCGCGCATCCGCTCCGTCCAGCGGCTGCTGACGCGGCCGGCGGTGCGTTTCCGGGCGTCCGCGGAAACGCGGCGGACGCTCGACGAGTTCGGCGCGCTCGCAGAAATCCAGAAACGTTTCGGCCAGAACGCCGCGCCGCGCTACATCCTGAGCATGACGGCGCGCACGTCGGACATCTGGGACGTGCTGCTGCTCGCGCGCCAGGCCGGGCTGATTTC
Organism: uncultured Acidobacteriota bacterium; assembly: GCA_964556705.1. Lineage (GTDB taxonomy): Bacteria > Acidobacteriota > Terriglobia > UBA7540 > UBA7540 > CAZKXX01. The sequence continues at coordinate 5,541 of CAZKXX010000144.1, forward strand.
GAATGGCGCGAACCTGCGCTCGGCCGTGGACGTCATCCCGCTCTTTGAAACGCTCGACGACCTCGAACGCGGCCCGCAAATTCTCGAGGAACTTTTCTCCGACCCTCTCTATCGCCGGCTGCTGCGCTCGCGGAACGATTTCCAGGAAGTGATGCTTGGGTATTCCGACTCCGTGAAAGACGCCGGCTACGTCGCGGCGAACTGGGCGCTCTTCCGCGCGCAGAAGCGGCTCGAAGAAGTGGCGGAACGCTTCGGCGTCCGCCTGGGGCTCTTTCATGGCAAAGGTGGAACGATCGACCGCGGCGGCGGGCAGTCCCACCGCTCGATTCAGTCACAACCTTTCGCCGCGCCCGGCGGACGCATCCGAATCACCGAACAGGGCGAGGTGATTTCGCTCAAGTATTCCAATCCCGACATCGCCGAGCGGAACCTCGAGCAACTCGTCACCGCTGTTCTGGACGCGCATCTGCTCCACGCGCGGCGGGTGGACCCGGCGAAGGTCGCCGAGTGGGAGAAGCATCTGGCGGAACTCGCCGCCAGCAGCCGCGATTATTACCGGGAGCTGGTGTATCAGACCCCGGAATTTCTGACTTATTTCTGGCAGGCGACGCCGATTGATTTGATCGAGCAGTTGCGGCTCGGCTCGCGGCCCAGCCGCCGCTTTTCCAGCGACGACTTGCGCGACCTGCGCGCCATTCCCTGGGTCTTCGCCTGGACGCAGTCGCGACACTTCCTGCCGTCGTGGTACGGACTGGGATTCGCGATCGAGAAGTTTGCGGCGGCGCGCGCGCCGGAAGGGCTCGCGGTGCTGCGCGAAATGTACGAGGGCTGGCCCTACTTCGCGATTCTGCTGGACAACGCCGAAGCCTCGCTCGCCAAGACCGACTTCTACATCGCGCGGCGCTACGCCGAGCTCGTCGAGGACGAGCAAGTTCGTCAGGCCATCTTCTGCCGCATCGAGGAGGAATACCAGCGCACCGTGCGCGGCGTGCTCGAAATTTCCGGCTGCAAACATCTGCTCGAACGGCAGCCGACGCTCGCAAAGTCCATTCGATTGCGGAATCCCTACGTGGACCCGCTCAATTTTCTTCAGATTCGTTCCCTCAAACAGTGGCGGCGCGACCGCCGCGCCAGCCCCGAACTGCTGCGCCTGCTCCAGGTCACCGTGGGCGGAATTGCGTTTGG
>CAZKXX010000145.1:0-6690 GCA_964556705.1 uncultured Acidobacteriota bacterium
CTGGTCTGTCCTTTGACCTGCGGCTGGTCAAGGGCCGCGGGTCACCAAGCAGACCCGCGCTACGAGCCGTCCCTGAGTTCGCGCAGCATCGCTTCCACGCGCGGCAGCAGCGGGCTTCGCGGCTCGCGGTGCGCGAACGCTTCGAGTTCTTCAATCGCTTTCGGATAATCGCCGAGGTTGCGGTAAATATCCACCATCAGCAGGTGGACTTTGGCGGGAGCCTGCTCGTGGGCGCGCGCCCGCAGGCCGTAAGGAAGGGCCTTGGGCCAGTCACCCCGTGTTCCGTGACAGCGCGCGAGTTCGTACGGCCACTGCCAGCCTTCCGGGTCGCGCTCCTGCGCCCGGAGCAGCAGCCGTTCGGCTTCATCGAGTTCGCGGCGCGCCAGCAGCACCACAGCCAGCGGGTGGACGGGCAGCAGAAATCCCGCGTTCATCTCCACCGCCTTCCGCAGCGCCGCTTCGGCCTTCTCCGCGTCGCGCAGTTCGAGATAAGCCATTCCGGCAAGATAATGCGCCTCGTAGTATTCGGGATAAGATGCCAGGGCTTTCTCGAAGTGGCGAAGGCTGCGCCCGGCCTGGCCGCGGTTGAGCTGGCGAAGTCCTTTTTCGAGTTCGGCGGCGGCCTTGCGCGGCACCGCCAGGCGCGCCGCCGGGATCAGCAGCCCCGGCGCTGCCTGCACCCGCGCCTCGACCCGCCGCAACTCGACGGTCACATCAACGGAAAAGTCATTGCGGTTGGCCTCCGCCCGCTCCTCAGAAGGATGAAATCCTTCGCATGAAACTCGGACGGCGTAGGGCTGGCGAGCGACGTCCGGAAATTCCGCGCGCCCGCGGTCGTCGGTGAAGGCCACGGCGCCGCCACCCGCCCGGTAGGACGAAAGCTCAACCCTTGCCCTCGCCACCGGGGCTCCCGTCCCCGCCTCCACCACGCGAACCGTGACCGTCATCGAAGATTGCCCGAGGATGACTTGTGCCCGCGCGGGAAAGACGGCGGTGAGAAGGAAAAGCGCCCAAAATGTCGCTTTCATTGGCCACCTCCACTGAGGCAGGTTGGCCGGATCGGCCCGAGTCTAGCTCCAAGAGCGAAGGGATGCAATCCCCCAAGCCTGAAACTCCCGGAAGTTTCCAAAAAGGCGAGACTCAGCGAGGCGCCGAATCGCTCCCGGGGCTGCCACTGTCAGGCGGTCCCGACGCCTTCGGTCGAGACGAGAAGGAACCGTCCCATGTGGCTGGGTTTACTTTGTATCATTCTTGCGCCCCGCAAGAGAAAATTCCCGGTCTGCGTCGGCTGTGCGACCTAGAGCTTTGTAAGCCCGCCCGAGGTTGAAATGGGTCGTGGCGGATTCATGACCGAGCCTGACTGCGCGCTCCAGTGACCGCGCCGCCTCCTCCGCATGCCCCAACTCGAGATAAACTTCACCCAGGGCGGCGTGGCCTTGGGCAAAGCCCGGGCTGATCTGAACGGTGCGCCTGAATTCGTCCCGGGCTTCCTTGATGAGCCCCTTTTTGGCGTAGGTCACGCCGAGGTTGAAGGATGCCAAGTGGTTGGTGGCATCATTTTCGAGCGCGCTCGACAAGGCCGCCACGGCCTCGTCCAAGTTCCCCGAACTGATATGCGTCAGCCCGAGGAAATACGCCGCCAATGCAAACTTGGGGTTGAGATCAAGCGCCGATTGGAAACGACTGACGGCGTTTCGAAAATCACGCAACCGGTAGTAGTTGATCGCCGATAGATATTGGACGGCCACCGACCTGGGTTCCATCTTCTCGGCCTCCCGGAGCTTTTGCAGCGACTCACGGTATCGACCGTCCCGCCCGTCTTCGATGGCTGCCGAAATCAGCTGGTGGACGACAACGCGGTCCTTCGGGTCGGGAAGAGGTGTTCCGCTGGCCTCGGCCATACTGGCTGCCGCGACGGAAACGTATCCGAGCGATCGCAGGCGCTCAAGCAGCTCCGGGTCTGTTTGACCTTTTTCGGCCTCTTCGCCCCCAACCGGCGTGAAACGGCGGATCAGGCTCTGGAGTCTCCCCCGCAGCTCATTGGCGATTGTCTGGTGAGTGTCAATAAGGTTGTTTAACTCACCCGGATCCGAGCGAAGATCGTAGAGCTCGGGGCGCGGCGCTTCAATGTACTTCATCCCTCGGGACTGAATCCCGCGCAGGTGGCTCCACCGGAAGTGAAACAGAGGGAGAAACGATTCAGCGTAAAGCTCGGATGGACCCGAGCCCCGCTTCCCAGAGATCAGAGAAAGCAGGCTTCGCCCCTGAACGCCGGAAGGAACTGCAATTCCCAGGGTTTGCAGGAGCGTGGGCATAACATCTGCTAAAGACACGTCGTCCTTTATCACTCGCGGCGGAATGCCCGGAATTCTGAAGATAAGGGGAATATGCAGCGTCGAATTGTAGATGAATAAGCCGTGCCGTAGCTCGCCGTGTTCGCCGAGACCCTCGCCGTGATCGCTGGTCAGGACAACGATTGCGTTGTTGTAGAGTCCCCGCTCCTTCACCGAGTCGAGAAGTCTTCCCACTTGGGCGTCGGCGAACGCGATTTCGCCATCGTAGGGGCGGTCGCGGTATCGGCTGGCGTAAGGTTCCGGAGGTGCATAGGGGTCATGCGGGTCATACAAATGGACCCAGAGCATGATCGGCTTCCTGGGATTCAGCCGCAGCCAGCGAAGCGCCTCGTCGACCACCAAGTCTCCACGGCGCTCCAATTGGTCAAGGTTCGTCACCAGATGGCTGGTGTAATCAAAATGGTCAAAGTAGGTGTCAAAACCCTGGTCGAGGCCGAACCGCGAATCGAGGACGGCCGAAGCCACGAAGGCGGCAGTGGAATAGCCCTGCTCTCGCAGCGCCTCGGCCAGTGTCACCGCGCTCGACGACAGTTTATTTCCGCTGAAGTCGTGGATCCCGGTGGCCATGGGGAAAGCCCCGGTAAAAAGAACCGCATGGGCTGGCAACGTGATCGGAACGGGCGTAAACGCCCGAGCAAAGAGGGCTCCTTCCGCCGCGAGGCGGTCGATGTTGGGAGTTTCAATCTTGGTATAGCCGTAGCAACCCAGACGGTCGGCGCGCAATGTATCCACGGTGATGAGAATCACATTCGGCTTCAATTCTGCCGCGGCAGGCCTCGCAACCGGGCCAATGAGCGCAGTGAGCGCAACGACCGCTGAAGCAAAAGACATGCGAATCCGTCTCATGGGCTGCCCCCTCGGATGATCGGGTGCAAACAGCGCATTACGAACTCGGCAAAGCGCCGCCTGATTGCTCAGAATCTTATTCTAGCCAGGATCCCGCCGGCTGTCTCACACCGCTCGTCCGGCGCAGGCTACCGACTTGCAAGTCGGAAGCTCAGACTTCCGCCAAGGGACAATCAACGGGTCAGTTATCAAAGAAAACCCCGCAGGGTCTTGCGACCCTGCGGGGTGGATTCGCTAAATTCGGCGCTCGGACTTGCCTGCGGCAAGCAGGGAGCGTCGCTCCAGAATTAGAAGTCGAACCGCAGGGCCAGTTGGATGACCCGCGGATCGAAAGTGTTGGTGGACTTCCCGAACGAACCGGAAGTAATCAACTGGCTCGGCCGGGTGAAGTTCGGGTGATTAAACATGTTGAAGAAGTTCGCCTGGAACCGGAAAGCTGCGCTCTCCGTGATCTGGAACCTCTTTTGGACCGTCGTCGTCACGTTCCAGAAGCCCGGGCTATCCAGGATGTTGCGGCCCAGCCTTCCGTCAATCCACAGCCCGTTGTTGATCGAGGGATCGGTGGGCGTGGTGACGAAGAACGGCTGGTCATTGGCGTCCCGCGTCCTCAAGTAGCCGTCCGCAGGGCTGACGCTGTTGTCAATCAGGTCGCTGGGGCTTCCGGTCCCCACGAACATCGCCCGGTCGGTAAAGTAGCCGTCACGGTTGCTGTCCACGTTGCTCATGATCGTAAACGGCGTCCCGGTGCGAACGGTCACGTAACCGCCCACGTCCCAGCCCCCCGCGATGCGGTTCGACCGCCACGCCGGGATTTCGTAGTAGAAGCTGGTGACGAAGCGATGCGTGATGTCGTGATCGGACCGGCCGCGGTCGAGCGCGAGATTGAGCGGGTTGGAAGGACGCAGCGAGTCTTTGCCGCTGAACGCGTCGCTCATGTCGTCAATGGACTTCGACCAGGTGTAGTTGGCCTGGAACTGGAGCCCCCGCGACATGCGTTTGATCAGCGTCGCCTCCATCCCGTGATAGACGGAGCGGAAGGCGTTGGTGCGTGAGTTGTCGCTGCCGATGGCCGAGTTGGGACGGGTCGAGCGGTAGGGGAGTCCCGTGTCCGGGTTCGTCCCCGTGAGGGTCCGGCCCGGAAACGTGTTGAGGTCAACCAAGCCGGTCAGCTTGCGGCCCTGGGTGAGGTGGTAGCTGACGTGAAGCGCCATATCGTTCGTCAACTGGTACTGGATGCCTGCGAAGCCCTGCTGGACGTAAGGCATCAGGAGGTTCTCATCCATGTGGCGCGGAGAGGCCGCTCCCGACGAAGCGAACAGCGACGGATTGATCGGGAAGGAGAAGAACCCGGGCATGCTGATGGGCCCCACCGGCGTGCCGTCAAAGAACGCTCCCGTGCCGGCGAAAGCAAAGTACGGAGGGTTGAAGCGGATGTTCTCAAACAGGTTGTTCCAGATGCGGTCGTAGAAGACGCCGCCGCCCCAGCGGAACACCAGCTTCTGGTCGCCCTTCACGTCCCACGCAAAACCGACGCGGGGCGCGAAGTTGTTGGTGTCCTTTGCCCAGATGTTCTTGTCGCGAATGGCGAAGTCGCCGTTTGCCACGCGGCGGAACTGGCCGCTCTGGCAGGGGAAGAACGGATTGGCGAAGGGCTGTCCGTCGGCGGTGCACAGGGGATTCGCCGTACTCCTCCAGGCACCTGGCAGAAGGTCCGTGCCCAGATAGAAGTTGGAATCGATGCCGGGCCGGAAGTTGTGCGGTGGTCCCTGGTATTCCCAGCGCAGGCCGAGGTTGATGGTCAACCGAGGATGGGCCTTCCAGGTATCCTGAACGTAGATGCCGATTTCGTTGGCCCGGAAACCACGATAGAACTCCGGCAAGGTGCCCGTGACCGGGTTGATGGCCGCGATGCCCAGACCGCCGCCGAACACAGGGGTCCCAAACAGCACGATGTCGCTTTCGTCGCCGAACGCCCCATCAGTGAGCAAGCTTTCGATGTCGTTGTACAAGAACGTGCCATTCTTGAGGGCGCCGAACGTCGAGCCGTTGCGCGTGCGGCGATATTCGCCGCCCGCCTTAAAGGTGTGCTTGCCATAGACAATCGAGATGTTGTCCTTCACCTGGAACTGGTTATTGGTGAAGTACTGCGGCAAAGCGGAAGAGAGTCCGAACCCGGAGCTGAACGGATCGATGAAATTGCCGATCGAAGGAGGCTCCGGCGGGTTCGTCTCCGGAAAATCAGCGCGGTCGCGCAGATATCCGAAACGGGCTTCGTTGACCACCGTGGGGCTGAACGTGCGCGTGTAGGTCAGGCCGGCGAGTTGGTTCCGTCCCGGATTGTCGTACGGGAAGGCCGGGTTGAAATAGTCGCCGCCAAAGCTGCCGCCCTGGTCGAGGTCATCGAAGAGGTATGTGAAGCTGAACCGGTCGTTGTCCGAGGCGTTGTGGTCGAACTTAACGCTCATGCGGCCCTGGTTCAAAAGGAAGCTGTCTGATCCGTAGGCGGTCCCGTAAACGTTCACGGGATAAATCAAACCGTCCGTGTAGAGGCCCCCACCCACGGGCGTGAAGTCCGTGACGGGGACGGGCAGCCCATACGTGTCATAAAGCTGCGCCGCCATAGGGCCCAAGGTGCGGGAAAGATTGAACGCACCGGGACAAAAGACATATTCGTTGGGATCGTCGGGATCAGCTGAAAGGAACTGGTTGCAGAAGCCCGCCGGGTTGCTTTCATGAAAATCTGCGAAGGCTCCCGAGCGAACAAAATTCACAAACTCCGGCGTCACGCTGGTCACCGAAGTCGGCCCGGAGGTCCGCATCCGATGGAACTCAACCGAGGTGAACCAGAACGTCTTATTCCGGCCGTCGTAGCCCGGCAATTTGACCGGACCGCCGATCGAGCCGCCGAACTGGTTGCGCACCAGTGAGTCTTCCAGGCCCGCACGGTTTGAGGCCCAGTACTGCGAAGCGAGCTTCTGCACACGGTTGTATTCGAACAGCGAGCCGTGCAGGTCGTTCGTCCCGCTCCGCAGCACGTTCTCGACGACGAAACCGCCGCCGCGGCCGTGCTCGGCTTCAAAATTGCTCGTGACGACGCGGAACTCCTGAAGAGCTTCCGGGGAAATTCCCACCTGCGCGCCCGGGGCTCCCAGCGAACCACCCGAACCGCCGCGGCCGCCCTGCCCCTGGTCGTTGTTGTCGAAACCATCGACTGTGAAGTTGCCCATGCCGCTGCGCGTGCCGTGAACCGACGGCCCGCGGCTCACCGTACCGATCGTGGAAGAAATCGTCGCGCCGTCCACGGTGCCGGGCATGAGGTTGACGAAGGCGCTGGGCTCGCGGATTTCCAGCGGCAGGCGGGTGATGGTCGTGTGGTCAACCAGTCCGGAAACTTTGGTCTCCTCGGGATTGACCAGCCGCACCCCGGCGCCTTCCACCGTCACCGTTTCGGTGATCGCACCGACCTCCAGTCTGATGTCTTCAGTAACGA
>CAZKXX010000146.1:0-6635 GCA_964556705.1 uncultured Acidobacteriota bacterium
CTGCACCTGGTTCGGCCCGCCCGCCATGAGCGCAACCAGAAGGGCGACGAGCGGCGCCTGAAGAAACAGCAGCAGGGTCTGCGCGCGGTCGCCGAATTTCAGCTCCCAGTTCCTCGCCGCCAGCACTTTGAACTGGTGCAGGCTGAAACGCCTCTCCTCGGAAGTCCGCCGCGGTGGCGGTTCCCCCGCCTTCGCCGGCTGTTCCACGTCTTCCAGCGGCTCCGCGAGGACTTCCCGATACAGCGGCGCCTGCCGAAAACGTTTCTTCAGCTCGAGCGCGTACGGAAGGTTGTTGTTGTCGGTGAGGTCGTCGTAAACGTCGGGCGGCGATTCGGCCTTGAAGTACTCGAGCAGCTTGGTGCCCGGGCCGTAGAACGCCAGCCTTCCCTGGACCAGCACCACGACCTTGTCGAGCACGCCGAACGAAGCCAGCAAGTGAGTGGTGATGACGATGGTCGCGCCCTGATTGGCAAGCTGGCGGAAGAGCATCATCATCAGCGTTTCGGTGCGCGGGTCGAGCCCGGCCGTCGGCTCGTCGAGAAACAGCACGCCGGGCTTGGGAAGCAGCTCGATGCCGATGGAAACGCGCTTCCGCTGGCCGCCGCTCAGCGTCGCCACGGGATTGTCCCAGCACTTCGGGTCGAGCTTCAGGATGTCGAGCATTTCCTCGACGCGCCGATAGATTTCCGGGTCTGAAAGGTCGGCGGGAAGCCGCAACTTCGCCGCGTAGTAAAGGCATCGCCGCACCGGAAGCTGCTTGTGCATGATGTCTTCCTGCGGAACGAAGCCGATGGTGGTTTTCAGCGCGTCGAGATTTTCGTAAAGGTCCGCGCCGTTGTAAAGGATGCGCCCGTGGGTGGGGCGGACGAAACCGTTCAGGGCGTTCATCAGCGTGGACTTCCCCGCCCCGCTCGGCCCCAGCAGCCCGATGAGTTCCCGCGGTTTGACGACGAGAGAAATCTCGTCGAGCAATCGCCGGGGCTGGCCCGTCGCGCGGTCCCGGACCTCGAACGAAACATTGGCCACATCGAGGCGCACCACGCGGCCTTCGGCCGAATGGGCCAGGCTCGTGCCCGTGAAGCGCAGCTCCGCGGGTCCGACGACGATCCGGTCGAGTTCGTGGAGCAGGTGCCGTTTGACCTTGATGCCGTTGACGAACGTGCCGTTCGTCGAGCCGAGGTCCGCGATGAAAAACTTGCCGTCCTGGCGAACGATTTCCGCGTGTTTGCCCGAAACCACCGGATGATTGATGCAGACGTCGCTCGACGCGTCCCGGCCGATGGTGATGCGGTCCTTCTTGAGGTCCACACGCTCGAGCTTTCGTTCCGGCTCGAGCCCCGTGCGAAAAATAAGCGACTTGCCCGCGTATCGGCCGAAGGTGATGTAGTCGCCGTCCTTCAGCTCGGCTTCCTTGACGCGCGTGCCGTTCAGAAACGTACCGTTGGTCGAACGGTCGTGGAGCCGCACTTTTTCGTCCCGGGGAACGATTTCCGCATGCACGCCGGAGACGGAGGGGTGGTCGAGCAGAAGCTGGCAACGCGCCGGGTCGCGTCCCACAACCAGGCCGCTTTCCGGCAGCTCCACGGTGCGCACGGCGTAGCGATCCACGATCAGTTCGCAGTGCGGCCGCGCCATCAGGCCGGAGAGCTTGAGCGCCACGGTTTCGGACTGCGAGCGCTCCGCGGCGGGCGCCGGAAGGTCGGCGCCGGAGAGCACCGAAGTCGAGCCCTTCGCGGGGCGGCAGGCCGGCGACAGTGCCGCAACCGCGGCAGGCTCGGCGGCCTGCTCCACTCGAAAGAGGTGCTGGCGGAGCGCGCCGATGGCGATTTCATCTTCCGGCCCGACCACTCGCTCACGCACTTTCTCCCGATTCACAAAAGTCCCGTTCGCAGACTCACGATCGCGGATGACCATCCGCCCCTGCGAGTCAAGGCCGATCCAGGCGTGGATGCGGGAGACTTCGTCGTCGGCGATCACGACCTGGCAGGTGGAAGGGTCGCGGCCGATCAGCAGACCATTCGGCCCGACGGTGAAAGCTCGTCCGGAGAGCAATCCGGCCGTGGCGAGGAGTCTGCAAACCCGGGCGGGCGTGGCGCGGGGCGGTTCAGGCGCCGGCAGGGGGGAAGCGGGGACTGTCAAGGCGCGTCCACAGATTCGGCAGAAACGGAACCCGTCTTCGTTGAACTCTCCGCACCCTGGACATCTCATCAGCGCGCGCTCCGAGGAGTAGCCCGGCTCACCGGGCTCGCCGCGTCCTCGCCCGGCGGAAGGGATTACGGCGCGGAATCAAAATCCCCCTCTGAAAAATCCCGGACAAGGACTTCTTCGTTGACGGCGGGCGGAAGGCCGGAGCCCGTCAGCTCGGCCACGATCACCGTGACGTTATCTTTGCCGCCATTTTCGTTAGCCTTCTGAACGAGCGTCTTGCACTTGGCCTGCGGCGCCTCCTCCGCTTTCAGAACGTCCACAATCGCCGGAGCCTCCACCATTCCGTAAAGCCCGTCGCTGCACAGCAGCAGCCAGTCCCCCTGGCGCACCGTCGTGTATGTCACTTTCACGTCCAGCGTCTCACTGGACCCGACGGCCTGCGTCAGGATGCTGCGCCGGCTGTCCCTGGAAGCGTCGTCGGGCACTTCCGCGCCGATTTCCTGAAGGTAGTTCAGGTACGTCTGATCACGCGTCAACTGGGTCAGGCGGCCGTCGCGAAAAACGTAGGCGCGCGAATCGCCCACCTGGGCCACGAAGAGGTGCGTCCCACACAGGACCGCCGCCGTCGCAGTGGTCCCCATGCCGTGGTAGGACGAATCGGTCTGCGCCTTCTGGAAGATGATCTGATTCGCGAATTCGATGGCTTCACGCAGCAGAAGGACAAAATTCGATTCGCTCACCTGCGGCAAGGAACGGAGATTGTCATAGAGGCGCTTGGGAATGGTCGTTGCGCAAATCTGGCTGGCCACCTCGCCGGAAGCTTCGCCGCCCATGCCGTCCGCCACCAGAAACAGCGTGCCGCGCGGACCCACGCGGTGATTTCGCAGGGAGGGCGAAAGGCTCACCTCGCCGGTAGAAAGGTTGCAGACGACGAAGTTGTCTTCATTGTTCTTGCGGACGCGCCCGACATCGGAAAGGCCAAAGACACTTACGTGAACCCCGTCGTTCTGTGCTCCCGTCAAGGTATCCCCCATGGCCCCGAGGCGGCCGGTTCGCCGGACCCTGTCGGGTCACTGGACGACCCCACCGGCGCCGAAACCGCTGCGCGCAGCAACCGGTTCAGTTTTCGGAGGCTGGCCGGCAACCGCATGTTCTTATCACAGCGGCTTGGGCGTATCAAGCGGAGGGAACCGCGCGTCCCGGCAGAATATGGCGCGAGCGGGCCTCAGCCACCGGACGACACGCCGGCCCGCAGTTCCTCAACGATCTGGCGCGCGACGTTGCGGGCGCGGTTCAGGTCGTCGGGCGGCAGGGAGATGGCCGCCACTTTGGCATGGCCGCCTCCCCCGTAGCGCTCGCAAATGCTCGCCAGGTTGGCGTTTTTGGGCGTGGGATTCCAGGGGTTGCTGCCCACGGCGATCTTGGTGCGTTCGTGCGAGCGGCTGAGCGCCACGCTGTAAACCGCCGAGGGAAACAAGTAGTAGGGTATGAATTTATTGAACCCTTCCGCGTCCTGGTCGGCCACGTCGAAGAAGACGACCCCGTCGCGCAAGGCGGCCCGCTCCTCGATCAGCCGCATGCTTTTCTGGTGCTGAGCGTACAGCTCCTGGAAGCGGTTGCGGATCTGCGGCATGGCCGCAATCTCCGCCAGCGGCTTCGAGGCCAGCTCCGGAATCAGTTGCACCACGAAGTCTTTGGTGCGCGTCCCTTCGATGACCAGCGTAATCTGTGTCGCCGGATGGCTCATCTCCACGGCAGTTTGCGGATTCGGGTACTGCGCGCCGTCTATCACGTCCGCCCAGTGGATCAGCTCCTGCAAATCCGGCATCTCGAGCGAAAACTTCGTGGCCGCAATGTGGGCGATGAATTTGGTGCAGGAGCGGAAGCTGGGGTCGTAAAATTTCTTTCCGCTCGTGTCGCGGCGGAAATGTTCGGCGTCCGCTTCGGTGAGAAACGCGCTCTGGTGATGGTCGAACCACCAGGTCAGCTTCGGGCTCGACGAATACTTGAAATCCACGATGGCGTTCTCATCGCCATCGAACACGTCCGCCTCGAAAAGCTGTCCGGCGCGATGCGCGAGGCCGTGAAATTGCAGGTCGGCGTCGGCCCGCACGCGTTCCCGGAAAAATCGCGCGAACACCGCCGCCGAGCAGGCGCCGTCAAAACACTGATCGTGGAAACAGACTCGCACCTTCATGGCCCGTTCAGAAGTCAGCTTGATAAGGATCGCCCCAATGCGGCAGAGGCTTCCTGGCTGAAACGTGCTAAATTGCGCCCCGCGCCGGAAATTGTCAAGCCAAAAACAACCACCCTGACGCGTGTCAGATATGGGCGCACAGATGGTTGCCGCGGCAGGCGCGCGGAGAGGCGACTTCGGGACGCCCGCGTCGAGCGATTCACCCCGCCTGTTGCTCAGCGATCTTTCCGATCACCGGCAACGCAAAGCGATCGTTGTTGTAAGCCTTGAACATGGCCAAAATCCAGATGCCGAACATGGCGAGGAGGAAGATGGGCCACAACAACACGGCGACGATCCAGCCCACGACCGGGATCATGCCCACCATGGCGGTGACGATCGAAAGCACAATGGCCAGCACCACCCAGGCGATGCCCAGAAAAAGGGATTGGAAGGCGTGGAAGCGCACGAACTTGTCGCGGTTGTAGGGCTCGAGCACCAGAAACAGAATGGCCGTGAGCGGCGTGACGACGTAGGTGAGCAGCGCGGCCACGTTGGCCGTCATCCCGGCCTCGGCCGGCGACGTCCCTCCGGACGGGGCGCCCGCGGAACCCGCAACGGGAGCTCCGCAGGAGCCGCAGAACGCGACTCCCTCCGCCACATTGGCGCCGCATTTTGAACAGAAAGCCATGACGCACTCTCCTTCGCGAAGACTTTGACCAACGACGGCCCGCAGGGACCTCGGGCCCCGCTTGCGCCCGGCTCGTACGGACTTTCGGAAAACGACTCTGCCGCAGTCCATATCACAAACGCTCCGCCAACTCAACTATTCTTGCGGGCGCGCGCCGGCGCGGCGCCGCCTGCGCCGCCTGCGCTATACTGCCCCGCGACTCGCAAGGATCCTTCATGAAGGCATCGCTTCGACCCTGGGCGTTTCTCACCACGGCCACGCCGCGCGAGCGCCGCGCGCTCCTCGCCAGCACGCTCGGCTGGATGCTCGACGGCATGGACATCACGCTCTACGCCATGGTCATCGCCGAGCTCGTGCGCGCGCTGGGCATCTCGACCTCCACCGCCGGTCTGCTCGCTTCCGTCACGCTCATCGCTTCGGCACTGGGCGGAGTCCTCTTCGGCGTCCTCGCGGACCGTTTCGGGCGGCGGTTCGCGCTGATGCTCAGCATCCTCGTCTATTCGGTTTTCACCGCCGCCTGCGGCCTTTCGCGCGGCATTGCGGACCTGGCCGTCTTCCGCTTCCTGCTCGGATTGGGGATGGGCGGTGAGTGGGCCACCGGAGCGGCGCTGGTGGCGGAAACCTGGCGGCCCGAGCATCGCGGCAAAGCTCTGGGCCTGATGCAGAGCGGCTTCGCGATCGGCTACGGTCTCGCTGCCGTCATCACGGCGCTCGTGCTGCCGCGCTGGGGCTGGCGTGCCGTCTTTTTCGCCGGCATCTTCCCCGCGCTACTCACGCTCTGGATTCGTCGCAACGTCCAAGAATCTCCCCGTTGGCTGGAACAGCGGAGCATAACCAGCGTTGCCGCTTCGCAACTTCCGGCTGTAATACCTGAATCGAAGACGCAGAATCGCCCGCGAGGCCATTTCTCGTTTCTGGATTTTCGCCCTGCCGACTCGCCCCCTCCCGCGGGCGGCTGGGGAAAGCTCATTCTCACCGCGCTGCTCATGAACACCGCCGCGCTATTCGCCTGGTGGGGATTGTTTACCTGGATTCCGCCCTACCTTTCGATGCCCGTCGAACAGGGCGGCCGGGGACTGGAAATCGCCGCCTCCTCGCTGTGGATTGTGGTGATGCAGGCCGGCATGTGGCTCGGTTACGTTACCTTCGGTTTTGCCGGCGACGCGTTTGGAAGGAAGAAAACTTACATCCTGTATCTATTTCTCGCCGGCGCGCTCGTGCCGCTCTACGCCACCGCGGACGCGGCGTGGAGCCTGGTGCTGCTCGGCCCGCTTGTCGCGTTCTTCGGGACGGGCCACTTTACGGGCTTCGGCATGATTACCTCGGAACTCTTCCCGACTTCCTTTCGCGCCTCGGCGATGGGGCTCACCTACAACGCCGGACGCGCGCTAAGCGCCGCGGCGCCCTGGCTGATGGGCCGGCTCGCCGAACATCGCAGCCTCCGTTCCGCCTTCTGGCTCGCCGGCCTGGGCTACCTTGCGGCGGCACTACTTGCCACGCGGCTTCCCGAGCCGCGCCGCGAAACACTCGATTAGCCTCCTGCGTCGCTGCGCGTTCCGCTTCGGTTATAATCCCCAACAGGCGAAAGTGGCGGAACTGGCAGACGCGCCAGACTTAGGA
>CAZKXX010000147.1:0-6555 GCA_964556705.1 uncultured Acidobacteriota bacterium
CAACCAGTTCAATTCGACACGGAATTCTCAGGTGAAAGAGCGCACGCGATGCGAGTCAAAGTGTTGGGTCGAACCGAGGATCGCAGGGCGGCGAGCGGCCACGACCGGACGCCGCCCGAGCGTCCCCGGGGTACAGAGAGGTGAGAAACGGAGCATGCCAGACTACTTTCTGCGAGAGCACTTTGCGGCCAAACTCGGAGTAACCGAAGTCGAGTTGGCGCAGTTTGAGGCGGAGGGTCTTCTCCGTCCCGTGATCAAGAACGGCCGCGCGTATATTTCTTCGCGCGACCTTTACCGGCTGAAGGCAGTCCTGCATTTCATGCGCAGGGACGGCCTCAGCTTGCAGGAAGCTCGTCGAAGACTTCAAGAGCTCAGTCACAGGGCCCTGAGCTTTTCCGGAGTATCCGACCGGGCCTAACCTGGCAGGGGTCAGGCTGGGCTGACTCTTCGTCTGCGGGTGAGCTGCCGGCCTTCGCCGCGGCTATCGAAAGCAAGCGGGGCGACTGCGCGCACGGCAAGCCGCTACGGGGCGCTGCCAAACGGAGCACTCAGGCTGAGGTCAGGCAAAGCCAGGCTCTCCACGCGGCACGGTCGTGGACAGGCAAACCATGATTCAGCTGCTGGTCCATCCAAACCCCGAACATCTCTGGGAGATTCTGGTGTTCGTCACCGCCTTGCCGATTCTCGCCGTCGCTTTCGGTTTCCGGGAGGAGGTTCGCGACTTCGAACATCGAATCCATTCCGGCATCCTTCGCCTGCCGACCTCGTGGGTCCGCCTCTGGCTCGCGATGGACCTGTCCGAAATGTGGCGGCACGCGCCCGCTGCCCAATGGCGTTCTGTGCGGCTGCGGCTCGAAAGACTGAGGCTGGGCCGTATGGGCAGGCGCCGTTGAGAGTCCTGCAAAGGTTTCCACGCCTGCCCAAGATTGAAGGAGGCGAGATGGCAAAAATGGCCCACGAGCGAACTCTCTGGAACCTTTCCATCGAAGAAATCGTCAAGATGCAGTATCAATTCGTTTATGCCATCGATCGCTTTCTGGATTTCTTCGGAGTCACGGACCCGAAGCAGAAGGATGGCATCCGTGCTGCCGTAATTCAGTTCACCTATTCCGAGATCGACAAGAGCAAGAGTCTGAAGGGTAATCCCCTCAAGGACACGGAGAAGACGTAACGCCTGCCGCAAACTCGCGCGGCGCGCCCTCTACCCTTCGGGCTTCTCAACCACCCTACCTGTGCTACGATGGACGTCGGAATTCTTTCTGCCGGAGACCTGGGTCACTCCGGCGCCGGCCGGGCAACTCAGTCTTCCTGCCGGAACCAGCGTAAGGATCACGAATCCATCCGAATGAGTTCGTCGCCAAAACCGCGCGCGCGCATCCTGAGCGGCATGCGGCCGACCGGCCGACTGCATCTGGGGAATCTGGTCGGCGCTTTGCAGAACTGGGTGAAGCTCCAGGACGAATACGAATGCTACTACTTCGTCGCCGACTGGCACATGCTGACCACCGACTACGCGGACACGTCGGACCTCCGCGAAAACACGCTCCAGATGGTCACCGACTGGCTCGCCGTGGGGCTCGACCCGAAAAAGGCGACGTTCTTCATCCAATCGCGCCTGGCCGAACACGCGGAGCTGCAACTGCTGTTTTCGATGGTGACCCCACTCGGCTGGCTCGAACGCGTGCCGACTTACAAGGAGCAGCTCGAAAACATCACCGACCGCGACCTGCATACACACGGCTTCCTCGGCTATCCGGTGCTCCAGGCCGCGGACATCCTGATGTACAAGCCGAAATACGTTCCCGTGGGCGAGGACCAGGTGCCGCACGTCGAGCTGACGCGCGAAATCGCGCGGCGGTTCAACAATTTCTACGGGCCCGTCTTCCCCGACCCCGATGTGCTGCTCACGCCCGTCCCGCGCCTGCGCGGCACGGACGCACGGAAGATGTCGAAAAGCTACAACAACGCGATCTTTCTTTCCGACCCTCCCGACGAGGTCTGGAAAAAAGTCTCGACAATGATGACGGACCCGGCGCGCAAGCGGCGCTACGACCCGGGCGATCCGGAGAAATGCCCGGTGTTCGACCATCACAAGATTTTTTCGACGCAGCCCGTGATCGACCGCGTCAACAAGGAATGCCGGACGGCCGAGATCGGCTGCATCGACTGCAAGAAGCTTATGGTGGAGCACCTCAACCGCACCCTCGCGCCGATCCAGGAGCGGCGGAAGGAATACGCCGGCGGGCCGCAGAAAGTGTGGCAGATTCTCGACGAAGGGACGGCCCGGGCGCGCCGCGTGGCGCAGCAGACGATGGCGGAAGTGCGCGAAGCGGTGAAGCTGGCTTGAACGCCGGTGCCGGGTGTCAGGTGTCAGGTGCGAGGGACCGCAAAGAACGGGCTGAGAACGGATGACTGAGAACTCCATGCCCGACGAAACCCGCGTTCCGGACGAGGCTTCGCAGCCGGAGGCCGCGAACGACGCGGCCGCTCCCGCGCTGACCAGGCGCGCGACGCACCAGAGCACGCCGCTTCCGCGGGTGAAGCTCGAGACTTACGAGGGCCCGCTCGACCTGCTCCTCGACCTCGTCCGCAAGCAGGACATCAACATCTACGACATTCCCATCGCGCAGATCACGCGGCAGTATCTCGACTACCTGCGGATGCTCGAAGCAATGAACATTGACGTGGCGGGCGAATTCATTTTCATGGCGGCCACGCTGATTCACATCAAGTCGCGGATGCTGCTGCCGCCCGATCCGAACGCGCCGCCGGAGGAGCAGGAAGACCCGCGAACGGAGCTGGTCCATCGCCTGCTCGAGCACGAGCAGTTCAAGAACGCGGCGCAGATGCTCCAGCAGAAAAGGATGATCGAGGACGCGACGTGGTCGCAGCCGGGCATCGGCGAGTTCGTGGAGGCCGAAGACGAGCCGGGTCTCGCCGTCACCGTCTTCGACCTCATTTCCGCCTTCCGCGAAATTCTCGAGCGCGCGAAGAAACGCCCGCAGCTCGAAATCCGCCGCGAGGAAGTGACCGTGGCGGAAATGATCGAGCACCTGAAGCAGGTGCTGCTCGCCACGCCGCACGCCGTGCGGCTCGACGACGTGATGGCCGGCTTTCTTTCGCGCCAGGCGCTCATCGCGATGTTTCTCGCCATTCTTGAACTCGTGCGCATCCGCGCCATCACCCTCCGGCAGAAGGAATTGTTCTCGGCGGTCACCCTTCACAAGAGCAAACGGTTCGAGGAAATCATCTCGAACCTCGACGCGGCGTCGCTGGAAGCCAGTTTTGAGGAGACCTCTGAATAGGTATTGGTTGTTGGTTGTGCGCGGGGCGAAGCGGGTTCGACGATTGTTGAAAAGGCCGGGCCTAAACTACAACCAACAACCAACAACGAACAACCAACCAAAAGACTCATGCTGACCGACGAAACGCTCAAAGCGCTGATTGAGGCGATTATTTATGTGGCGCCGGAACCCGTGACGCTCGAAGCCATCGTGAGATCGCTGGATGGTGAAGAGCGGGAACGCGTGAAGGCGAAGCTGCGGGAATTGCTGGAAGAATACGAGCGCCCCGAGCGCGGCATTCACATCCGCGAAGTGGCGGGCGGGTACAAGTTCGCCTCGAAGCCCGAGCACCACGACGTGCTGCGGAAATTCGTCAAGAGCCTGAAGCCGCCCGTGCGGCTTTCGAAACCCGCGCTGGAAGCGCTGGCCGTCATCGCCTACCGCCAGCCGGTGACGCTCCCCGAGATGAACGAAATCCGCGGCGTGGACTGCTCGGGCGTCATCCACACGCTGCTCGAAAAGAAGCTGGTCGTCACGGCGGGGCGGAAGAACGTCGTGGGCCGGCCGATCCTTTACCGCACCTCGCGCGATTTCCTCGTTCACTTCGGGCTGAAGGATTTGAGCGAGCTGCCGAGCCTGCGCGAGTTCGAAGAACTGGCCCAGCGCGCGCTCGGGTCGGAGCTGACCGCTGAGGGCGCCGCAGGCCCGAGCGCCGAAGCGGAACCCGCCGCGCCGGAAAGTCCGGCCGTTGCACCCGAGCCCGCCGCGCCGCCCGAAGAAGCGCCTTGAATTTGTCCTTCGTCCGTTGTCCCTGGTCCTTCGTTCATTTGTCGAGTGCGCTAACCTCCTTCACGGACGGGGAACCAGGGACAAGGGACCAGGGACCAGGGACTTCGTCCCCATGCAGGAACGTCTGCAAAAGCTGATTTCCGCCGCCGGCATCACGTCGCGCCGCAAAGCCGAGCAGTTGATTCTCGAAGGCCGCGTCACGGTGAACGGCCGCGTGGTGACCGAGCTGGGCACACGCGCCGACCCGGACCGCGACCGGATTCTCGTCGAAGGCCGCCCCGTGCGCCGGCCACGAGGGCACGTCTCGCTGCTGATCCACAAACCGGTGGGCTGCGTTTCCACGGTCAGCGACCCGCAGCACCGCCCGACGGTCGTCTCGCTCGTCAAAGGACTCAAGGAGCGCGTCTATCCCGTCGGACGGCTCGACTTCCACTCTTCGGGAATTATCATTTTGACGAATGACGGCGAGCTGGCGAACATTCTGATGTCGCGCGCCGCGGCGGTGCCGCGCACGTATCACGTGAAGCTGGGAGCGAAGCCCAGGCCGGAAGGCGTGAAAAAGCTCGAAACAGGCATTATCCTCGACGGACGGCGGACGGCGCCGGCGCGCATCCGCTTGTTGGCCGAGAAGCCCAAGCCGTGGTATGAAATCACACTCGTCGAAGGCCGCTACCATCAGGTGAGGCGGATGTTCGAGCGCATCGGCTGCCCGGTGGTGAAACTGAAACGCGTGCGCATCGCCTTTTTGACCGACGAGGGCCTCGCGCCCGGCCGTTTTCGGCCGCTGACGCCCCGCGAGGTCGAGCGCTTGAAGCAATGGAAAGGAACTTGCTGAACGGATTCCGGGGGACGGGTTCACGATCCGCGTGTAGGACTGCAGCGCCCGAGGTCGAAACCCGACACCCGAAACCTGGCACCTGACACCCGTTCTTATGCGGCGATTCTCCATCGAAGACATTCTTCCGCCCTGGGTCAGCCGCATCCGGCCCTACCCGCCCGGCAAGCCGGTGGAAGAGGTGGAGCGCGAGCTGGGCCGGACGGCCACCAAGCTGGCCTCGAACGAAAATCCGCTCGGCCCCTCGCCGCGCGCCCAGGAAGCGATTCGGAAATTTCTCGACCGGATGCATTTCTATCCTGACGGCGGCGGATTCTATCTGCGCCGCAAGCTCGCCGAAATCCACGGGCTGGAGATGAACCAGATTATCCTCGGCGCCGGCTCGACGGACCTCATCGAACTGGTCGGCAAGACCTTCCTCACCGCCGCCGACGAAGCGCTGACTTCGGAATCGGCGTTTTACATGTACCGGCTCGCCGTGGAGGACATGGGCGCGGCGTTCGTCCAGGTGCCGATGCGCGAGCAGACGTTCGACCTCGCGGCCATCGCCCACGCCGTGACGGCGCGCACCAAAGTGATTTATCTCGGGAACCCCAACAACCCCACCGGCACGATGTTTACGATCGAAGAGATGGACCGCTTCCTTGACGCCATTCCGCCGCGCGTTTTGGTCGTCCTCGACGAGGCGTATTTCGAGTACGTTCAGCGCGCCGATTATTCGCGCTCCGTGGATTACGTGCGCCAAGGGCGAAACATCCTGGTCCTCCGGACGTTTTCAAAGGTGCACGGACTCGCGGGAGTCCGCCTCGGCTACGGGATGGGCCATCCGGAACTGATTGCGGCGCTCAACCGTATCCGTTCGCCCTTCAACGCTTCGAGCCTGGCGCAGGTGGCGGGTCTGGCGGCGCTCGACGACCGCGAGTACGTCGCGCGCTCGGTGGCTCATAACGCCCGCGAGATGAAGTTTGTGACCGAGGAACTGACGCTACTCGGCGTGCGCTATACCCCTTCGGTCGGAAACTTCATCCTTATTGACACGGGGCGCGATTGCGAGGAAGATTTTGTCCGGCTGCTCCACGAGGGCGTGATCGTCCGGCCGATGAAGCTCTACGGCTTCCCGACGTCCCTGCGCGTTACCATCGGCCGGCACGAGGAGAACGAACAGTTCCTGGAAGCCTTGCGGCGAGTGATGGCTTCCCCGGTAAAGACTTTGTAGCGCGACGTCCCCGCCGGCGGCAACGGCCTGCGGCAGGACCAACGGCCGCAGCCGAACGACCATGCAAGACCACGTTACGGAAATCCTCGAGCGCTTCAAGACGCTGGCCGTCGTCGGGCTCTCTTCGAAAGCCATGCGGCCCAGCCACGGCGTCGCCAGCTACATGCAGTCGCACGGCTACCGCATCATTCCCGTCAACCCCAACGAAACTTCGGTGCTGGGAGAGAAAGCTTACCCTGTGCTCGACGATGTTCCCGAGGCGGTCGAGCTGGTCGTCATCTTCCGGCGGCCGGAGTTCGTCCCCGAAGTCGTCGAAGCCGCCATCCGTCGCGGCGCTCGAGTCGTCTGGATGCAGGAAGGCGTCATCCACGAAGACGCCGCGCGCCGCGCCCGCGAAGCCGGCCTCACCGTCTTCCAGGACCGCTGCATCC
>CAZKXX010000148.1:0-6400 GCA_964556705.1 uncultured Acidobacteriota bacterium
CGCAGCCGCCTTCGTGTCCCTTGACAACGCCGACGCCGTTATAGATGCGCTACAAAAGACAAAAAGGCCGCCGGACGATAACCGGGATATGAATATGACGGGTATATACCCGGGGCGCTTCAAATGCAAGCGCGCAAAGGCAGTGACGAGTGACGAGGGGGAAAGGCAGGTTCCGGGTGTCAGGTGTCGGGGGTCAGGGGAAGAGATCGTGGAGCAGGGCGGCCAAATCCATTTCAAGATAAGTCGCGACGTCGCGGAGGATGCTGTGCGCCGTGCCCACACTGAGTTCCCGGTGTGCGGGGATGGTGACGTGGTGCTCGCTCCCCTTCAGCACGGAGGTCAGGCGCATGTGGCTTCCGGTCTGGCGGGTGATCTGGTAGCCGTAGGGTTTGAGGAGGGCGGCAAGTTTCTTCCCGTCCAGGTCGCGGGGCACTTTCAAGCGGAAATAACCTCGTCCTTCACCAGGTGGAGGCGAATGAGGCGCGGGGCCGTCTCCGGGTCGAAGTGGCAGCGCACGGCGTCGCGAACCATCTCGCGGAGTTCATTCATCGTGTTGGCTTCCGTGAAGATTGCGTAGCCCAAAGCGCGCGCTGCAAACCCGCCCTCGGGGGATTCTTCCACTGCGAAGATAATCTCCGTTCCACTCATCACGACCCAATTCTAACAACGCGGGCCGTCAAAAGCAAAAGGCGCGGGGGGGGGGAAAGCAGGTTTCGGGTGTCAGGGGGGAAGCGATGAACGCGGAACGATGAATGGGAAGTCCCTGGTCCCCAGTCCCTAGCCCCGAGTTGCGAGTCCCGTCTTAGGTGGGGCGGAGGGCGCAGCACTTCTTATATTTCTTGCCGCTGCCGCAGGGGCAGGGATCGTTGCGGCCGACTTTGGGGCGCGCGGCGGGAGGCGCGGCGTCGCGGGCGAGGTCGCGGCGGAGCGGCTGGCGGTGTTCGAGCCAATAGGAGTAGAGGGCGGCGACGGCGAGGGGGATCATGCCCATGATCTGCTCACGGGTCGGCTTCGGCTCGCGGGCGGAGGCCTGGATTTCCTTCAGGGTCTCGGGGTGAACGAATGCCAGAATAGGTGAAAGCGCCAGGGCCCCTTCCTGGTTGGAGAGGAGCGGCTCCCAGTCCTTCTTGCGCAGATACATCCCCTCGAGGAAGCCTTCGCACCACGGCTCGGGCAGCAATTCGGGCTTCCCGTCGTCGGTCTCTTCTTCGACCAGAATCGGCAGGAACTTCTCCGGGGCTTCGCGCAGGATGCGGAGGATGCTGTTGTACAGGCGCAGGATCAGGCCGTGGATGCGCTGCGCTTCGCGCTCGGAGGGGAACTCGGGGCCTTGGTCGTCGCCCCAGACCGCCGGGAGCCATTCGCTGGGGAGGACCAGACCCGGCCCAATGGCGACTGCGGTCAGATAACCGTGAAGCGTGGAGACGTCCATCGACTCGTCGCCGGCGGCCTCGGAGGCCAGGAAGGCGTCCAGCTCGTCAAGTTCGCGTTGGGAAAGAGGCTGGTCAGGATTCACGGCGGAGAGTTTACTTCCATTGGGCGGCAGATCCAAACCGGGCGAATGGGGCGAGGGCGCCGGGACCCGGCCGTTAGCAGGTTGCTGAAAAAACCCCGAAGCTGTCATCCTGAGGAGCCGGAGGCGACGAAGGATCTCTGCATTTAATTGATTTTGAAAATGCGGGGATTCTTCGCTTCGCTCAACATGACAGGGTCGAGCCCTTTTTCAGCACCCTGTTAGGGCTCGGGCAGGGACAGATTGACGGGGCGGGGAACATGACGCTGCACTGGCAGAGTGGCCGGACGGGTTTTGGGAAGATGGTGAGACATGCTGCGTTCCGGGTTACCTACCGATCTCGCTTTTCGAATTTCGATTTTCCAGTTTCGAGTTTCGAATTTCCGGTTTCCAGTCTCCGGCTTCCGGTCCTCAGAAGTGTGCCGTCGTCACCGCGCCTTCGGAAGCCGAAGAGACCGAAGCGGCGTACTTGGCGAAGACGCCGTGCTTGTAGCGCGGCTCGGGCTCTCGCCAGGCGGCCAGGCGCTTGCGGATTTCTTCGTCCGAGAGTTCCGCATCGAGCCGGCGCTTTTCGACATCGAACACGATCGTGTCTCCGTCGCGCAAGGCAGCGATGGGCCCGCCGCGCGCAGCCTCGGGAGCGACATGCCCGACCATCAAGCCGCGAGTCGCGCCGCTGAAGCGCCCGTCGGTCAGCAGCGCCACCGACTGGCCGAGTCCCTGCCCCACCAGCGCGCCGGTCACCGCGAGCATCTCGCGCATGCCGGGCCCGCCGCGCGGCCCTTCGTAGCGGATGACGACCACGTCGCCCGACTTGATGCTGCGGCTGTTCACGGCGGCCATCGCGTCCTCTTCGCGGTCGAAGACGCGCGCCGGCCCGCGAAACTTCTGCGGCTCGTGGCCGGAAATTTTCACCACCCCGCCTTGCGGGGCGATGTTGCCACGCAGGATAACCATGCCGCCCGTCTTCTTGAGCGGACTCGAGACGGGGTGAATCACCTGCTGCCCGGGCGTTTCCTTCGCCTTGCGCGCTTCTTCGCCGATCGTCTTGCCGGTGACGGTTACGGCGTCTTCGTGCAGGAATTTCCCTTCCAGAAGTTTTTGCGCGATGAGGGGAATGCCGCCGGCCTTGTGGACGTCGGTGGCAACGTATTTGCCGAAGGGCTTGAGGTCGCAGAGCAACGGCGTGCGGCGGCTGATGGCATCGAAATCGTCGATGGAGAGCTCCACGCCCGCTTCGCGCGCCATGGCGAGAAGGTGCAAGACGGAGTTCGTCGAGCCGCCCGTGGCCGCGACGCTGGCGATGGCGTTCTCAAACGCCTTGCGCGTGGCGATCTGGCGGGGAAACACGCCGCGTTTCAGGACGTCCATCACCAGCTCACCGGCTTTGTAGGCGACCTGGTCCTTCGCGGCGTCGGTGGCGGGCACGCTGTTAAAGCCCATGGGCGAGAGTCCGATAAATTCCATCACCGTGGACATCGTGTTGGCGGTGAACTGGCCCCCGCAGGCGCCCGCTCCGGGACAGGCGACGTCCTCGAGCCTCTTGAATTCTTCCGCCGAGATTTTTCCCGCCGCGTAGGCGCCCACGGCTTCGTAAACGTCCTGAATCGTCACGTCCTTGCCGTCGAGGCAGCCGGGGTCAATCGAGCCGCCGTAGAGCACCACGCCGGGAACGTTCATCCGCAGCAGGGCCATGGCGGCGCCGGGAATCGTCTTGTCGCAGGCGACGAGGCAGAGGATGGCGTCGAACATGTAGCCGCGCCCGCAGAGCTCGATCGAATCGGCGATCACCTCGCGGCTGATGAGCGAGGCCTTCATGCCCTCCGTTCCCATCGTCACGCCGTCGGAAATCGAGACGGTGTTGAACTCCATGGGCGTGCCGCCGGCGGCGCGGATGCCCGCCTTGGCTTTCTCGGCCAGCGCCCGCAGGTTGTAGTTGCAGGGCATCGTCTCGATCCAGGTGTTGGCGATGCCGACGATGGGCTTCGCCAGGTCTTCGTCGGTGAAACCGATCGCCTTGAGCATCGAGCGCGCGCCGGCGCGCGACGGGCCGTCGGTAATCGTGCGGCTCAGGTGTTTCGGATCAAAAGGCATAAGTCCTCCCGGTCGGAACCCGCTGGGTGTTTCGTTGCTCGGCGCCGAACCGCGCATCATCGCAGATTTGGCGCGCTTCGGCAAGTGCCGAGGGGAACTGCGGGCCGCGACTCACTTGCGATATGATGGAGACAGGCTGCGTACCCCACGGTTTAGGGGGTGGCATGAAAACTCGCAGGAGTCTCTGGCGGGCCGCAACGCTGCTCGTCTTTCTCCCTCTTTTTCCCGCCCAGGAGCCCGCCGTTCTCAGCGCGGAGCTGAAACCGAAGACCGTCGAAGCTTTCAACCGCTACGTTCAGGCCACCGAAGCTCGCATCGAGCGCGAGCTGGCACGGCCGGAGGCGTTCCTCTACGTGGACGGCCTTGCGGACCGGAAGCGGGCCGAAGCACGCGCCGTCATCGAGCGCGGCGAAGTCTATATGGAGCGCCTGAAAACGCTCGACGCCGCGGGGCGCGAGATCGAGATTCCCGACGGGCTCGTCCATCACTGGCTGGGCGCGGCGTTCATTCCCGGCGTCACTCTGCGCGAGGTGCTCGATCTCGTCCAGGACTATGACCGGCACGACACGATTTACCGGCCCGAAGTGGTGAAATCGCGCCTCGTCAGCCGCAACGGCGACGACTTCAGGATTTTCTACCGGCTGCGGAAGAAAAAGGTGATCACGGTGACGCTGAATACCAACCACGACGTCCATTATCGCCGGGCCGATGAAAAGCGCTGGCACAGCCGTTCGTACACGACGCGCATCGCGGAAGTTGAGGACGCGGACTCGCCCGAGGAGCGCGAAAAGCCCGTGGGGCGCGACGGCGGATTTCTCTGGCGGCTTTACTCCTATTGGCGGTTCGAGGAAAAAGACGGCGGGGTTTACATCGAGTGCGAGTCGGTCTCGCTTACACGAGACATTCCGGCGATGGTGTCATGGCTCGTCAAGCCGTTCATTACGGGAATTCCCAAAGAGTCGCTCGAAATGACGATGGGCTCGACGCGCCAGGCGCTCGTCGCAAAGCCCGCGGCGTCACGGCAAGGGAGGGCATTGCCCTCCCGCGGGAGCGCGGAGCGCTTCCCTGCTTCGCAAACAAAAAGGGCCGGGATGAATCCCGGCCCTTGGATTTGGTAAACGAACCCGACGCTTACGGTGCCGTGCAGCCGGTCAGCGCCAGGGTGTCCGGGGTTGCCTCCTCGCCCGGGGTTACGTTAACAGAAGTCCCGGTCGTTGCGCTGCCCGTCGTGGTGCAGGCGTCGGACTGCGCGTTGACGAAGTAAGGCACCGGAGCGACTGCAGGATCGGCGTAGGTGAAGCCTCCGGCGTCGAACACGCCGACGCTTGGGTTGCTGGCCGGAACCATCAGCTCATAGTTAAAGCAGGCAGCCGCCCCGCCGCTGCAAGTGTCGGCAGCCGAGAGAAAGCCGGGCGGTTGCGAGCTGTCGCCGAAGGCCGGCACGGTGACTTTGATTGTCGTGCTGTTGAAGGTCACTTCCTGGAGCGGTGAAACCACAACGGGGATGCCCGTCGCGTCCGTTGTCACTTCGCCCGTCAGCTTGGCCGGATCGGTGCTTCCCAGTGTGCTGGGTTCCTCCGGAAACAGCGGGATATCCCCCAGGTTCGTTCCCACAGGAACTCCGAAGGCCATCGTGGCGTTGTAGGTTGTCGTCACCAGGGTGACCGGATCAACGACCACCGCGGCCACGACGACATCGTAGTCGCCCTCGGGCAGCGGACAGAAGATGAACTGCCCGTCCGAGCCCGTCAAGCCGGAACGGACCACACGGTTGATCGTCGCGTCGTCCGGGTCGGGCTGCTCGAGCAGCACGATGGCGTTCGGGATGGGGTCCGTCGTTCCCTCCACGACGGCACGGCCGCTGATGGCGTTCTCTTCCTGGTTGATGGAAACTTCGCCCGCGTAAAGCACCGGCTTCAGCCGGAAGTCGTTCGGCCCCTGGAAGACGATCGAAGCGCAGGCGTTGAAGTCAATGTTGATGTCGGCGGGCTGACCCGATTCGAGCTGAATGGCGCCGCCGGCGATGCGCCCGGGCGGAATCTTGATGCCGTTGATATCCTGGCTGTTCAGCAAGAGCGGGCGGATGCCCAGCGTTTCATGATTGACGCAATTGTTGGCGTTGGCCCCACAGTTGTTTTCCGGCGTGACGTTCGCGTCCGAGGCGTCGTTGGCCAGCAGGTGCACGCGAATCTGCTGGTAGTTCCCCGGCGGAAGGCCGCTGACCTGGCCGAGCTGGTTGAGCAAGCAGGTCGTCGAGGCGAGACTCAGCAGGTCCACCTGGCGCGGAGCGTTCTCCAGATTGACCAGGTCCACCCAGCTGCCGTCATTTTCGTTCGCGGTGGTCGAAATGTGCGCGCGCACCTTAGTGATCGTGACCCAGACATTAAGAAATGGACCGGCCGGCGCAGCGCAGGTGGGCGGGTCGCTCAGGAACGTGCTCACAGTTCCCGTGGTGTTCGTGGTTTCCTCAGTGGTGGTCCCGTTGCCACACCCGGCAAGCACGAGCGCGGAGGCAATCAGACCGGACCATAGTGGATGTAACGGTGAAGACCTTCGCATTCCTGACCTCCTGTGTCACTTGGACGGTGACAATTCTTGTCGGCACCGGCTTGGCGGCACGAGTTCGGCTGTCACCCGCGGCCTGCAAGCCCTTCATTCGGCGACACCGTGCAGAAAAGTATCACCTTGAGCGGAGCACTTGCGATTCCAAAATCTTTCCACGGCCATCTCGCGGAAAATAAAGGCGTTCATCTATTTCTACGTAGTAAATGGGCTGGTCTTTCATCCCTGGAA
>CAZKXX010000149.1:0-6206 GCA_964556705.1 uncultured Acidobacteriota bacterium
GCAGCGAAGCGTTCTCGACCGGGTCCCAGCCCCAGTAGCCGCCCCAGCCGAGCACCGCGTAGGCCCAGTTGCCGCCCACCAGAACGCCCAGGCCGAGGAACATCCAGGGGACCATCGTCCAGAAGCGTGTGGTGCGGATCCAGTTGTCCCCCGGCTGCTTCGTGATCAGGGCCGACATCGCGAAAGCGAAAGGCACCACGAAGCCGACGAAGCCCAGGTAGAGCAGCGGCGGGTGGACCACCATCTGCGCGTACTGGAGCAGCGGGTTCAGTCCGCCGCCATCGGCGGGCCGGAACGGCTCCATGCCCGAAGCCGAAACCAGCGCCAGTTCGTTAAAGGGATTGGCGGCGAAGAAAATCAGAATCGAGAAGAATGTCGCCGTCCCCATCAGGATGGAGATGGCATACGGCATGAGCTGGCGGTTCTTCTGCCGATTGTACCAGGTGGCGAAGGCGGCGTAGACGGCCAGCAGCCACATCCAGAACAGGAGCGAGCCTTCCTGGCCGCCCCAAAGCACCGCAACTTTGAAATGTCCGGGGAGGTCGCGGTTGGAGTGTCGCGCCACGTAGGCGTTGTGGAAGTCGTCGGTGAAGATGAGATATTCGAGGACGGCGACAGCGATCGTGACGACGATGAGGAAAGCCACGACGGCGCGCTCGGCGCTCTTGAAAATCCGCGGGCTGCGGAGCTTGCCCGCCACCGCGCCGGCCACGAGGGCGTACACGGCAAAGGCCAGCCCCGCGATCAGCGCCACACTTCCCACTTGATTCATAGACACTCCGAAACCGGCTCAGCCCGCGCGCTCGATGAATCCGGGAAGAACGGCGGGGGCCTGTCCGCGGCAGGCAGGCGCGAGCGCCTTTACCGGGCCCCCTCCAGCGAGGCCTGCGGTGGGAGAGCGGGTTCCTCAGCTTCCGCGGGACCCTGGGGCACCGCCTCGTATTTCGACGCGCACTTGGCCTGAATCTTTTCGGCGTGAAACTCGCCCGTTGATTCGTACCTTCCCTCGACGATGGCCTGCGCTCCGCCGACAAACGTGTCCGGCAGCGTTTCCGTGCCCGTGTAAGTGACAGGAATGTTGTAGGCATCCTGTTCCAGGCGGAAACGCAGCGTCCCGCCCCGGCGGTCAATCGAGCCCGGCGAAACCACCCCGCCCACGCGGATGCGGTCGCCACGCGCCTTTCCCTCGACGAGTTCGTGCACGGTTACATAATACGTCTTGCTTTCCTGAAAGCCTGAAATGGCTCCCCAGACCACCACACCCAGAATGAGGCCGATACCGACTCCAAACTTTATCTTTTTGTTTCCCATGAGAACCTGCGCCGACGGGCGGCTTCGGGATTGTCTCGCGTCCCTCTCTGATTGCGCCTACCTGTCTGCCCTTAAGACTTGCGCTCCGCCCCCTTTGAAATTCTGCCCTGCCCGGGCGCGGGAGTCAATTCGATTCGGACAAGGCTCACCTGCCCGAAAGACATTATGTCCCACAATTTGGGACACTAGTCGCAGTTGCCGGTCATCACCGAACCGCTGCCCGGGATGCTGACGTAGGAGCACTGCCCGTCCGAACCGCCATAGGCGCCCGTGGCGTTGCTGTGCCAGGAGTAGCCCCCTCCGCCCTGGCGACTTCGCGCCGCCTGTTGGAGCGCCAGGAAGACGTTGGCGACGGGCGTCGGATTGCCTTCGAGCCCCAGGTATCCCGTATTGCCCTCCAGCCACCAGCGGCCACGATAGACGGCGCCAAAAAGCTGCTGGCAGAACATTGCCTCGACCGTGTTGATTTCGCGGCCGTTGATGAAGACTCCGGTGTTCCCGTTTGAGGGGTTCGGCGGCATGGGACCGAAGTCGTGTGCGGGGCGGAGGAAGCCCGCGGCTTCGCGTCCCATCACGCCCCACAAGCCGCTCTTCGCGTCGTACCAGTAGCGGCCCGGCGGCGCGACGAAGCCGTAGGTCATCCGGATTTCCTGGATCTGCTGCGGCGTCAGTTCGCGGCCGTTGATGAAAATCCCCGTCGAGCCCGTGGCTGGCGGAACGGAGCCCGGAGCAGCGCTCCCCAGCGGGACGGTCGGACCCATCTTCGCTGCAATGCCCACCGGCGGCGCGGCGAGCGTCACCGTGACGGTCGTGCGCTTGCCGTCGCGAAAGATTTCAAGCGGCGCCTTCAGACCGCCCGCCAGCTTTCCGAGCCTTTCGTCCACTTCCTCGGTCGAGCGCGCGGGAAGTCCCATCACTTTGATGATCAGGTCGCCCTCGCGGACGCCGGCTTTCGCCGCCGGCCCGCCCGCCCGGACCTTGAGGACTTCAATTCCCGGCACCGGCTTGCCCTCGTGCATCACGATGACGTCGCCTTCGAGTTCTGCGCCCAGCATCGCCTGGCTCACGCCAGCCGCGCTGGGCGCAGCCTTTTCGTCCGGCGGGGAGGCGGAGAGGAGATTCGCCTGCGCAATGTGTACGCTGAACGCCGCAAGCATCCCGGCGACGAGAACGGCGGCGGGCAGGGAAGTGAAGCGGGAAGCGAACTGCCGGTGGCGCAGCATCTTCGCGGCCTCCACGAAACGCGTCGCGAGCATCCTCGGACCAAGGCACGCCCGAAAACACAGCGCGGAGCGACAATCCTGAATCGAGCCGGAAGCCCTGGGGAGAGCCCGTGTCGCAGCCATTTTCGACCCCCCGTTTCGTGAAGTCAAGTTCCGTAGGGGGAAGGCGTGAAACTCGAAATTCGAAACTGGAAAAGCGGCGGACGGCGCGGGGGCAGGATGTCCGAATCGAGAGGACCGCTGGCGCGAAAAAAGGCCCGACGGGCCCGGCAACTTTTGATAGGCTACTATCCTAAGCTTAGTAGATCTCAAGGCGCGGACCCGCCGCGCCCGGCGGGGGCGGATGAGCGCGCCGAACGGCGGATAAGGATGGGAGAGGGTGATTCGTAATCAGTTAAGACCGGGGCGGCACTTGAGGGCAACGGAGGAAAGCCCCAAAGTGACGCTCAAAGTCGATTGAAGCCATAAGATCGCAGCAGGCTGCTTGATTCGGATAGCCATTGCGCTTAAGATGGCCGAGCCACGGGGAACTCCCGCAAAAGGGCTCGAGTGTCCGTTGAACTGATCGGCAAGACCATTTCACATTACCGGCTCGTCGAGAAGCTGGGCGGCGGTGGAATGGGTGTGGTGTACAAGGCCGAGGACTCGAGGCTCGGCCGCGCCGTAGCGCTCAAGTTTCTTCCCGAAGCGGTGGCCAAGGACCACTCGGCGCTTGAGCGGTTTCAGCGCGAAGCGCGTTCGGCTTCCGCTCTCAACCATCCGAACATCTGCGTCATTCACGACATAGACGAATACGAGGGCCGGCCGTTCCTGGTGATGGAACTCATGGAAGGGCAGACGCTCAAGCACCTGATCGAAGGCCGGCCGCTGCCCGTCGAGCGGCTGCTCGAGCTGGCGCTTCAGATCGCCGACGCGCTCGACGCCGCGCACGCTCAGGGAATCGTCCATCGAGACGTCAAGCCCGCCAACATCTTCGTCACGCGGCGCGGCCAGGCGAAGCTGCTCGATTTTGGTCTGGCGAAAGTGCTTCGCCCGCTGGTCCCCGGCTCCGCGGCCGCGGGCGGAGCGGAAAGCCGCGGACTCACGGCGGGCGCGACCGCGGAGTTCCTCACCAGCCCGGGCACAGCGATGGGCACCGTGGCGTATATGTCGCCGGAGCAGGCGCGCGGGGAAGAACTCGACGCGCGTTCGGACCTCTTCAGCTTCGGCGTGGTGCTTTACGAGATGGCGACGGGCCGTCCGGCGTTCGGCGGCACGACGACGGCGGTGATCTTCGACCAGATCCTGAACCGCGCGCCCGTCTCGCCCGTGCGATTGAACCCCGAGCTTCCGGCCGAACTCGAACGCATCCTCAACAAGCTGCTCGAAAAGGACCGCGAGGTCCGTTACCAGACCGCGTCCGACCTGCGCGCCGACCTGAAACGGCTGCGGCGCGACACGGACTCAGGGCGCTCACCGGCAGCCGTTTCCGGAGCCGTGCCGGTGGCGGCGGAAGCCTCCGGCGCGGCACGTGCCCCGGGCGGCGCCGTCGCGCCGATTTCCGGCGCGGCCGCCGTGAAGCGCCTGCGCTGGCCGCTCGCCGCCGCCTCCGTCGTGTTGGTCGCGGCAATCGCCCTCTCGATCTCTTATTTCCGCCGTGCGCCGGCGATGACCGAGCGCGACTTCATCCTGCTCGCGGAATTCGTGAACACCACGGGCGAGGCGGTCTTCGACGGCACGCTGAAGCAGGCGGTCGCCGTGCAGTTCGAGCAGTCGCCTTATCTCAACGTGTTTCCGGAGTCTCGCGTGCGCCAAGCGCTCGGGCTGATGGGCCGCTCGCTGGACGAGCGGGTGACCTCGTCACTGGCGCGCGAGATCTGCCAGCGCGAAGCGATCAAGGCGATCCTCACGGGTTCGATTGCGCCGCTGGGCAGCAACTATGTTCTCTCGCTCGACGCCGTCAATTGCCGCACGGGTGATTCGCTGGCGCGCGAGCAGGTGGAAGCCACGAGCCGGGAGCAGGTGATCAAGTCCCTGGGCACGGCGACCTCGCGGCTGCGGCAGAAGCTGGGCGAATCCCTGGCCTCGATCGAGCGGTTTGACAAGCCGCTCGAGCAGGCCACGACGGGCTCGCTTGAAGCGCTCAAAGCCTTCAGCATGGGGATGGAGCACCACACGAAAGTGGCCGAGGAAGAAGCCCTGCCGTTTTTCCGGCGCGCCGTTGAACTCGATCCGAATTTCGCCTCCGCCCACGCTTTGCTGGGGACGGTTTACAGCAACCTCGGCGAGGAGGAGCTCGGAAACGAACATCGGCGCAAAGCCTACGAACTTCGCGACCGCGTGAGCGAACGCGAACGCTTCTACATCACCGCGCACTACCACTACGGAGTCGAAGGCGACATCGAAAAGTCGCTGGAAACCTACGAGCTCTGGAAGAAGACTTATCCACGCGATACGATCCCCTACAACAATCGGTCGCTGAGTTTCAACACGCTCGGACGATACGAACAGGCCCTAGCGGAGGCTCAGGAGGCGCTGCGGATCGACCCGAATGACGCCTACGCGTTCCAAAACCTGGTGTCGGCCTATTTCGGCCTCAACCGTATTGACGAGGCGCGGGCGCTGGCCGACCAGGCTGCGGCCCGGGGCGTGGAGTCCATGGGCATTCAGGGCGCGCAGTTCCGTCTGGCCGTTTTGCGGGGCGATCGAGCGGCGGCCGAGGCCGTCCTCGCGCGGCACGCCGGAAGGCACGACGAGATGTTCTTCCGCCTTTTTCAAGCCGAAAGCCTGGCGGCCGAAGGCAAACTTCGCGCGGCCCGGCAGGCGCTCGAAAAAGGGATGGAAGCGGCGCAACGCCAGAAGCTGGTGGATTACGCACCGCTCGCCCGCGCCTTAGGCGCGCTCTCGGAAGCCGAAGCGGGGAACACGCAGGTCGCATTGAGCTGGGCGCGCGATGCTCTGAGCAACTCGAAGGCACGCCCGCCGCTGACCGCCGCGACCCTGGCGTTGGCGCGCGCCGGTGATTTGGGCCGGGCGCAAACCCTGGCGGAGGAAATGACGCGTGAATATCCGCGCGACACGCTCATTAACCGGGTTTACGCGCCGGCGATTCGCGCCACCATCGAAATCCGCCGCAACAATCCGGCGCGCGCTCTCGAACTCCTCAAGGCCGCCGAGGGTTGCGAAATGGGCGGCTTGCCCGGGGGAAGCGATTTCTGGATTAACCACCTGCGCGGTGAGGCATTGCTCGCCGCCCGCGAGGCGGCGGCGGCCGCCGCCGAGTACCGGAAAATCCTCGATCGGCGCGGGGTTAATCCGACATCGCCTCTTTATCCTCTGGCGCATCTGGGGCTGGCGCGGGCGATGGCGCTCGCGGGTGATTCGGCGGGCAGCCGCCGCGCCTATCAGGATTTCTTCGCGATGTGGAAGGACGCCGACCCCGATCTCCCCGTCCTTCAGCAGGCCAAAGCCGAATACGCCAAGCTGCAGTGAAGAAGGGAGCGTAGCCGTCAGTCCTGGTCCGGTTGACAGGCCGCGAGGAGCGTGTAAAACTAAGACTTCACACGCTCAGCGCGGCAGGTCAGCGCAAGTCTCTTGCGCGCCGAGCGGTCTGTGCGCCCGTAGCTCAGCTGGATAGAGCACTTGCCTACGAAGCAAGGGGTCGGGTGTTCGAATCACCCCGGGCGTACCATC
>CAZKXX010000150.1:0-3911 GCA_964556705.1 uncultured Acidobacteriota bacterium
CGCGGTCATCCTCGTCCTGCGCGAGCGGCCGCAATCCTACACGCCGGGAGAGGGAGTGGAGGGCATCACGAGCGAGCTGGCGCGGAACGTTCCTCCCGGCTATCGGCCCGTGCGTTTCACCGACGTCACTCGCCAGGCGGGCATCCACTTCACGCACTTTCACGGCACCCGCTCGACGCAGTTGCCGGAGGATATGGGTTCGGGCGCGGCCTGGGGCGATTACGACGGCGACGGGAAACTCGACCTCTACCTGTGCGACATCGCTGCGCCGCTGACCGCAACACCCGAGGAAGTGGCCGCCTCGCCCGGCGGCAACCGGCTCTACCGCAATCGCGGCGACGGGACTTTCGAAGACGTCACCGAAGCGGCGGGGGTGGGCTTCAAAGGCGTCAGCATGGGCGCGGCGTGGGCGGATTACGACAACGACGGTGACCTCGACCTCATCGTGACGAGTTACGACCGGCTGGTCCTCTATGGCAATCGCGGCGACGGAACGTTTGAGGACGCGACACGAGCCGCCGGCCTCGACCGCTTCCGGGGTTTCTGGGCCGGCGCCTCCTGGGGTGACTACGACCGCGACGGGAAGCTCGACCTCTATATCTGCGGTTACGTGAAGTATGAATACAAACCGGAATTTGCCTCGACCGAGTCGCGCCAGTTCACCGCCACCGTGCCCTTCATGCTGAACCCTTCTTCTTACGAGCCGGAGCGGAATCTTCTGCTGCACAACAACGGCGACGGCACGTTCACCGACGTCGCCAAACGGGCCGGCGTTGAAAACACCAGCGGCCGCAGCCTCTCCGCGGCGTGGAGCGATTTGGACGGCGATGGCTGGCCCGACCTTTACGTCGCGAACGACATCTCCGACAACGTCCTCTACCTGAACCTCGGCAACGGGCGCTTTCGCGACATCTCGCATGCGGCCTGGGCCGCGGACTATCGCGGCGCGATGGGCCTCGCCATTGGCGACTGGGACGGCGATCTGGATACGGACATATTCGTGACGCACTGGATGGCGCAGGAAAACGCGCTGCTCTCGAACCTGCTCATCACGCCGGGCGCACCCGCGCTGGCGAAGGCTTCCAGTGGCGGGTCGCGCATCACGCCGGTTTCCATGGCGGCGCTCGGGAACGGCGCGGGCTCGCGCCCGCCGCTGCGCTTTCAGGACGTCGCGGACCTGAACGGTCTCGGCCAGATTGCACTCACCTACATCGGCTGGGGGACCTCCTTTTTCGACTTTGACAACGACACCCGGCCGGACCTGCTGGTCGTGAACGGCAGCACGTTTCAGGACGACGAGGACAAGACGCGGCTGGTGCCGATGCGCGACCTGCTGTTCTGGAACGCCGGCGCGTTCGAGGGCTTCTTCGAGGTGGGTGAAGCGAGCAGCGAAGTCTTCCGGCAGGAGCACGTGGGCCGCGGCGCCGCGTTCGCCGATTTCGACGACGACGGGAACGTGGACGTGCTGATTGTCAATCACAGCGGCCCGCCGCTGCTTCTCCGCAACGAAGGTCATCCCGAGCACCGCTGGCTCAAGGTGCGCGCGCGCGGGACCCAGAGCAACCGCTCGGGTTTCGGCGCGCGCGTCGAGATCGAGACCGAAGCGGGCGTGCAGGTGCAGGAAATCGGCAGCCAGCCCTCGTACCTTTCTCAGAACGCGCTCGAGGCGCACTTCGGTCTGGGGCGAGCCACGCAAGTTCGTCGCGTCACCGTCTGGTTCCCGAGCGGCGAGGTCCGCGAAGTGACCGGCGTTGCGGCCAATCAGACCCTTGTCGTCGAAGAAGGCGCGAAGTGAAGCGAACGCTGCTCATCCTCGCCGCGCTCTTCGCTGCCGCGTTTGTTTCGATTACCTTCCTGCGCCGCGCCGGCGAGGAAGCGGCGGAAGACGCTTCAGGCGTCGGGGACGCCGAGCGCCGGCGCGTGCGCGACTTCTGGGACACCTTCAATCGCGCTAGCGCGCTGCGCACGGAAGGGAAGTTCGCCGAAGCGGCCGAGCTCTATCGTCGCAGCGCCGAACTCAACCCGCGGCACGAAGACTCGCTCTACTATCTCGGCACGAGCCTGCTGGAACTGGGCGAGTACGCGGAAGCGGCGGAGGCGCTGCGCCGGCTCCTCGCGCTCAATCCTTCGAGCAGCCGCGGCCATTCGCAACTGGGCT
Organism: uncultured Acidobacteriota bacterium; assembly: GCA_964556705.1. Lineage (GTDB taxonomy): Bacteria > Acidobacteriota > Terriglobia > UBA7540 > UBA7540 > CAZKXX01. The sequence goes on from CAZKXX010000150.1 coordinate 2,159, forward strand.
CGACGCTGGCGACACTCGCGCCCGGCGCCGCGCCCGATTTCGACGCGGCCCGCGAAGCCTTCCTCCGAAGCGTCGAAATCAACCGGGAAGAAGCCGGACCGTTTCTGCGCCTCGGGCTGCTCGAACTGAATTTCGGAAAGTTCAACGACGCGCTCGAACACTTCCGGATCGCGGCCGGCTTTGCTTCTCCGGAAGGCCTTTTCTGGGCGGGCTACACCTGCTTCCTGCTGGGACGTGACAACGAGGCTTCGCGCTTCTTTACGAAGGCGCTGGAGATTTATTCGCACGAGCGCAAGGTGGCGGCGCGCGGAGTTCTTTCCGAAGGCGACGTGCTACCCCAACCCGGAAAACCGCTGACGGCGCTCGAACGCAGCGGGGTGAAGTCGTTGCTGTTTCTCTATTGGACGGCGCGGCGAAAGGGAAGCTATCCGGCGCATGTCTCCAGGGAATTCCGGATCGAACCCGCCGCGCTGACTTCAGATGGTTCGAATCGCGAGACCGAAAAGCGGGCGCTGCTCGCGCTCGCTCAGGCGCTTGCTCCGGGCGGGCGCGCCGCGAGACTCGCCGGCGTTCGTGACGCGTGGGACGCAGTGTGGGCGGACTATGACGGCGACGGACACCAGGACATTTATGTGATCCGTTCAGGCCACATCGGTGTCGGCCAGAACCAGCTCTTCGCGAATGACGGGCACGGAAAATTCAATGACGTGACAGCCGCCGCCGGTCTGGCGGGACGGCGCGCCACGGCTCGCGCCTGTTTCGCCGACTTCGACGGTGACGGCCGCGCGGACCTCGTTGAAGTCGGCGCGCGCGCGGAAGGGAAGGCCTCTGTCCGCTACTACCGAAAGACCGGCGGAAGATTTGTTGAGCAGCGCGACGCGGGCCTGGCCGGAGAGCGAACGGCCGTGGATTGCGCTGTCAGCGACTTCAACGGCGATGGGCGTCCTGATCTGTTTGTGCTTCACTGGAAGTCTCCGGCTGCGCTTTACGCGAACCGCGGCGGGCGCTTCGAGGACGCGACCGCGGCGGCCGGGCTCGGCCGAGTCGGCGGACGCAGCTTCAGCGCCGTATTCTTCGACTTCGATAACGACCGCAAGCTCGACCTGCTCATCACAACTCAGGCGCCGCTCGAAGAAGTGGCGAGGGCCATTCTTCAGCCGCAGGACCACTCGACGCGCCACGCACCGCGCCTGTTCCGCAACCTCGGGGGGCGGTTTCAGGAAGTCACGTCGGAAACCGGGCTGCATCACGCCTTCGGCACAATGCAGGCACTGGTCGCTGACTTCGACGGTGACGGCTGGCAGGACGTGCTGCTCGTGAACGGCGGACTGGAAGCTTCGCGCCTCGAGCCGAGCGTCGTGCTGCGCAACGTGCAGGGAAAAAAGTTTGAAGAATGGGTGTGGCTTCCCGCCTTCGACCGTCCCGCCAATTTCCTCAGTGCGACGTTGACCCGCCTCAGCTCGAGCGAAAGCTGGCAGGTGTCTCCTGTCTCGAATCCTCGCGCGCCGATTCCTTCGCGGACGCGCCTCCGCAGTCCTGATTAGGGTTCAGAATCGAAGGCCGGTTTGCGGGACGAGAGGGACCCGGGCGAAAGAGGAATGGTGCCGCGGGACGGAGTTGAACCGCCGACCGTCCGACTTGTCGGACCGCTCGACCACAATTCTGTGTCGGGAAAGGGCGGAATCCAAGGAGAGGACGATGGTGCCGCGGGACGGAGTTGAACCGCCGACCGTCCGACTTGTCGGACCGCTCG
>CAZKXX010000150.1:4011-6174 GCA_964556705.1 uncultured Acidobacteriota bacterium
ACCACAATTCTGTGTGCGGCTGAGGCGGAGAACCGGAAGACGGAGAGATGGTGCCGCGGGACGGAGTTGAACCGCCGACGCCAGCCTTTTCAGGGCTGCGCTCTACCACCTGAGCTACCGCGGCACAAAAACGAAACAGAATTCGCAGTAGCCACAGGGGAGCGCGCGCCGGTTTTCATCGTACATCATTCGCCGGCGCGTCCGACTTGTCGGACCGCTCGACCACCTGAGCTACCGCGGCAGGCAAATATCAATTCTCGAATGGAATTCGTTTTCTGTCAAGGAACGCGCGGCGGGGGTAGTGTCCTAAATGTGTGTTGCTATGCCCCAAGGGATTTAGTCAAGACTCGGCAGAAGCTTGCGATCTCTTTCCTCGCTTGCTTTTCTAGGGAATGTAAGCTTGTCCCAGGATGCTGACCCGTTCCACGTTCACGTCGGGGCACGGTAACGCGAAACGTAGCAGCAACTGTTGAATCCGAAAACCTCACTACTGCAATGTAGTTTGCCTTGGTCAGCTCGACCTCCGTCATTTCAAATAGGACTGCCATGCCATCCTCCTATGTATTAAAAAGCTCTCCTACCGTCCAAATGTGATCTGTCAGACCCGATTCCATTGCCGGTGTAACTCTCAGGGCAGAATGAACGCGGCAGAAATTGTACCATGCGAAATGGAGAGCCAAAGCCGCCTTCAGGTTCTCCCATTTCTTACTGAAAGCATTCGTCAATCGCGTAAGCCTGCGAATCTGCATCCGCATCGTGAGATTCTGCCTTTCAACGTGAGAAGTGCAAATCCTCTGGAAGTTTGGTACTCCCCATCTTGGGACAGGGACGGCATCCACGACTTCCGCAGGCGAATAGCGTTGCTCGCCGTCACGCGGTACCGCATAAACCTTGACCAGTTGCGCGAAATCTACCCGCGTGCCAAGGCTGTATTGGACGGCATCCACGTAGGGCCTGAAGCCGTCCGTTGTGATCTGGAATCGGCCCTTTGTCGCCTCGTCGATTTTCTCTGTGAATGCGACGGTATCGCGGGCCGTGCGCCGTCCGAGATGCCACGATACGATGAGCTTGCTATTCCGTTCAAGGGCCACGAAGCAATAGGCATCGCCACGTCGCGGATCGCCATCCTCGTTGTTCTTTTCCTTACAGCCCACAAAGCCCCAAATCTCGTCGCATTGCACATCTCGCACCGCAACGGCCCGAAGCTCATTTTCAAGCAGCCGCTCGCATCGCTGGCCTGCCGCTAGCAAGAGGCGGAGAATGGTGTCTCGGTGAACGCCCGTCAGCCTCTCAATGCTTCGCACAGAGACGCCCTCGACCAGCATCTTGAGAATGAGTGCGGCCTTCTCGGCGGGCGTGTACATGCCGAAGAAATGGCCGTTGTGAGGCTCTGTGAAAGTCTTGGCGCACTGGCGGCAACGATAACGCTGGTAGCCCTTGCGATCTTTTCCAAATTTCCTGCATTGGGTCTGGCAGTTCTGACACGTCATTTCGGCTTGCCTTTCTGCGAGAGCAAGCCGATAATGTTTTTGAGATTCGGCATCGCGGCCTACTCCGCGTGCTGGATTTGGCCCCGTTCCCGAGTGACCGCTCGGGGCGGGGCTTTCAACTTCTCGCCCATCCTATGCTTGCCCTGCAAGCATGTCAAGTAAAATCGTATGCCTGCCAAGTAAGCATTGACAAATGCCTGCGCAGCATGCATAATGCCGACATGAGCGAAGAACCTGTAATTTCAAAACACGCAGCAAAGGGTGGCAAGGCTAGGGCATCTATTCTCACTTCTGATGAACGGAAAAGGATTGCTAGGGCCGCTGCGCTTGCTAGGTGGGGAGTTCAAACCGAGCAAGCATCCAACATGGCGGACCATCCGCCTGAACCGGCAACAGCAGAGCCTCGCAGACTTCCCGTCGCCATGTTCCCCGGCAAGCTCTCCATAGGTGACGGTAAATACCTTTGTTATGTACTAGATAACAGAAAAAGGGTGGTCTCTCAACGGGAGGTCGTGCGGGCGCTGACGAAACAGAGCAAAGGCGGACTCGAAAGATACTTGGAGTCCACCAACCTTAAACCCTTTATTTCTAGCAGGATAGTCGCGGACCAGACGATTCAATTCACGATTCCAGGAAATCCAACGACGGCGATAGGTTATGAAGCTACCCTTCT
>CAZKXX010000151.1:0-6115 GCA_964556705.1 uncultured Acidobacteriota bacterium
ATCCTGAGCCCCGATGCTCTCGATCGGGGCGAAGGATCTCCACCAAATTTCAGCGCCTTGGCTTCGACTGATTAAGGCAGGTTAGCCGAGAGTGCCGAGCAACCCGCGCGCCCCGAGCCCGATGGCGACGGCCAGGACGACGAGCGTCCCGGAAATCATCGCCGTCTGACGCCGCCCCAGCTCCCGCCCGAGCGTCGCGAGTGTGGCAATGCAGGGAACGTAGTACGCCACGAACAGCGTAAAGACGATCATCTGGCCCGCGGTCATCACCGCGCCGATATCGGTCGTTCCCAGCGCCTGCATCAGCATGAGGAGTGACAGTTCCTTGCGCAGCACGCCGAAAATGAGCGTCAGTCCGACGGCGGCGGGAAGGCCGAGCGCCCAGGTGAGCGGCCTCAGAATCGTGTTGATCACCGTCTCCCAGCCGAAATACTCGATGAGGCCGAGCACGGCGCTGCCGACAATCAGCAGCGGCACGGCGACGACGACAAACTCCTTCAGCCGCCACCAGGTCTTGAGCATCACGACGCGCGCCGACGGCCGGCGGTAGGGCGGCACTTCCATCAGCATGCCCGGCGCGATTTCCGGCCAGATACGCGCCAGAACGTGCCCCGCCAGCATTACAACGAGCAGGTTGAAGAGATAAATCCCCAGCGCCCAGTACGCGCCGAGATAAAACCCTACGAGCGCCAGAATCACCACCATGCGCGCGGAACAAGGCACGAGCACGGCCAGAAACGCGGCCACCGTCCGGTCGCGGCGCGACGGCAGGATGCGCGTCGCCATCACCGCCGGCACGCTGCACCCATAGCCGATGAGCAGCGGCACCGTCGCCGTGCCGTGCAGCCCGATGCGATGCATCACGGCGTCCATGAGATAACCGACGCGCGCCAGATACCCGACGTCTTCGAGAACGGCCAGCCCAATGAGGAATGGAAGCAAATACGGAAGCACAATGGCGACAGCGCCCGCCGTGCCCAGCAGCGCGCCCTTGAGAGCCGCGAAGGCCACACCCTGCGCGTGCAGGTGCGCGCCGAGAGACCCAATCAGTTGGTCGAAGAAATCGAGGATGCGCGTCTCGCCGAGCTGGCCGGCGTCGAAGACGAGTTTGAAGAAGCCGAGAAAAATGGCGGCGAGAAACACGTAACCGAGAAGCGGATGCATCAGCAGGCGGTCCGCCTGCTCGCGCCAGTCGGCGCGCGGGCGGCTGAGCCGCACGACGCGCTCGAACAGGTCGAGACACGCGGCGTGGCGCGCCGCCGCGAGCGCCGCGTCAGCGGGATGGCGCGTCTCGCGCTCGATGGCCGCCTGGGCCTGGTGCAGTGCGCCGGCCGCGGTCGGGTCGAGTGCGCCGAGCGTCGCGGGATTGCTCTGAAGCAGCAACAGGGCCTGGAAGCGCGCGCTCGCGGGATCGGCCGCGTCGGCAACGGCTGTGGCGCGCGGAACAATCGCTTTGCTTCCCAAGCGTCTCGCTGCGGGGAGGCTCTTGCGGGCACTTCCCTCTCCGGCGCCTCGAAGGTCGAGGGCCAGTGCGCCAACGAATGGCTCGAGTTGCGGCGCGTAAGGAAAGGGCCGCGTTTCGGCCGTCGCGCTTGCCGCATGGGCGACGGCGGTGCGGAAGGTTTCGACAATCCCCTGGCCGCGCGTGGCCACCGCTTCGACGACCGGCACGCCGAGTCGCCTGGCGAGCGCGCGAGCGTCCACCTCCATCCCCTTGCGGGTGGCCTCGTCCATCATGTTGAGCGCGATGACCAGCGGCTTTTCGAGGTCCAGCAATTCGAGCGTCAGGTTCAGACTGCGCGCCAGTTGCGAAGCGTCCACGATGTTAACGAGGACGTCGAAATCCTGCTCGAGGAGGAATTCGCGGCTGCAAGCTTCCGCCGCGCTTTCGGCGGTCAGGGAATAAAGACCGGGGAGGTCCACAATCTCGACAATTTGTCCGTCGAGGCGCGTCTGGCCGCGCGTGTATTCAACCGTTGTGCCCGGGAAGTTGGAGGTGAGCGAACGATATCCGGCCACCGCGTTGAAAAAGGTGCTCTTGCCGGAATTGGGCTGGCCGACGAGGGCGATCTTCACGGAACAACTTCCACCCGGACCCTTTCCGCCAGTCGCCGGCCAATTGCAACAAGGTTTCCGCCGCTCTCGACGACCAGAGGTCCCCCAAAAGGAGCCTTGCGGACGAGGGTGACTTGGTCGCCGACGTGGAGGCCGAGTTGGTTCAGGTTGCGACGGACACCCCAACCTCCTGAAATCAAAGTGATTTTCATCACCGTTCCGGGCCGGGGCTGATAGAGGTTCACGGCTGCGTCCAATTGCGCAAGAGGCATCATCTCACTCTAGGCTCAGCAATGGGGTCTCCAAATTCGCCGATGCGAAAGACATTTTGCCGGCGAGAGAAAATCGGGCAGTTGCAAATCAGTTCTTAGTTGCAACTCCTCAAGCTCCCCCTTCGCCACGGCCCCTTCACGAACTTTGACAGAAACTCGCCAGAGTGAGTGTGGAGGAATGATCGTCCCCGGACAGTGACTTTAGTCTCGAAGCTACGAGCCTCTGGCAGGGAATCCCTTTTCTGCGTGGCTTATACCACACTCCGCAGCAGCTAGGAGCCGACCAGATTTTGCGGGTGGCCGGCGAGGAAGGCGCGGAGGTTTTCGAGCGTCGTCTCGAGAATCCGCTGCACGGCCTCGCGACTGTTGAAGGCGATGTGCGGCGTGATCACCACGTTGTCTCGCCGGAAGAGCGAATGGTTCAGCAGCAGCGTGCGGAGCTTGTCCTGCGCGAGCGGCTGGGCGAGAATCTGGCGCTCGTCCTTCAACAATTCCTCGCCTTCCAGCACGTCGAGCGCGGCGCCGGCAAGCAGGCCGTCGTCAAGAGCCTCAGCAAGTGCGGCGGGGTCGATCAGGCCGCCGCGCGCCGTGTTGATGAGGAGCGCGCCTCGCTTCATCCGCCGGATGTTTTCCGAGTTGATCAGGTGATGCGTCCGCGCCGAATACGGGCAGTGCAGCGAGACGATGTCGGAAACCTGAAGAAGTTCATCCAGCGGCGCGTAGCGGAAGTTCAGCACTTCGGCGAGCAGCGGCTCCTGGCGAGGGTCGAAGGCAACCACGTTCATCCCGAATCCCTTGGCGATCTTGATGACGTGCAATCCGATGCGGCCCGCGCCGATCACACCGAGCGTTTTGCCCTCCAGATCGAAGCCACGCAGCTCATCGAAGGGAATCCGCTTCGCCAGCGTGTGCACGAAGGCTTTGTGAATGTTTCGCGAGAGCGCGAGGATGAGCGCGAAAGTGTGCTCGGCGACCGTATTCTCTCCGTAGGACGGCACGTTCGAAATCAGGACGCCGCGGGCTCGGCAGGCTTCCACATCAATGTGGTCAAAGCCAGTCGAGCGCGTAGCGATGAATTTCAGCTTCGGAAGCATCGCCAACACGGAAGCGTCGAGTGCCGAGTGCACGAAGACGCTCACGATTTCCGCGTCGTTCGCCCGAGTGAGCGCCCGCTGATTGAGCGGCTCGGAGGCGAGCACTAATTCGTGTCCGTCCAACGGAGCCGTCGCCAGGGCTTCGCGCTCCCAGTCTTCCAGTTCGTAGAAAGCGATCTTCATGATGGAATCGCAGGAGTGAACAATCTAACCGCAGCCACGGAGGAACGTCAACGAGGAGTTTGACCCCGCTGAGTCCGATTCGCCCCGCACGCGCCGCGGAATTGCTAGAATAGCCGGGCCTTGACACTCGCAGACGTTGCCCTCAAGCCGTTGATGCAATCCGTGGATCGCCTGAAGATGCTCGCGAACAGCAAGCGGCCCACGCGCCTTCACGCGCCTTACACGCGCGAGATGGGCCACATCATGGCGCCGGAGTTTCTGGAGGACCCGGCGAAATTCTACTTCCGGCCCGGGCCGGTTCGCGAAGTCCGCGTCCTTCGCGAGTGGAAGTTGCGCGGCCGGCCGGTGACGGAAATCGCTTTCCCCAGTCCCGTCCGCACACGCTGGCGGGAGAACAACACGGCTTACGGCTATCACCTGCGCCTCGGCGACGGCGGGCCGCATCCGGCGTTCGTCATTCTGCACGGCTGGGGGCGCAAGTCTTTGGCCGTCGAGCGCTGGCGGATCGGATTGCGCCTGGCGCGGCGCGGCATTGAAAGCCTGTTTCTTGTGATGCCGTTCCACCTGCAACGCACGCCGGAGGGAAGCTGGAGCGGCGAGTTCATGATTTCGGGCGACGTCGTGCGCACGGCGGAAAGCTTTCAGCAGACCGTCGCCGAAGTCCGCTCGATTCTCCCCTGGCTGCACGAGCGCTCGTCGCGCGTGGGGTTTCTGGGAATGAGCCTGGGCGGCATCATCGGACATCTGGCGATGTGCGTCGAGCGCTTCGACGCGGGCGTCACGATGCTCTCGAGCGGCAACAGCGCGGGCGTCACGTGGGAAGGCCGCATGACTCACTACGTGAGGCGCGACATCGAGCGCGCGGGCATCAACCGCGAACAACTCGAGAAGATCTGGTCGGTCACGAATCCCACGCTTCTCGCGCGGCACCACCAAACGCCGCGGCTGATGATGATGGCGGGCCGATACGACGAAATCGTTCCGCCCAAATTCACACTGGAACTCTGGGAAGCGCTCGCGCGGCCGCCGCTGCGCTGGTATCCTTGCGCGCACTACAGCTCCTTCTTCTTTCTGGGTTCGATGGTGGACGAGGCGGCGCAATTCCTTCTTTCTGCCGATTGATCTTCGCCACACTCATCCGGGAGCGTGAATCAGTTTGATTCCTGTACGGCTTTGGGTGCGCCCTTCACACAGCGTTTCCGCCCGCTCCCTCGCGTTGCGGGGTATTCACAAAGGAGTGACGCTTCGCGGCTCGAGCCGACTTCGCACGACCCGGGGGGGACCGTGCTAGAATGTCAGCCGAGGGCCAATCCCGGCGGCGGGCGGCGCGGCGGACCCGAAATTCCGCATCAAACAGCTGAGGTCCCTTGACGATGCCGACTCGACAAAAGAAGGCGAACGAATTCAACGAGCTTCCGATTCTTCCCGTGCGGGACACGGTGCTGTTTCCGAACGCCATCCTGCCGCTGACGGTGGGCCGCGAAAGCTCGCTGCGCCTCATCACCGACCTCAAGGAAGAGGAGAAATTCATCGGCGTCGTCGCGCAGCGCGACCCGCGCGTGGACAACCCGCAGCCCGTGGACCTCTACCAGATCGGCACCGCGGCCTTCATTCACAAAATCATCAAGCTGCCCAACCAGAGCCTGTTCATTTTCGTGGAAGGACTGCAACGCATCGCCATCCAGGAGGTTGTGCAAATCGAGCCCTACCTGCGCGCCAAGGTGCGGCAGCTTCCCGATGCCGTCCCGCCCGAGCAGCAGCCGGAGTTCGAAGCGCTTTCGCGCAGCGTCACGACACTTTTCCAGCAGGTCGTGCAGCTTTCGCCGACCCTTTCCGACGACCTCCAGACCGTCGTCATGAACATTGACGACCCGGGCCGGCTTGCCGATTTCATCGCCGCCAACCTCCCTTCCCTTTCCTCGACGGAAAAACAGGAGCTCCTCGAAAGTCTCGACCTCAAGTCGCGCCTCGAGCGCCTGAACCGCCAACTGGCGCGCGAGGTGGAAGTGCTGCAACTGCGCTCCAAGATCCAGTCCGAAGTCCAGGACCAGGTGACGCAGAGCCAGCGCGAGTACTACCTGCGCGAGCAGCTCAAGGCGATCCAGAAGGAACTCGGCGAAGCCGACGAGCAGCAGGAAATCGAAGAGCTGCGCCGCAAGATCGAGGCCGCGGGCATGACCGACGAGGCGCGCAAGGAAGCCCTGCGCGAGCTGAACCGCCTCGCCAAGATGTCTCCGGCCGCCGCCGATTACCACGTCACGCGCACTTATCTCGACTGGCTGGTCACGCTCCCCTGGCAGAAGGTGAGCGACTTCAAGGTGGACCTGAAGAAGGCCAAGCAGGTCCTCGACGAAGACCACTACGACCTTGAAAAGATCAAGGAACGCATCCTCGATTACCTCGCCGTGCTGCAACTGAAGCCGCAGCTCAAGGGTCCGATTCTCTGCTTCGTCGGCCCGCCCGGCGTCGGCAAGACCTCGCTCGGAAGGTCCATCGCCCGCGCGCTCGACC
>CAZKXX010000152.1:0-5910 GCA_964556705.1 uncultured Acidobacteriota bacterium
CGAATGGCTGTCCGTGCAGACAACAAATCAGGAGGAGAGGACTTGAAATTACCAGTTCGCCGTTTTCTATTCTGGCTGGGCTTGATGGTCCTGGCCTCAGGGCTGCTCACCGCCGCTCCCGGGGGCACGATTCGAGGCGTTGTGCTCGACCCCAGCGGGGCCCTGGTGCCCGGCGCCGAGGTCACGCTTGAGAACCACATCACGGGCTACCGCGTTCAGTCCACGACGGATGCAGAAGGGAAATTCCAGTTCTTTAACGTCCCCGAAAATCCCTACGTGCTCAGCGTGGTGAGCCAGGGGTTCCGCGAGACGCAGCAGCGCATCCATTTGCACAGCGCCCTGCCGGTGGAAGTCTCGGTGAAGCTGGACATCGCCGAGGCCGTGGCGCGGGTGGACGTGCACGCCGAAGGCTCGATGGTGGAAGAACACCGGACCGGGACGGCGGTGGGAATTGACCGGTCGAGCATCCAGCGCTTTCCGGCTCCCGTCCTGACGCGCGGGATGGAAGCGATTGTGCTCTCCGTTCCGGGTTTCATCGCCGACGAAAACGGGCGGTTCCACTTCCGGGGCTCGCACGGGCAGGTCAGCTACGTGGTGGACGGCGTTCCGATCACCGATCAGCTCCACGTGACGTTCTCCAACAGCCTCGACCCGCGCATGGTGGAGTCCATGGAAGTCGTGACGGGGAACATCCCCGCCGAGTTCGGCCAGAAGGCGGCGGCCGTGGTGAACCTGACCACGCGCAGCGGGCTGGGGACGGGCGGCCCGCGCGGCAGCGTGATGCTGGGCGGAGGCAGCTTCGCCACCGCCGAGCAGGGTCTGGAACTCTTCGGCGGCGGCTCGCGCTTCGGCTATTTTCTGAGCGCGGCGAATTCCACCAGCGGACGCTTCCTCGACCCGGTGAATTTCGACAACTTTCACAACCACGGAAACACGCAGCGCATCTTCGGCCGTTTCGACTTCTCGCCCGACGGCGTCAGGAACTTCTTTCACCTCAACGTCCACGCGGGCCGCACGGCGAATGAAGTGCCCAACCTGCTTTCGCAGGAAGAAGCCGGGCAGGACCAGCGCCGTCAAATGCGCGACCTGCTGGTGAGCGCGACCTGGCTGCGGCTGCTCGGCGCGAAGGCGGCCCTCACGGCGGCGCCCTACTTCCGCACCAGCTCCGCGCAACTCGACGCAAGTCCCTTCGATACGCCCGTCACGGCGCAGCAGGACCGCCGCCTGGCGACCGTCGGCGCGCGTGTGGACCTTTCCGCCGACCACGTCGGCCACCGGCTGAAGACCGGCCTTCACTTTCTGGGGATTCCCCTGCGCGAAGCCTTCGTGTTCGGAATCACGAACGAGGAGTTCAACGATCCCGAGGACGAAGAGTTCAATCCCAATCTCGAACCGTTCGACTTGACGCGCGGCGGCTCGCTCTTCCTTTTCCGCGATCGCCGTTACGGACAGCACTACTCCTGGTACGTTCAGGACAGCTTTTCGTGGAAGGAACTCACCCTCAACGCCGGGCTGCGGTTCGACTCTTACCGGCTGCTCGTCAGGGAAAGCGGCTGGCAGCCGCGCGTGGGGCTCGCCTACCACTTCCCGCGCGCTCACACCGTCGTGCGGGCTTCCTACGACCGGCTGATGTTCACGCCGGCCAACGAGAACCTGCTGCTTTCGTCCTCGCCGCAGGCCGCGGCGCTGGTGAGCCCCGAGACGCGCGAGCTGCTGGGGACGGCTTTCCTGGATGTCCGCTCCGAAAGGCAGAACAGCTACGAGATCGGCGTGCAGCAGGGCTTCAGCCATTTCCTGCGCCTGGACGCGTCCTACTACACCAAGGACACGCGCAACATCCACGACAACGATCAGTTTCTGAATACCGGCATCCTGTTTCCGGTGGCGATTTCGACGGGAAAGATCCGGGGGTTCGATTTCCGGTTCGATTTCCCGGAACATTCCGGCTGGCAGAGCTACGTGAGCCTGGGGAGCACGCGCGCCGTGGTCACGCCGCCGTTCAGCGGCGGACTGTTCCTGGGCGAGGAAGCGGTTGAAACTTTCGCGGCGGGCCCTTTTCACATCGACCATGACCAGAAGCTGTCCGCGCAATGGGGCGTTGAATACCGGCACCGCAAGCGCTGGTTCACCAGCCTGACCGGACGGCACGACAGCGGGCTGGTCACCGAAATCCATGACTTGGACGAAATCCGGGCAGACCCCGACCTCGCTTTCGGGCTCGATTTCGTGGACCTGGAGAGCGAACCGCACCGCGTGAAAGCGCGCACGGTGTGGAACTGGATGGCGGGCGCGACGCTCTTCGAAGACCGGCGGCATCGCATGGACTTTCAACTGACGGTGCTCAACCTGGCGAACCGGCGGGGACTTTTCAACTTCCTTTCGGTCTTCGGAGGCACGCACGTCATTCCTCCGCGCACGGTGGCGGCGCGGCTGGTGCTGCACTTCTAGCCGGGCGCGGCGGGACGCGAAGAAATTCGCCGCAAGAGAAATTGATTTTCTTGCGCGCAATTGGCTAGAATTTCGAGTGGGCGTCTTCCGAAATTCCGGCATCGAACAGGGAAGGTGGAAATGGTTTTGAACGACGGAACCCGGCGTTGGAGGCTGATCGCGAAAGGAGTCGTCCTGGCGACGGCCGTCCTGGCCATGACGGCGTGGCTGCACAGCCCGGCGGAGGCCGTTGACGACCCTTCGGCCCGCGAACGAATCGCCCGCCACATCCGCGAGCGGTTCGGTCTGCTCGACAACGTGCGGCTCACCGTGCAGCCGCTGCGGGAATTTGCGAACCCGGACTTCCTCCAAACCACCGTGGTGGTGGAAGAAGGCACGCAGAGGCGCCCGCAGAACGTCATCCTGACGCGCGACAAGCGGTTCATGTTCATCGGAAACGCCGTGTCGCTGGGGGCCAACCCCAGCGCCGAGATCGCCGCCAAGGTGCGTCAGGAATTCAAAATCCCCACGGCCAGCGAAGTCCGCAGCGGACCGCTCCGCCAGTCTCCCATTCCCAGCCTGATGGCCACGACGGTAACGGTGACGAACGGGAGGCAGAAGCAGGAGCAGGATTTCTTCGTCACGCGCGACTCGAGCTACCTGCTGCTGGCCACGCCCTTCGACCTCGCCGTGGACCCGCGCCAGCAGGTTCTGGGCACCGTCATTACGGCGGGGCATCCCGGCAAGGGACCTGCCAGCGCGCCGGTTACCATCGTCGAATACGCCGACCTGCAATGCGCCGCCTGCGCCCGCATGCACGAGTTCCTCGAGAAGGAACTGATCCCCGCTTACGGGAGCAAGGTGCGCGTGGTCTTCCAGCCATTCCCCATCACCGCCATCCACGACTGGACGCTCGCCGGCTCCATCGCCAACCAGTGCGCCTACCAGATCAAGCCGGAGGCGTATTCGGATTACCGCGGGCTCATCATGAAGAACCAGGGGGCGCTGAGCGCCGCCAACGCGCGCGACCGCCTGATTGACCTCGCGGGCCAGGTGGGGATTGACCGCCTGAAGCTCGCCGCCTGCCTGGACTCGAAAGCCACGCTGGCGCGCGTCGAACAGAACTTCCAGGAAGGACAGGCGATCGGCGTCCAGAGTACGCCCACGACCTTCATCAACGGGCGCCGGGTCGTCGGCGTGCCGCCCCGCGACGTGTTCTTCAAGATCGTGGACGAAGCGCTGCGCGAAGCGCGCTGAGCGGATTTTGCCGCAGAAGCGCAGTGCTGAACTGGCCCTGCCGGCGGGAAGATCGCCGCCTCGCGCTTTCCCATCACCCCTCCTCAACCCCGGCTGGCCAGGGGCAGCGTCGCCATCCGGCGCAGACGGGGGAGGAAGAGCAGCAAGAACAGGAAATACGCGAGACAGACGGCGCCGCCCAGTCCCAGGGCCGCGCGCACGCCCCAGGCTTCCGCCACCGCGCCGGCCTGCAAGCTGCCCAGCGGCGCCAATCCCATCACCGCCAGGTTGTACATGCTCATGATGCGGCCCCGCATCGCCGGAGGGCTCACCATCTGGAGCGTGCTGTTGGTCAGCGCCAAGGCGCCGACCATCGTCAGGCCGAGCACGACGAGCGCCGCGAAGGCCATCGTGAACGAGCTGACGCGTGAGAGCAGAATCAACGACAGGGAGAAGAGCGTCGCGCAGCCCAGGATGAACCGGCTGCGCCGCCGGACGTCGGCTTGCGCGGCCAGCGTCAGCGCGGAAATCACCGCGCCCAGGCCCGCGCCGCCCATCAGGAACCCCAGCCCCGAAGCGTCCACGCCCACCGCGTCACGAGCGAAGGCCGGCATCAGGACGACGAAGGGAAGTCCCAGCAGGCTGAGAACGGCCGGCACCGAAAGCAAAACGAGCAGCGCGCGCGCCCGCGCCACGTGGCGCAGGCCTTCGACCATCGATTCCCACACCGAGCCGCCGTTCGTCGAGGCGCGGCGCGGAACGCGAATCACCAGCAGCGCGATGAGAAGCGGCAGGAAGCTCGCGGCGTTCAGATAAAAACATCCGGCCGCGCCCAGCGACCCGATCGCGATCCCCGCCAGCATCGGCCCCAGCGCGCGCGACATGTTGAACTGCGCCGAGTTGAGCGCCACGGCGTTCACCAGGTTGTCGCGGTCCACCAGGTCCGGCACCATCGCCTGATAGGCGGGGTTGTTGATGGCCGAAGCCAGCCCGGCCAGAAAGCTGATCAGAAGAATTTCGCCGATGGTGATGAGGCGGAACGAGGTGAGCACGGCGAGCGTCAGCGCCAGCAGCATCATCGCCGTCTGCGTCACGAGCATCAGCTTGCGGCGGTTCACCCGGTCGGCGAGCGCTCCGCCCGGGAGGGAGAAGAACAGAGACGGCGCGGTGCTCAGAAATCCGTTCAGGCCGAGCAGGAAAGGGGAATTGGTCATCACCAGAATCAGCCAGCCGAGCGCCAGGTTCTGCATCCAGGTGCCGATGTTGGAGAGGAAGTTCCCGACCCAGAAGAGCGCGTAGTCGCGGCGGCGAAGCGAGCGGAACATCGCCGCCAGCCCGCGCAGTTCGGGCGGAGCTTCAGCGCCTGCCACGTCGAGTCCGGGTGGGGAATTCGCGGCCATGAATCGCGGGCGCCGCCGGTGAGGACGGCCCCCTATTATAGCCGACCTCGCACGCGGCGTAACCTCGCACGCGGCGCGCGCGTCTGAGAGGGTGTAACGCCAATGCGAGGAGGAACAGGGTGATGAAACGTTGGGTGGGATTTTCTCTGGCGGCCTTCCTGGCGATGGCGGTCGCCGTCCCGGTTTTCGGCGCTGACCGCGGCCCGCTTCGGGGTCGGGGATTCGATGGGCCGCCGGGCGGGGGGCGGTTCCTTCGCCTGCTGGAAAGCGAACGCGTCAAGACCGACCTGGGGCTGACCGATCAGCAGAGCGAGCGGCTGCGCCAGATCCTGGTGGAGGCGCAGAAGGCGAGGTTGCGCACGCTCAGCGACCTCGGCGTGCGCCGCATCGAGCTGCGCGAAATGCTGCGCGCCGAGCAGCCCGACCGCAGCGCGGTACTGAAGAAAGTGCAGGAGATTTCCGATCTGCGCGCGCAGGCCATGCGGCAGAACATCGAGACGCTGCTGACCGCCCGAGAAGTCCTGACGCCCGAGCAGCGGCAGAAGGTGCGGTCGTATATCGAACAGGGGCGCGCCGGACGCGGCTGGCGGGGCGAACGGCGCCCTTTCGGGCCGCGAGGGTCCGGCCGCCGGGCCGGGCCGTGGGGCAATCCTCCGCATCCGCCGGAAATGCCCCAGGAGTAATCCGGGGGAACCGTTGAAGCTTTATGCTGGGGGCGGCGATGACCGTGTGGGTGGTCATCGTCGGCCCGTTTTTGTTTCTTCCACTGCCGCCCCGGAGCAGGGCTTCGAGGCTGTAACTTCGTTTCAAGTTTCCGGCGCCGTCCGCCGATTCCTTCCCGTAAAGG
>CAZKXX010000153.1:0-5847 GCA_964556705.1 uncultured Acidobacteriota bacterium
CGCGGATCGGCGAACGAATTCGCGCCGCAACAAGTCGCGGGTCACACGACAGACCCGCGCTACGGCGAACGCACCGGGAAATACACGGTGTAAGCCTCGTCCACGATTTCGGTAAGTGGCACGAAACGGATGTTGACGCTCTGGCCGACGGTGCGATAACCGTTGAGCCACACCGCCCACTCGCGTTCGTTATCGGGCACGAGGATGGATTCCGGCCGGTTCCGGTCGCCGATGAGCGTCCGTTCCTCGCCCACGATTCCCGCCAGCACCACGGGGCCGTCCATGAAGGCGACCATCTCGGGCCGGTCGGGCAGCGGCTCCGTGGTCAGTTTCTTGGGAAGGACCAGCCGCAGCGTGTCTTTTTTCCACGTCCGCTTGAGCGTCACGAACGTCGAAGGTTTCGAGGCAATCGCCTGCTTCTGACCGTTGACGAGCAGTTCCGCCTCGCCCGCGAGCCACCACGGCAGCCGCAGTCTGAGCGCGAAATCGGCGGGTTTGTCGGTCTCGACCTCAAAATCAATCGCCCAGTGGTTCGGGCGCTGAATGGGGTCCTGCACGGCGAGGCTGCCATAGCCTCTTGTCTGCCGGTCGAACCGCTGGCTCAGCTTGACGCGCGCGCCGCCCTGCTCCCAGGTGACCTCGGAAGGAATGTACTGCGCGACGACTATCCCGCCCGCTTCCTGGTAGTAGATGTAGCGGTCGTGGCGCGTGTGCGCCTGCACGAGCGTTCCGTGGCAGCACCAGAAATCGCTGGTCGGGGTGCCCCACACTTTCTTCCCGCCCGCCTCGAGGGGCAGGAAGTAGGCGATCATTCCCGTCTTCGGGTTCTGCTGCGGCAGGATGCCATTGTAGATGTTGCGCTCGATGTAGTCGGCGTACTGGATGTCGCCCGTCCAGCGGAAGAGGTAATCGGCCAGGCGGATCATGTTGTAAACCGTGCAGTGTTCCTGAGTCTTCTCGCCGAGCCGCGCGGCCAACTGGTGCGGCGGCGTCCAGATTTCGCCGCTCGTCTGACCGCCCGTGCAGAACGCGCCGCGCTTGGTGACGGCCGAATCCCAGTAAGCCTTGACGATGTCGAGCCAGCGCTTCTCGCCCGTCACTTCGTAGGCGCGCGCCGCGCCGTGCGCTTCCGGAATCGTCGTGTTGGCGTGCCGGTTGGTGAGCGGGTCGAGCCCCTGAAGGAGCGGATGGAACAGCCGCGGCCGGTCGTAACGCTCCATCAGCTCCTTGTACATCGGGTCGCCCGTCAGGCCGTAGAGGTCGGCGAAGGCTTCCAGCATCCCGCCGGTCTCAACGTCGAGGATGTCGTCCATCTGCTCGCGCGTGAAGCCCTTCGTCCAGTTGTGGAACCACCTGGCGAAGTTGTTCGCCACCTCGAGCGCCTGCCGGTTCCCCGTGTGCTTGTGGACGTCAACGAGGCCCATGAAGGTCTTGTGGATGGTGTAGTGCGGCGCCCAGACGGGAACGCCTTCGGCGATCCAGTGGAGATACTTCTCCGGAATCGAAGCCACCCACTGTCCGCCGTTGCGCTCCTGCACGCGCGCCAGTTCGGAGACGATCTTTTCCGCGCGAGCCTTCAATTCGATGTCGTTCGTCGAGGCGGCCAGGAACGCCGCCGCCGACATCCAATGCCCGAGGAAGTGACCGCGAAGCTGGCAGGTCGGCGACTCCCATCCCCAGTGGATATCCTCGCCGGTTGTGGGAACGGGCCCGCCCATCGCGGTGTTGCGCATCCGCGGGTTCCACAGCCCCGCTTCCATGTAAAAGTTCTGAAGAAGGTTCTGGTTCGTCAGACTGTTGACGTAGCTCCGGTTCAGCTCCCGGCGTCGCGCAAATTCGCTGGGAAGGAGCCGCACCTCGCCGTGCGGAATGGCTTTCAACTGCTCGACGGACGGCGTGGCGCGCTTCATTCCCGCCTGCTGGGCGAAGGCGGGCTCGAGCCCGAGCGCCGCGACAACAACCGCGACCGTCGCGAACAGGGTGTTGGTTCTACGCATTTCGAGCCTCCTGGGGACCCGTGAGGTCGTGTCAGATTTGACGGGTGACAGTATACACCAGCGTATGCAAGTTCGTGCGCGGAGATTCCGGAATTCGCCGCCGGGACCTTAAAGAAGGATGGCGCGACCGTTTGCCGCCCCGCCGGCTCAGCCGGCAAGTCCCAGAACCACGGCGCTCACCGAGCCGGCGGGGAATCGCCACTTGAAAGACGGTCCGGCCGCGAGCGCGTGCTCGCGTGGCGCGAAGACGTTCGGCTGGTCCTGGTGGACGTACTCGCGCAAGCTGTCAGGAGCAATTTCGAAGACGCGGCCGCCCGTCACGGTCATCCCTGCGACGGCAAGCGTCGCCTCCACGCTGCGCGAATAGCTGAGGTTCGCGACGTGAAGATAGACCTGGTTGCCCGAACGGCTGGCGGCAATGTCGAGGTCGGAGGGCGCCGACTTGACCGCCACGCCCTGCCTGCCGTTGTGACGCTTGAAGAGCCGCATCACGGAGGCGACGGGCATCAGGTAGCTGACGCCGCGCGGCACCTGGATCATCACGGCGTTCACGGTCCAGCGCGTGCCGCAGAAGTCGGCGGCCGTCGCAATCTTCACGCGCGCGCCGTGGCGCTGGTAAATGTTCATCGAGCGCGCGTGGTAGGCCGCCGAGAGCCACTCGCGCAGCAGGGGATTGGCGTTGTGCGGGCGCAGGCTGAGATGGCCTTCGGTGACCGCGATGCCGAGCGGCGATTTTTCCCGATCGAGCACCTCTTCGACTTCCCGGACTCGCGTTTCGACGTTGTTCGAAAGCTCGAGCAGTTCTTCCCAGGCCTGCTCGGGCGCCTGCTGGTAGCGGCGGCCGTCGAGCACGGTGTCTTTGCGGCGCGGGCGCTGGCCCATCAGGTGAATGGCGATGTAGTTGAGGTGTTCGCCGGCGCGCCGCGCCATTTCGCCGGCCCAGAGCTTGCGGCCGGGGCCGTAATCGCCCCAGCCGATGAGCTGGATCGAGCCGTCGCGTTCGCGCATGGCGCGCGAAAACTCAATTGTGTGTTCGATGGTCTCTTCCAGATGGAACCCGTCGTCGCCGTAGGAGGTTTCGTTGCCGAGCTGCCAGAGGCGGATATTGTAAGGCTCGCGCGCGCCGTGGCCCCGCCGCTCGGCATTGTCAGGGTCGTTCGCGTAAGAGACCCAATCGGCGGCCTCGCGCGCGTCGCCGGTGCGGTCGCCTTCAGGCATCTTTCGGTACTGCTTGCGCCCGTCGCTCAGAAAGTTGACGCAGTAAAGCGGCTCGGCGCCCACGCGCCGGCAGAAGTCCACGAACTCGTGCGTCCCCACGCGGTTCGTTTCTTTTCCGCCCCAGACGTAGTTGCGCATCCACGGACGCCGCTCCACGGGGCCCACGCCTTCCCGCCACTTGTAGTAGCGGCAGAAAAGCCCGCCGAAACGGACCACGTCGGGCGCGAGGTCCTGGACGGTCGAGATGAGATCTTCTCGCCAGTCGTCGCGGTCGTAGTCCCAGCCCGCTTCCACCGAACTGTCCGTCACGCCCAGCGGCTCCATGAACTGCATGGAGAGGTACGGCGAGATGTCGAAGAGCGGCTTCGGGTCAACGACGATGGCTTCGCCGTTGGGGGAGGCTTCTGCGGAGCGCGGCACGAGCGTCGCGCCCAGCGCCGCCCCGCAGCCTTTCAGAAATCGTCTTCGCGTGGACATGGCGTTGCTCCTGGCGGGGGTCGAGGAGAAAGTCAAAAGGCCAAGGGCAAAGGGAAAAATCACAAGGCGAAAATCAAAAAGCAAAAATCAGAAGAAAAAACCAAACGCAAAAGGCAAAATCAGAATCCAAAATCGCAAAAAGAAGGGCGCGGCTCCCCGCGCCCCTCGGTTTTTTCTTCGCTGCTGCGTACTCGCTACTTCAATTCCTTGACGAAAATATTCTTGAACTGCACCAGCGCCGGCGGGCTCACCCATTTGCCGTCGCGCTTGTCGCCGTGGTGCTGGAGTCCCACCGGCCCGCGCGCGGGCATGCCGGGAAGCTGCGCGTTGTCGAGCACCTTGATGCCGTTCAGCAGCACGGTGACGCGGTCGCCGCGCACGGTGATTTCGAACCGGTTCCATTCGCCGACGGGCTTATCGGCCTGCGTGCGCGGAACGACGCCGGCGCGCACTTCGGCGGGCATCTTCGGGTCCATCCGGTAGCCGTAAACTTCGCCGGAGCCTGCGGGCCAGCACCAGATGTTGATCTGGCTCTTGGGCTGGCCGCGCAGATAAATGCCCGAGTCGGAATCGGGCAGCGCCATTTTCATTTCTTTTCCGTGGATGTCGCGGGCGTGCGAGCCGTCGGGCAGAATGTAAGGGACGTTGGGATTGACGTAGGGCGTTTCCTTGATGCGCCAGTCCACCCGGAGCGTGAAGTCGCCGAATTCGCGGTCGGTCCAGAGACTCTTGTCGCCTTTGGCCTGGCTCTCCGCGTCGTAGTCAATGACGCCGTCCAAGACTTTCCAGTGCCCGCCGTCTCCTTGGGGAACTTTCCAGCCGGTGAAATCTTTGCCGTTGAAGAGCGCCGTAAATCCCGCCGGCGGCTGGTTGTCAGCCGCCCATGCGGCGCCCGGCGCGGCCAGCGCGGCAAAAAGCGCGGCGGCAATCAGAAGTGCGGACCATCGCGTGATGACCGGATTCTCGTGGTTCCTCATCTCGACTCCTTTAGCAGTTCGTGCGCGGATGTCCGGGCAGCAGATTCACGCCCGTCAGTGCTCCGCGCGGGCTCACATCATAATGCCTTTGGCGGGCGGAATCCAAACGCTGTTTCGCCGGAGAAAAAATCCGCGCGCGGGATGAGCGCCGCGCCCGGGCGGGTTAGAATACGGGGCGTTTCCGGAAAGGAGCGTCATGCGCAACCTCCGCGTCGCCTCCGTGCAAATGGAGCACGCACCCGGCGATAAGGCCGCGAACCTCGGGAAGATCCGCCGCTTCGTCGAGCTGGCGGCGCGCGACGGTGTCGAGCTGATCTGTTTTCCTGAGTGCTCGATCACCGGCTACTGGTTTCTGCGGCACCTCGACCGCGAGCGCTTCGCGGCGCTCGCCGAGCCGGTGCCGGAAGGTCCTTCGTCGCAATGCCTGCTCGCTCTCGCCAAGGAATTCGGTGTGACGGTCGGTGCGGGGCTTATCGAAGCGGGTGCGGACGGGCGTTTCTACAAAGCTTACGTTGTCGCCCTGCCGGATGGCACGGCGCAGTGGCATCGCAAGCTGCACCCGCTGGTGAGCCCGCATCTCACGCCCGGCAGCGAGATTACGGTTTTCGACACGCCGCAGGGCTGGCGCGTCGGCGTGCTGATTTGTTACGACTGTAACCTGTTTGAGAACGCGCGGCTCACGGCGCTCGCGGGAGCGGAAATTCTGCTCGCGCCGCACCAGACGGGCGGCTGCCGCACGCGCAACCCGCACGTCATGGGCGTCGTTGACCGCGCGCTGTGGGAAAACCGCCGCGCGGATCCCCAAGCCATCGAGCGCGAGTTTCGCGGCGAGAAGGGCCGCGAGTGGCTGCTGCGCTGGCTCCCCAGCCGCGCGCACGATAACGGAATGTTCGTGGTCTTCTCGAACGGCGTGGGCGTGGACGACGACGAAATCCGTAGCGGCAACGCGATGGTCCTCGACCCTTACGGGCGGATTCTCGCCGAAACCTGGAAAGCGGACGACGACCTGGTGGTCGCGGACCTCGACGCCGCGCTGCTCGAGAACTCGACGGGGCGGCTGTGGCTGGCGGCGCGAAGACCGGAGCTTTACCGCGCACTTGCCGAGCCGACGGGCCGCGAGCGCCCGGCGCGCGAGCTGAAATTCGAGGAATGATGGAGATGAGAAGCCAACCGCAGAG
>CAZKXX010000154.1:0-5815 GCA_964556705.1 uncultured Acidobacteriota bacterium
AAGGATCTCGATTTTCGCCTGGTTCTGCCTGGGGCGGGATTCTTGGTCCCGACGAGGCGTTCTGCTCCGCCTGCCGTTGCCGAGACTGGAAAATCCCCGACGCCTCGCGTAATCTCCAAGGGCGCGACCGCGACGACCGGTGCGGCGAGTCATGCCGATCGTGCCGCGAGCGTCCCTCGCGCCACCCCTTTCGGAGAGAGACCATGTCCGCCCAGGCCGCCAGCCGCCGTTACCTCGAACACGCGCGCCAGCTCGTCGAGCGCGTCATCGAGAGCCAGTCGGAAAAAATTCTTGAAGCCGCCGAAATCTGCACGGATTCGATCGCCGCGGGCGGCTGGGTGCACGCCTTCGGCACCGGCCATTCGCGGATGGCGGTGGAAGAACTTTTTCCCCGCATCGGCAGCCTGGTGGGATTTCATCCCATCGCCGAGCTTTCGCTCACGGCCTATCACAACGTCGTCGGCGCGAACGGCCTGCGCCAGGCGATGTTTCTGGAACGCGTCGAAGGTCTGGCGGAAATCATTCTCAAGAATTTCCGTTATCGCCCGACGGACAGTTTTCTCGTCGTCTCGAGCGCGGGCATCAACGCCGTGCCCATCGAAGTGGCGCTGGGCGCCAGGGCGCGCGGGATGAAAGTGATCGCGCTCACTTCGCTCGCGCACGCCCAGCGCACGAAGAGCCGTCACCCCTCCGGGAAACGGCTGTTTGAAATCGCCGACCTCGTGCTCGACAACTCCGCGCCCGCCGGCGATGCGATGGTCGAAATCGAAGGCGCGCGCTATCCCGTCGGGCCCGGGTCATCTCTCGGCACGATTTCCATCGTCAACGCGCTGAAGTGTCAGGTGGCGGAAAACCTGGTGAAGCGCGGCATCACGCCCGACGTCTTTCCCAGCCCGCACTTCGAAGGCGATGAGGCGGCGGCGCGCGAGTTCGAGCGCGTCCTCGAGGCGTATCACAGCCGCGCGCAGCAGCTCTAGCAACTCGCGCAAAGTCCGATTCACGGGCTCTGGACGCCGCACGGCAGCAAGAACGTTGGGGAATTATGATTCTGAATTATGAATGCTGAAGGGTCAGGGCGCGGCTTCGCTGGCGTGGCCAAGCGTCCGGCTGGAAGCGAAGGCGGCCTGTCGTCCCAGCGGCGGCATGCGCTGCCCGTTCATCCCGACCCGTCAGCGACAAAGAGCTCAGAACTCGCCATTCATAATTCACAATTCATAATTTCTTTCGAACGAGGTTCGAATCATGACGAAAAAACACCTTCCCGTCACCACGGTGGGAAGCTATTCGTGGCCGGGCTGGTACTACCTGGTGATGGCCGCGGCGGAACGCGGTGAAATGGGCGCGCAGGATCTCGAAGAGGCGCTGAACGACGCGGTCGAAATCGCGCTTCAGGACCAGCGCCTCGCCGGCGTGGACGTGCTCACCGACGGCGAAATGCGCCGCGTGGATTTCATTGTGAGTTTTCCGAAAAAGCTGCGCGGCCTGCGCGAATTGCCCGTGGCGCGGCGGCTGCCGCCCGACGGCCACGACCAGCGGCCGAAATACGCCGTCGAGGGCGAAATCACGGCGCCCGACGGGCTGGGCATTGTGGAAGAATTCCGTTTTCTCAAGCAGCGCGCCAGGGAGCCCGTCAAGGTCGCGGTCCCGGGTCCGCACACGCTGGCGGGGCGGCTGGTGCCGGACGGAAAAATCCTGAAGACGCGCGAGGACGCGGCCCGCGCGCTGGCCCGCATCGTGCGCCGCGAACTCGAACGACTTATCGCCGCGGGCGCGGATTACATCCAGCTCGACGAGCCTTCCATCGCCTGCTACAAAGAAAATCTCTCGTCGTTCATCGAGATCTTCAATCAGACGGTGAGCGGGCTCGGCGCCAAAATCGCCATCCACCTCTGCTTCGGAAATTTCCGCGCGCGGCCGATCGGCCTCAGGACCTACGCGCCGCTCTTCCCGGACCTCTTCAAAGTGGAAGCGCAGCAGTTCGTGCTGGAATTCGCGAACCGCGAAATGGCCGAAGCCG
Source organism: uncultured Acidobacteriota bacterium (assembly GCA_964556705.1). Taxonomy (GTDB): domain Bacteria; phylum Acidobacteriota; class Terriglobia; order UBA7540; family UBA7540; genus CAZKXX01. Next base: position 2,018 of record CAZKXX010000154.1, read on the forward strand.
ACCTGTGGTCGCGATTCCCGAACGACCGCGAACTCGCCGCCGGCGTCGTGGACGTGAAGAACCACCTCGTCGAGCCGGTGGAGACGCTCGCCGATCGAATTCGTTTGCTCCTCAAATTCGTCAAGCCGGAAAAACTCTGGCTCGTCCCCGACTGCGGCTTCAGCCAGACGCCGCGTTTCCTGGCCTTTCCGAAATTGTGCAACCTCGTCCAGGCCGCGGCCATCGTCCGAAGAGAGCTGTAAGGGCGGGGCTTGTCCCCGCCCAGGGCGGGCAGGCAAGGCCCGTCCCTACGCCAGCAGCTTTTCGATGACCCGGCCGGAGACGTCGGTCAATCGGAAGTCGCGGCCCTGGAATTTGTAGGTGAGCCGCGTGTGGTCGATCCCCATCAGGTGGAGGATGGTGGCGTGCAGGTCGTGGACGTCCACGGGGTCTTCGACGATGTTGTAGCCCAGTTCGTCGGTCGCGCCCACGGTGATGCCCGGCTTGATGCCGCCGCCCGCCAGCCACATCGTGAAGGCGCGCGCGTGGTGGTCGCGCCCCAGGAACTTCGAACGGTTGCGCTCTTCGTTCATCGGCGTGCGGCCGAACTCGCCGCCCCAGACGACCAGCGTGGAATCGAGCAGCCCGCGCTGCTTGAGGTCGTGGAGGAGCGCCGCGGCGGCCTGGTCGGTCTCGCGGCAGAGCTTCGGCAGGCGCACGATGATGTCGTCGTGCGCGCCGGTGCCGTGATTGTCCCAGCCGCGGTGGTAGAGCTGGACGAAGCGCACACCGCGCTCCACCAGCCGCCGCGCGAGCAGACAGTTGTTCGCGAACGACGCCGCGCCGGGCTCGGTGCCGTACATCGCCTGCACCGACGCGGGCTCCTTCGAAATGTCCATCAGCTCCGGCACGCTCGATTGCATCCGGTAGGCCATTTCGAACTGCGCGATGCGCGTGGAAATTTCCGGGTCGCCCATCGAGGCGAGATGCATCTCGTTCAGGTCGCGCAGCGCGTCGAGCGATTCGCGCCTCGCCTCGGGGCTGACGCCTTCGGGGTTCGAAAGGAACAGCACCGGATCGCCTTTCGAGCGGAACTCGACGCCCTGATAGACGGTGGGCAGAAATCCGCTTCCCCAGCAGGATTTTCCGCCGTCCGGCTGGTTCTCGCCCGAAATCAGGACCACAAATCCCGGCAGGTCGCGCGCTTCGCTGCCCAGCCCGTACGTCAGCCACGAACCCATGCTGGGCCTTCCGGGAATCTGGTGCCCGGTGTTCATGAAAATCTGCGCGGGCGCGTGATTGAACTGCGTCGTGTGGACACTGCGCACGATGGCGATCTCGTCCGCGATCTCGCGCGTGTGCGGCAGCAGCTCCGAGATTTCCGCGCCCGATTCGCCGCACTTCTGAAATTCGTAAGGCGATCCCAGCAGCTTCGGCACGCCCTGGATGAACGCGAAACGTTCGCCTTTGAGGATGTCTTCCGGACAGGGCTGGCCGTCGAGCTTCTGGAGGCGCGGCTTGGAATCGAACAGATCAAGCTGCGAGGGCGCGCCCGCCATGAAAAGGTAGATGATGTTCCTGACTTTCGGCGCGAAGTGCGGCCCTTGCGGCGCGAGCGGACCCGCACCCGTCGCGGCGGCGTCCGCGCCGGCGGCAAACAGGCTGCGGTTGAGCAGCGCGGAAAGCGCCGCGGCGCCGATGCCGAATCCCGCCTGGCGGAAGAAATGCCTGCGCGTCACGGCTCGCAAAAGGTCCTGCATCGGATTTGACGGCCGGTCGTTCATCGGTTCCTTCTCACTGTAGCGGCGGTCTGTGACCGCCGACGGCGCTCATCGAGCGCCGCTACAGCTTTCACTCCTTCGTCAGCGTCGCGTCCAGGTTGAGCAGAACGTTCGCCACCATCGTCCAGGCGGCGAGTTCGGCGCTGGGCGTTTCATTCTCCGCCGCGTTTGTCACTTTGCGCGCCGCTTCCGCGTCGCGTTCGAAACGGGCGCGCTGCTGTTCATAGAAATGGACCAGGCGTTCGAGTTCTCGCGGGGCCGGCGCGCGGCTCGCCGCCAGCCGGAACCCGCGTTCGGCGCGCGCGGCGGGCGAGGCCGGAGCTTCCTCCACCATGCGGCGCGCCATCGCCTGCGCGGCTTCGAAGAACGCCGGATCGTTCAGCGTAACCAGAGCCTGGAGCGGCGTGTTCGTGCGCGCGCGCCGTTCGACGCACTGCTCGCGGCTCGGCGCGTCAAACGTCGTGAAACTCGGGTAGGGCGAAGTCCTCCGGAGGAATGTGTAAATTCCCCGCCGGTAGCGGTCCTCGCCTTCGCTCACCTTCCACTGGTCGTCGCTGTAAGGCTGGTCCCAGATTCCTTCCGGCTGGTAAGGAAAGACGCTCGGCCCGCCAACTTTCCGCGAAAGCAATCCGCTCGCGGCCAGCGCCACGTCGCGGACCATTTCCGCCTCGACGCGGAAGCGCGGCCCGCGCGCCAACAACCGGTTGTAGGGGTCGCGTTCGAGGAGCTCCGGCGCGGCCCGCGACGATTGCCGGTAGGTCGCCGAGGTCAGGATCAGCCGCACCAGCTTCTTCATGCTCCAGCCTTCGCGCACAAATTCCGTCGCCAGCCAGTCGAGCAGCTCCGGATGCGACGGCCGCGCGCCTTGCGTCCCGAAATCTTCGCTCGTCTCGACGAGGCCGCGGCCGAAAATCGTCGCCCAGAAGCGGTTCGCCGTCACGCGCGCCGTCAGCGGGTTTTCTTCGTCCACCAGCCAGTAGGCCAGTCCCAGGCGGTTCGGCATGGCGTGTTCGGGCAGCGGAGGGAGCGCCGCAGGAACGTCCGCGTAAACTTTTTCGCCCGGATTCAGGAAGCTGCCGCGCACGCGCAGCGGCGTCGAAGGCCGCGCGTGGCCCGCGCGCTCGCGAACCACCATCGCCGTCACGATGTTCAAGTCTTTGAGCGACTGCTGCAATTCCGCCAGGCGCTTGCGCTCCGGGGCGAGGAGCGGCGTCGCAGAGAGATAGACGGCCTCGAGTTTCCGCTTCTGCTCGTCCGTGCGCGACGCGGAAGCCATTTCGAGCACGGGCCGCAGCGCCGCGGGCAGCCGCGCGATTTCCGCCGGATCTTTTTCCGCCGTCACCGAAAGCCGGAAGCGCCCGAGGTTGCGCGCCGAACGCGGCGGGCCGTGCTGGAGCCGCAAGGTCAGCCGCGCTCCGCTTGCGTCGCCGAACGGCTTCTCCGGCACGAGCACCACCTGCCGCGCGTACGCGTGGTCGGGATTCCGCGGGTCCACCGCCCAGCCGCGCGACCAGATGGTTTGCACCACCAGGTCTCGCGGGCTATGACCGGGCTCGAATTCATCGGCGTGCGCTTCCTTCAGCGCCACGCGCGCGGGCTTGCCGCCCGCGGCGACCTCGATCTCGACGCGGCTCAGAAGAAAATTCCCTTCCGCGTCGCGTCCCGGACCGCCGCGCGGCAGGCTCTCGTGCGGCAGCACTTCAATCCGCAGCCCGGTGGCGCCGCCGAAGGGAATCTTCGTTTCGAAAACGTACGTATCCGCCTCGGGATTTGCGCCGCTCGCGAGCACCGAACCGTCTTCGAGCGCGCCGAGCGCGGCGCCGCCCGCCGATTCCACCCGTTCCGGCGCGAGCACCGTCCACTTCTCGTGCGCGCGACGCATTTCGTGTTCCCACGCGGGCTGCGCCGCTTCCAGTTCCGGCGTCATCGTGTGCAGCGTTTTTTCGAGCGCGGCCATTTCGGCGCGAATCGCCTGCGCCTTCCCCGCCTGCTCGGGCGTGGGCAGTTCGATTTCGGGCTCGACCACCCAGCCTTCCCC
>CAZKXX010000155.1:0-5494 GCA_964556705.1 uncultured Acidobacteriota bacterium
CTGCACGCGGATGCGGTCCACCGGCTTGTCTTCCCTGCCCTGCATGATAACGTGGTAATTCGTCATGATGTAGCCCTTCGGATCGAGGATGACGCCCGACCCGAGGTTGCGCTGCGGGATGTTGCCGAAGGGAGATTCCGGTCCGAACTGGAAGAAGCGGTCGAAGAAATCACCAAGGGGCGAGTCTTCCGGCGCATGGAAGCGGCGGCCCGAGACGCGCACCGTGGATTCCGTGTTGATGTTCACGACGGCCGGCTCGACGCGCTCGGCCACTTCCGCGAAGGACTGAGAAAGTTCGGCGGGCGACGGCGCCGGCAACGGCCGCGCGTCCGCCGCGGCGGAACCGCCCCGCGCCGCGCGCACGCCGTTCGAAACCAGCGTGCCAATCAGAATTCCGACGCCGAGGGTGATGCCGACCATCACCGCCGGAAGCCAACGTCGCTTGCTCATCCTTCACCTCGCCCGGAAAGACTTTCGCGTTCCATCCCTGGATGTCGATTATACACCTAATCGGATGCGCGAGCCGAAGCCGGAGTTTCCGCCCACACACCCCTCAATTGACATAGACGAAAATTCACCCCGCAAGGTTAGCCCGCCCGCAACGTTGCGAACGGAACGACCGGCACGCGTCAAACGCCTCAGTTGCTTCAACTCAACTTTCCACCGGCCGCGGCGGTCCCGCGCCCCACAGTTCCGAAATCACCATCCCCGCCAGCACGAGCGCCGCGCCGAGGAGAGCTTTTCCCCCCAAACGCTCGTCGAGCACCAGCCGCGAGGTGATGGCCGCGAAGACCGGCTCGAGAGCGAAGATCAGCGCCGTGTGCGCCGGTGGCGTGAATTTCTGCGCCCAGTTCTGAATCGAGAACGCGAAAGCCGTCGCCAGCAGCGCCGTGATCAGCAGCGCACCCACCAGCCCCGGCGCCCACTCCCAGCGAAGGTGCGAATCGAACGGCAGTGCCAGAAACGCCAGCGCGCTCACGGCGAGAATCTGCGGCGGCACAAGCCGGCGGAATTCGTGCCGCTGCGTGTATTTGCCGACCAGAACGATGTGCATCGCGAAAGAGAGCGAACCGATGAGCGTGAGCAGGTCGCCGCGATTGACCGCCGCGAGGCCGGACGGCAGGACCAGCAGATAAATTCCCCCGAGACCCAGCGCAGCCCCCAGCACCGTGCCGCGCGTCAACACGAATCCCCAAAACACCTGGAGCAGCGGAACGAGGATGACGCCGAAGCCCGTGATGAAGGCGCATTTGGAGGGCGTCGTGTGCAGCAGTCCCCAGGTTTGGAACGCGTAGCCGCCGAAAAGAAACGCGCCCAGCGCCAGCGCCGGACGCAGCGCCGCCGGATCGCTCGCACCGCCGCGAAAAACCAGCGCCAGCAGCGCGCCGGCGAGCGCGAACCGCACGGCCAGAAACGGCAGCGGCGAGGCGAGGTCGAGGGCTTCCTTCACCACGACGAACGTCGAGCCCCAGATCATCGCGACGAAGACGAGCAGGAGTTCCGCTTTGAGCCGGCGGGACAAAGGGAGTCGTCAGCTCTCAGTCGTCAGTGGCCCGTGGCGCCGGGCGCACCGCAGATTTCGAGAATCTCCGCGTCGGTCAGAACGCGGTCGGCCCGCTTGGCGCGGTCGAAAATCCGTTCGACCAGTTCATCGCTCGGCGCGATGCCGCGCTTCTCGAGCCAGAACAGGACGTTCGACTTGCCGCTCATCGGCCCGATTTCGATCTTCTGCTCCATTCCGAACCAGTGCGAAGGCACACCGGAATAGACCTGGTTGGCGAGTTCCACGTCCTGCTTGCGGAACGCTTTGATGACGGCGGCGGCGTGCACGCCCGTCGCCGTGCGGAACGCGTCCGCGCCCACCACGGGATAGTTCGGCGGAATGGGAACGCCCGCGGCTTCCGAGACCGCTTCGCAATATTCCTTCAGCCGGCTCAAGTCGCGGTCAATCGCGCCCAGCAGTTTCAGGTTTACGAGCAACTGGTCCATCGGGGTGTTGCCCACGCGTTCGCCGAGGCCGAGCGCGGTTCCGTGCGCCTGGTCCGCCCCGGCCTCGAACGCCGCGAGCGAATTCGCGACGCCCAGGCCGCGGTCCGAGTGCCCGTGCCAGTCCACGCGAACGTTTTCGCCGCAGGGTTTGACAATTTCTTCGATAACAAACCGCAGCAGCGCGCGCACGCCGGCGGGCGTTGCGTGGCCCACCGTGTCGCAGACCACAATCGCCGTCGCGCCGCATTCGATCGCCGTCGTGTAAAGCTTGCGAATCACTTCCGGCCGCGCGCGCGTCGTATCCTCGGTCACGTACATCACGGGGAGGCCCAGGCGGCGCGCGAAGCAGACCGCCTGCTCGGTCGTGTGCAGCAGAAAATCGAGCGTCCACCCTTCCGCGTACTGGCGGATGGGACTCGAGCCGATGAACGTCGCGGCCTCGATGGCGATCCCCGCCGCCTGCGAAATCTCGGCGATGGGCTGGATATCGGACTCGACCGTGCGCGCCGCGCAGTTCGGCCGGATCTTCAGCCTCGCGCGGGCAATCTCCTGCGCCAGACGCAAGACGTCGTCTTGGGCGCGCGGGCCCGCGCCGGGCAGGCCCAGATCCGCGGCGTCGATGCCAAGCGCCTCCATCAGATGCAGGATGCGGATTTTCTTTTCGACCGGAGGGTCAACGACGGAGGGCGACTGAAGGCCGTCGCGCAGCGTTTCATCATCGAGCCGCGGCGGCTTGGAGGCGAACGGCCCAGCCGCTTCGACGCGGTTCCAGTCGTAAATCAGTTGGGACGTATCGCTCATGAAGGAGAAGGTTGAGGGTCGGGAGTTCAGAGTTGAGCGTCAAATGCCCTCGCCAAGAAGTTCTGCCCACGTGACTCTCAACCCTTAACCCTCATCCGCAGGCCTCCCGCAAGAAAACCGTCCGGCGGAACTCACCTTTTCAACTTTCTCCAAAACTCGCCAAGGAGCGAAACGGAACGCTCCTCGTAGCGCAGGCCGGCGCTCGAGCGGTCGCTCGCCACGGGCCGGTAGAGCGTGTGGCAACGCTCACAGCGGTAGATCTCCGCGTCCTTGCCGAGCGCTTGAATCACTTCCTCGCTCGGCGTGTACCAGCGCTTCAGATGGCCGACGCAGAGCTTGCCCTTATCAGCTTTTTCGTCGCAGGCCCGTTGGCCGGGCTTCTTTTCCTTGACGGTCAACTGAACCGCGCCCATCCGGTCTCCCCCTCACGCGCACGCGCCCTGAGCTTCTACGTCCGCATTCTACTCGAAGACCCTTCTCGACGCCAACAGCGCGGCGGCTTCAATCCTTCAAGGGCCCGATGAATCAATTCTTCAGTACTCGACCTTCGCTAGAAACAATCCCTGCGGCGGCGCCGTCGGCCCGGCCTGACGCCGGTCGCGCGACGCGAGAATGCGCTCCACATCGGCAGCACCGAGTTTGCCCTGGCCGACTTCCACCAGCGTCCCCACGATGTTCCGCACCATGTGGTGCAGGAAGCCGCGGCCGGAAACATCGTAAACGAGCGACTGGCGCTTCGGCCGCCAGACAAGCGACGAAGAAGAAACTCGCCGCACCGTGGAACGGTGCGATTCTCTTGCCTCGCGGCTTTCTTCGGAACTTTGCTGCGCCTCCCCTTGGTCATCGCTTCCGGGCGTCGCGGCCGCCGCGCCGTCGGCGCTGGCGAAGGCCGCGAAGTCGTGCTCCCCGACGAGAAGCGCGGCCGCCTCGGCCATCTTGGCCACGTCGAGCGCGTGCGGATAGTGCCACACGAACCGCCACAAAAACGGCGAGCAGAGCGGTGATTGAAGAATCCGGTAACGGTACGTCTTCGACTTCACGTCGTAGCGCGCGTGAAAATTTTCGCCGACTTCGTCCACCTGCTTCACCCGCACCGTCGGCGGAAGAATATCGTTCAGCGCTTTTTGCAGGTTCGCGCAGGGAATGCGGCATTGCGTCTTGAAATTCGCCACCTGATGCAGTGCGTGGACTCCCGCGTCGGTCCTTCCCGAACCGTACACCGTCACCTTCTCGCCCAAAATCCGGGCCACGGCGTCCTCGACCGCGCCCTGAACGGTCGGCCGCTCGGGCTGCCGCTGCCAGCCGTGGAAGTCGGTCCCGTCGTAAGCGAGCACAAGTCGAAGGTTGCGCACCGCGCTCATGCCAGTCCTTTTAAGCGGAGTAAATCCGCAACCGGGAACGATGTCAAGCGCGCGATCACTGGCGTGCCCGGGATGAACGCCGGCCGGAACCGCCTCGGTTGTCGCTTTCCCCGCCGCGATGATAGACTGAGTGGTTATTTGACACTGCCAGAATTTCCACAGGAAGGTGCGGACGCCAGGGAACCCCCGCCCGCTGACTCGAAAGGAGCTGCGCTCAGAGTGGGAACCCGCAAGTCCCCCGCCTGACAAAATGTCCGACCCTAACCTTCGTTGAAACCCCGCGTCAGACTTTTTCGTAAGTATGTTTGATGGCGCTAACTTGCAGAAATTCCGACCGTAAAGGGAGATAAAGACCTCATGAGACGCCCAATCCGACGCTGGCTGGCCGCTACCCTGGCGTTCACCCTGACGCTCGTTCCGGTGAGCGCGGGCGCCCAGGACAACCAGGAGCCGCCCCAAAAACAGGCGGCCGTCCCCGATTACACCAACACGAGCATCTTCCCCAACTTTTTCAGCCCTTACACCACTCCGCTCGTGCCCGAACCCAGCATGAGCAATTCCGAGCGGCTCCGCTCGCTCATCCGCGACGGAAAGCTTTACCTCTCCATCGAGGACGCGATTGCTCTGGCGCTCGAGAACAACCTCGACATCGCCATCGCCCGGTACGGCCCGGCCTACGCGCAGACCGACGTGACGCGCGCCAAGAGCGGCGGCGCGACGCGCGGCGTGCAGGGCGGCTTCACCTCCGCGGCGCTGTTTGCCGGCGCGTTGGGCGGCGGCGTGGCGGGAGCCGGAGGCCAGCCCCAGGCCACGGCGGGCGGCGCCTTCGGCGGCGGCGGCGCCACCAACATCGGCTCGGTGGGCAGCTTCGACCCGGTGGCCGGCTTCAACTTCGGCTGGAACCAGCGCGATACGCCCCTCGGCACCACCATCGTCACGGGCGTTCCCTTCCTCACCACCCAGACCACACAGTATTCCGGCTTCTTCGGCCAGCGCTTTCAGACGGGCACCAGCTACGTTCTTGCGCTGAGCGGACAGCGCCAGTCCACGACCTCGCTGACCTCGCTGTTCAACCCCCAGGTCTCGACCAACATGATGATCGGCTTCAATCAGCCGCTGCTCAACGGCTTCGGCTACCGGTCGAACTCGCGGTTCATCCGCATTTCGCGCAACAACCTGAAGATCGCCGACAGCGTCTTCCGCCAGCAGTTGATTCAGGCCATTTCGCAGGTTCTGACGCTCTACTACGACCTGGTCGTCTTCCGCGAAAACGTGAAGGTCGCTGAGCGCTCGCTGGCCCTGGCCGAAAAGCAGATGGCCGAAGCTCAGGAACGAATCAATGT
>CAZKXX010000156.1:0-5385 GCA_964556705.1 uncultured Acidobacteriota bacterium
CGACTACCTGCTGCTCTACACCCAGGCCAAATGCGTCAGCGAAAAAGTGACGGCGTAGGGGCAGTCCGACGGGGCCGGGAACGCAGCGCGCTTGCGGCCCGGGACGCCCGCTTTCACTTTCCCGGCGGGCGAGGGTATAATCGCCGCCGCTTCGCACGAAGGTTAAGGCAAGGGCGCCCGGCAGCGGCGGCTTAGGGCAACCAGATGCACGAGGATGCGAATCGCGTCGAGCGGCTTGGACCGCAGGCTCGGCTTCAGGACGAACTGACCAAGCTCAAGGGGCAGAACCGCGAAGTCTGGATTCTCATCGTCTTCGCGGCGGCGGTGCTGCTTCTGGGCGCGATGTCGCTCCTTTGGCCTTCGAGTTTCTGGCAGCAGGGAACTCTGGAATTCAAGATCCCGCCTCAGGTCCTCTTCATCGTGATGATGGTGGTGATGGTGCTGGCGCTGTGGATGGTTCGGCAAGAGCTGGAAGTCCGCAAGCTGCGAATGGCCAACATGCAGCAGCAGCTCGAAGCGCAGTCCGACCTTTCGGCGAGCATGGTGGACTCGCTCACCAACGTGTTCAGCCGGAGCTTTCTGCGCGAACTTCTGCACAGCGAGATCTCGCGCGCCGAACGCAACAAGCGGCCGCTCGGCCTTGTGATGTGCGACGTGGACAACTTCAAGGCGGTCAACGACCGTTTCGGGCACCTGATGGGGGATTACGTTCTGGCGCAGATCGCCAGCATCCTGAAGGCGTGCGTGCGCGGCTCGGACTACGTCATTCGATACGGAGGCGACGAGTTTCTGGTGATCCTTTCGGAAACCGACGAGCCCGGAGCGAAGATCGTGCTGAACCGCATCCGCGAGAAGGTGAGCGATTGGGACCGCACGAACCGGATTGGCGACCTTTCGGTGACCGTGAGCATGGGCCACCACCAGTACGCCGTCGGCGAGACTCCGGAGCAGGCCGTCTCCAAAGCCGACGCCGCCATGTATCAGGACAAAGAGCGTGGTCAGCGCGCGACACCGGCGGCCCGCGGCGTGGCCTCCCGTCCCGCGGGATAGCGTCTTCTTCCCGGCGCGCCTTCTTCTGAAATCTCAAAGCCCGTCGAGCGCGCGAATCGCCCGCTCGAGCGCGCGGCCGAGGCGGCGCGCTTCCCCGCGCGCCATTTCGAAGTCCTCGGCGCGCAACGCCTGCCGCAGTCCCGGCAGCGTTTCGGCCTCGTAGCTCGGTAAAGGCGCGTAAATGAGATGGCGGAACCACGCCCGGTCCGGAAGACCCTCGTCGTCAAGCAGCGCCCGCTCCTGCGCCCTCAGCGCGGCGTTGATCTTCTTCCGGCGCTGATTGTCCGGCCCGGCCGCAGCGCTCTCACCGGCACTTCGCCAGGCGTTCATTTCTGCATGGACCTTGGCTGCGGCTTCTTGCCAGCGGCGGGCCTTCTCCATCACCGGCCGAATCTCGGCCGAAAAGAATTCCGGCGGAGCGGTTTTCTCGAGTCCTTCAAGGTAGGCGGCGATGTCGCCGGCGTAGAGCGCGTAATCGAAGGGGATGACGTCGGCGTTCGCGAAGCGCAGTGCGAGCAGACCCCACAGGCGCGCCATGGCGGCGTGATAGCGAAAGCCCGTGTCGCCGAAGCGGTCCATCCAGCGGAAGTTGTCGTACACGGAGTGGTACACGCCGTACGGCCCGTCGAAAATCATGTCGAGCGAGGGCACGCCGAGGTGCTGGAGGAAGACCATGTAATCGGAGCCGCCGCCGAGCAGGCCGAAGGGGACTTCCGCTGCGCCGCCCGGAACGGCGTAACTCCGCACGCTGCGCTCGGCGCGCCGCTTCCGCCACGAGTCGTAAACACTCTTGCCGGTCGCGGGGTCGGTCACGGCCTGAGTGGCCTCAATGATCGCCGGCAGAAGCGAAGGCACGGCGCTGACGGTGAAGTCGCGTCCGCTGGCGGATGCGTCAACATTCAGGCAGACGACGGCGTTTCGGCGGAGGTCGTCCGCGAACTGCTCGCCCCATTCGGTCGAGCCCGTCAGCGTGTACTCTTCGGCGTCCCAACTGGCCAGAACAATCGTGCGGCGCGGGCGGAAGCCTTCGCTGATAAGTTTTCCGAGCGCGCGGGCCAGCTCGAGCATCGAGGCGGTGCCGCTTGCGGGGTCCACGGCGCCGTAAACCCAGGCGTCATGATGATTGCCGAGGATCACCTGTTTTTCCGGCTCCTCGCTTCCCGGAATGCGCGCGATGACGTTCCAGATGGGCGTAACGACGTTCTCCATTTCGAGCCGGAGTTTCACGCGCACGGAATCGTCGCCAACGCGGTAACGGAGGGGCAGCCCGCCCCGCCAGTCGCCGGGAGCCTCCGCGCCGCCCAGCCGCTTGAGAATTTCTTCCGCATCGGACGCCGAAAGCGGAACCATCGGAATCTTCGGCAACACCTTCGATTCGCTCTCAGGAATGCGGCGCGCGCCTTCGAGTGAAGCCCAGCCGGGCGTCAGCGGGTCGCCGGGCACGAGGAAGTCGTACACGACGGCGCCGCGCTGGAAATGCCCCTTCGGCCCCCACGGCCCGCGCGGGTACACGGGGCCTTTGAGATGGCCGTCATCGGCTGGATCGGAAAAGACGAGCACGCCGGCCGCGCCGCGCCGTTCGGCCTCGAGACTTTTCCCGCCGCGATAGCCGTGAAAGTAGCGCGCCAGGACGAGCTTTCCCTCGACCGACACGCCGAGCTTCTCCAGGCGCTCGTAATCTTCGGCGTTGCCGTAATTGACGTACACGACGGGCCGTTCGAGATCGGCGGAAGGCGAGTAGGCGTTCCACGGAACGCGCGCCATGGGGTCGGCGACACGCGTGTCGGGGTCGCCGGGAATCGCCGGTTCGGGATTGGCGAGCCGAATGTGCTCCGGGGCGATGAGATTCACTTCCACCGAGCGCGGGTAGGAAAGCAGGACCCGATACTCGACGATTTCCGGATTCAGTCCCGCGCGGCGGAACTCGTCGAAAATGAATTCGGTCACTCGGCGGTCGCCGGGAGTCCCCGCTACGTGCGGCTCGCGCGTGAGGCGGCGAAGGTAGCGCCGGCACTGCGACGCCTCAGGCAGCGAGAGAAAGCGTTTTTCCCACTTCGCCTGCTGGCGGTAACTCTCCGGGCTGAAGCCGAGCGGGACACGAGAAGGTTTGAAGACTTCGCGCGCCGACAGGAAGGTCAGAGCTGTGAAGGCCAGACCGAGCGCGACGATGATCCCGACGCCGTAACTCCTGAGTTCCTTCGGAATTCCAAATTCAAAATTCAAGAGGCTGTCCCGGCGCGCGGATTCGTTGCGCAAGCCTCGTCCGCGGGCGCGCGTGCCGGGCAGGGTTTATAGTTGCGTCTCGCGCGGTTGTCAATCGTCGGCGGGTTTTTCCGAGCGGCGGATGCGCGGCGGAGCGTCCTCGTCGAGGCGAGGAGTTGCGGGCGCGCCGTCAATTCCGAAATCCCAGACGTCGAGGTTGAGCTTGCCGTCCATGATTTCGCCCAGCGCGTACTCGCCGAGCTCGAGCGGCTCGACCGGCTTCAAGCGGAACAGGCCCGGGCTCAATTCCTCCCGCTCGAGCGGAAGGGTCTCGTGGAACTCTTCCTGTTCCTTGCCGCGCGCTCCCACGCGGCCGACTTCGCGCGCGTCCTTGCGCGATTTGAGAGCCAGCAGTTCCACGCGGCTTCCGTCGATGATCGGTCCGCGCACGTAAAACGTCGGCTGAGCGTTCAGAACGCGCACCGCCGCTTTGGGACCGGGCAGAAGGACGACGGCGCGGCTCTTTCCGAAGGGCACGGCCAGCAGCAGGACGGCGCGCTTGCGGTCCGTGACCACTTCGCACGGCGACTGGATCATGCGAACGACGCGCAGTTCGTCGTCCGCGTACGCGCCCTCTTCCGGCGGGAGGAACACTCCGGGAGCGACTTCGACCGGTGCGCCGCCCGCGCGCTCGAAGCGCTGGCGTCCGAGTTCGCGCGCCTTCTCCAGTTCCGCCTGCTGTCCGGCTTCTTCTTCGGCCCTGGCCTTTTCGGTCGCTTCAAAGTCAACCAGACGCAGCGGAATCTCTTCCCACGCGGAACGTTCCACGCTGTAAAAGCGCAGGCGGTCGCCCTCGATTTCGTACTCGCTGACGAGTTGAAAGGAGCCGTCCTTGAGATAAAGCTTGATGTGGGCGAAGGAGGGCGCGGCGAGAAACGCCGCGAGAGCGGCGGCGACAATCCACGCGATGAAAGTTCGCGGAGCGCGCATGCGCCAATCCTCTTTCCTTTTGGATGCTATCATGACGTAATGCGTCGGCCCCGAGTTTGGTCCCTATTTCCCTCCGGCGGTGCGGTTTGGAGGCCAACCCGCTTAAGTCTGATCTCCGTCGTTGCTTTGTTTCCGATGCTTGCCGCGCCGCAGGCGGCGGGACAGGCGGGTTACGTCGTGCGGTTCGCGATGGAAAAAGAGCGTTACGTCGCGGGCGAGCCCGTGTTCTGCCGGTTCACGATCGAAAACACAGGCGCGACGACGCTCCGTTTCGCCTACCGTTTTCCCACGCGCGTCGTTCACGCCGACCTCGAAGGTGAGCCGGATTTCTCGGTGAAAGACGAAACCGGCCGCGGCGTCCCGGACCCCATGCCGAGACCCTGCGGCGGCGCCCAAGGCAGCGTGGTGTATGGCAGCGTGACGCTTCCGCCGGGGCAAGTCCACACCGAGCGCTGGCTGCTAAACCAATGGGCGCGTCTCACGCGCCCGGGAAATTACAGCGTGCGCGCGGAGCGCCGCCTGCCGCTACTGGCCGCTGAAGAGCTGGAAGGCGAGGAGCCGCCGAAGCCGCTGGCATTCGCGTTGGCCTTGAACGAGCTGAGGTTCGAACTGGCGGCAGGCAAGGACGAGGAAGTTCGCGAATTGCTCGCCCCCTATGTTCGGCGGACCAACGAAGGCAACGGACCGGGCGTCGCCGAAGCGCTGATGGTGCTGGCGACGCTCCCGCGCCCCTTCATGCTCGAGCCGCTCGCCCGGCTGGCCGCCGCGCCCGCCGACGAACGCCGCTGGGACCGACAGATGGCGCTCGAAGGTCTGGCGCGCCTCGGGACGCCGCAGGCATGGAAGGTGATCGAGCAATTTGCGCGCGGCCGGAAGCCTGCCTCCGCCCCCGCGGAAGCCTCCGCGCCCGACATCGCGCTCCGGCGGGCCGCTATTCAGTTGATGGCGCAGCGCGGCGACCCCACCGGGACGGGGCGCGGCGATCCCGGCTACCGTTTTAACGATGAGCCGGGCGCGCTGGCGCTCAAGCACGACAGCGGCGGCAGCCTGAGCATGGCCAACGCCGGACCCAACACCAACGGCAGCCAGTTCTTCATCACCCACGTCGTCACCGATTGGCTGGACGGCAAGCACACGGTCTTC
>CAZKXX010000157.1:0-5305 GCA_964556705.1 uncultured Acidobacteriota bacterium
GCTCCGGGTGTGGCCCGGCGTCGTCATCGTCATTCTTCAGTGGCTTGCGATGTTCGGAGTCCCTGCCGTCGCGCCTGGAACTTTCCCGTATGCGGTGCAGGCAGGACTCGCCGGCGGGCTGGCGATCGTTGTGTGGTGGGCGTTGTTCAGCCGGGCGCCCTGGTTTGAACGCCTGAGCGCCATCGCCCTGATGATCGTGGCGGTCTTCGCGACACGACCCCTCCTCCACGTGTCGGTGGCGACGGCGGGAATGGGGATGCTGTTCTTCATCTACGCCGTCCCGGTCCTGAGCCTCGCTCTCGTTGCCTGGGCGGTGGCCACGCGCCGGCTCTCGAGTGGACCTCGGCGCGTGTGGATGGTCGCGACCGTCCTGCTCGCGAGCGGAATCTGGGCGCTGGTGCGGACCGAGGGCGTGAAAGGCGACTTCGGCTCGCAATTCGCCTGGCGTTGGACTCCGACGCCCGAAGAGCGGCTGCTGGCCCAGCCCGACGCCGAGCTCGCGCCGCTCCCGGCCGCAGCGAAGCCTTCCGAGGAGCAGCCTTCGGCGCAGGAGGCCGATGAGCCGGCGGCAGTCTCGCCGGCGCCGGTCAAAGCGGAGACTCCCCGCGAGCCGCCCGTGATCCAGACTCGAAAGGAGCCGGCTGCACTCACAACCGCATCGGCGGCGAAGATCGGCGCCGAATGGCCCGGCTTTCGCGGGCCCCGTCGCGACGGCATCATCCCCGGCGTCGAGATCGAGACCGACTGGTCCGCCTCGCCGCCGGTCGAACTGTGGCGCCGGCCCGTCGGGCCGGGCTGGTCGTCCTTCGCCGTCCGCGGCAACCTGCTTTACACACAGGAGCAGCGCGGTGACGACGAGGTTGTGACCTGCTACAACGCGACGACGGGCGAGCCCGTGTGGAGGCATCGCGATGCGGTCCGGTTCTGGGAATCGAATGGGGGCGCCGGTCCGCGCGCTACACCGACGCTCAGCGGAAACCGCCTGTACACCCTGGGCGCGACCGGAATTCTGAACGCGCTCGATGCCGCTGACGGGTCCGTCGTGTGGTCGCGCAACGCAACCTCCGACACCGGCAAGAAGGTCCCGTACTGGGGCATTTCGAGCTCGCCGCTGGTGGTCGGCGAGGTCGTCATCATTTATGCCGGCGCGCTCGTCGCCTACGACCTCGCCACGGGCGAGCCGCGCTGGTTCGGCCCCGACCGCGGCGTGAGCTACAGTTCTCCACACCTCGTCAACCTCGGCGGGGTCGCGCAAATCGTGATGCTCACCGGAGCCGGTGCGGTGGGCGTCGCGCCGGCCGACGGCGCGCTGCTCTGGGAGCATCCGTGGCCCGGCTCCAATATCGTGCAGCCCGCTCTGACCGCGGACGGCGGCGTCCTGATCAGCGCCAATGGGATGTCCGGGGGAACCGGCACGCGCCGCCTCGCGGTCGCGCACACCCCCGGCGGATGGAGCGTCGAAGAACGCTGGACTTCGATCGGGTTGAAGCCCTACTTCAACGACTTCGTCGTGCACGATGGCCATGCCTACGGCTTCGATGGGAGCATCCTCGCCTGCATCGACTTGAAGGATGGCAAACGCAAATGGAAGGGTGGACGCTACGGACACGGCCAGCTCGTCCTGTTGCCCGACCAGGACCTGCTGCTGGTGCTGTCGGAGGACGGTGAATTGGCGCTGGTCAGCGCGGTCCCCGACCAGTTCGCGGAATTGTCGAGGCTGCCGGCGATCGAAGGCAAGACCTGGAACCACCCGGTGCTGGTCGGCGACGTCCTGCTGGTTCGCAACGGCCAGGAGATGGCCGCGTTCCGGCTGGCGACACTCAAGCGGTAGCGGCGCTCTCTGAGCGCCGAAGACCCGGCGGTCGCAGACCGCCGCTACAGTGGTCGCAACCGGGCGAGTGCCCATTCGGCATGTTCACAGAGCATGGCGTCGTCGCCGCGTGCGAGTTGTTCGAGCCAGGGGAGGAAGCGCGGGTCGCCGGAGTTTCCCATCGCCACACACAGGTTGCGCAGCCAGCCGCGGTATTTCGTCCGCTTGATGGGTGAATGGCGGAAAGCGCGGCGGAAGTCTTCTTCCGTCATCGCGGCAAGTGATTCGAGGGGAGGATTGAACAGGGAGAAGATACCAGGGGGATTTTGGATTTGGGATTTTGGATTTGGAAGTGGCGCTGCAACGGCCGCATCCGCCTTCATCTTGAGTTGGAGCGGCTGGAAATCGCGCTCCTGACTCCTGACTTCTGACTTCTGCCTGCCGTGCTCCGAAAACCGATCCCTGACCACTAAAGGCTTACGACTGTTCCACGGACACACGTCCTGGCAGATATCGCAGCCGAACACGTTGTTTCCCATGGCGGCGCGGAACCCAACTGGGATGGGCCCTTTGAGTTCGATGGTCAAATAGGAGATGCAGCGCGAGGCGTCCATCCTGTAGGGCTCGGTTAGCGCGCCGGTGGGGCAGGCGTCGAGACACGCCGTGCAACTGCCGCAGCGATCGGGCGCGGGCAGGTCGGGTTCGAGCGCGAGATTCGTGAGGATGACGCCGAGAAAAAACCACGAGCCTTTCTGCTCGTTGAGGATGCAGGTGTTCTTGCCCATCCAGCCAATGCCGGAATAGCGGGCGAAGGCGCGTTCGATGACGGGTCCGGTGTCCACAAAGACGCGGGTTTCGACTCGGGGCGCCAGCGCTTCGACGGCCGCGCGCAGTTTATCCAGCCGCTCGCGCAGGACTTCGTGGTAGTCGCGTCCCCAGGCGTAGCGCGAGATCCACGTTGTCCCCTTCGAAATTCGAAAATCGAAACTCGAAACTCGGGACGCCTCCGCGCGCTCGTCGCGCCCTGTGGCTTTTCCTCTGACTTCTGACTCCTGACTTCTGGCTCCTTCTGCTCCCACTTCCGTCGAGTACGGGTGATCCGTATTGTAGATGAGTCCCACGCAAATCACGGAGCGGACCGAGGGGAGCACCGCCCGCGGGTCGAAGCGTTTGGGGTTGGCCAAATAACGCATCTCGCCGCCAAGACCCTTGCGCTGCCACTGGCGGGCAAACTCGAAGTCCGGCAGGCCGGTCGCCGGCGCGATGCCGACCAAATCGAAGCCGGCTTCGAGAGCGCACTGCTTGATTTGCTCCTTCATGCGTATGGCCCCAACGAAGATAATAGCGCCGCTCGGAGCGTCTTCAAGCCTCGGTTGGGGGCAATATTCTGACAAAATTCCCGGTTGGCGGTCATCCGGAGGGAGTTTCCAGCCAAAGCCTTGATTATCAACAAGATTTGGCGGTTCCATTCACCGTACTTATTGTACCGTCCGACGCGACAAAATCGCCATTCAGCGAAAAGTGCTTAGGATCAGTCCTTTTCGTGTCCTAAACTTGCTGACGCCGCAGGACGGTGTGTCTTGGGTGTGAGAGGCGGGCGGCCCCGCCCACTCCGACATACGAATCTGGCGATTCAATGCCTGCCCTGATTGAAGGTGGGGCGGGTTTTCCAGTGTCCGGCGGCGGACAAACCGGCAAGCGCCGGTGAATCTTGAACGGGCCTCGCAAGGCGAATTGCCCGGCAGGGGCGAGGAGTCTTGAGGGGCGATTCTTTTTCCCTCGGCGCCTTTGGAGGCGCGAGGAAATCAACAAGAGAGGTTACACCCCATGCCGAGGATCAGAGGTCAGCGGCTGATGAAATTCGTGGATCAGGCGGCGGCCTGGTCGGCGGGCATCGCCTTTGACAGCATTCAGTTTTTCAACAAATACAAGCCGAACCCGTCGTTCACTCCCAAATGGAGTGACAAGCCGCTCCTGAAGTCCTGGCAGAAAACCAAGCCGCAGCTCGGCTGGCCGCGCGAGACCGACTCGCTGTGTCCGGGCTGCGTGAAGGAAGCGCGCGAAGCCATCATCAGCGGGCGCAAGGACTGGCAATCGCTGCTCTCCGAGAAGGTGGGTGAAATCAAGGCGCAGATCGTCGAGCGCGACGGCCAGGTGTGGATGATCAAGGAGTGCCCGCTCCACGGCCGCTACGAAGACATGATGGCGGTGGATTCGAAATTCCTGGCCTGGATCGAGAAGAACTTCCCCGGCCGCGACATCCGGGCGCACAACGACGAGACGCTGCACAATCACGGGTCGAGCACGATCAAGCACGGCCGCGGCTCGGTCCTGACCGTGGACCTGACGAACCGCTGCAACATGATGTGCGACCCCTGCTTCATGGACGCCAACCAGGTGGGCTTCGTGCACGAGCTGACCTGGGGGGACGTGAAGGAAATCCTCGACAACGCCCTGAAGATCAAGCCGCGACGCCAGATGAGCGTGCAGTTCTCGGGCGGCGAACCGACGATGTCTCCCTACTTCATCGACGCCGTCCGCTACGCGCGCAAGCTCGGGTACAACAGCGTGCAGGCGGCGACGAACGGCATCGAATTCGCCAAGTCGAAGGAGTTCTGCCGCCGCGCCTTCGAAGCGGGCCTGCGCTACGCCTACCTCCAGTTCGACGGCATCGGCAACGACGCCAACAGCCACCGGCAGGTCGGCAACCTCTTCGACGTCAAGCTGCGCGCCATCGAGAACATGCACGAGGCGGGCATCGAGATCATCCTGGTCATCACCATCGTCAACGGCATCAACAACGACCAGGTCGGTCCCATCATCAAGTTTGCGCGCGAGAACCCCAAGAAGATCGCCTTCGTCGCCTTCCAGCCGGTCAGCTTCACAGGGCGCGACGAGGACATCACGCCGGAGCGGCGACTGCGCCAGCGCTACACGCTTTCGCACCTGGCCGGCGACGTGAAGAAACAGCTCGGCATCACCGAGCCGACGCGCGACTGGTTCCCGATTTCGATGTTCGGCGCTTTCGCGGATTTCGCCGACATCGTCAAAGGGCCGGAAGCGCAGTGGGGCATGGTTTCCTGCGGCTGCCACCCGAACTGCGGCGTCGGCACGGCGCTGATGATCAACAAGGAGACGAAGGAATGGGCGCCGGTGCCCGAGTTCCTGAACGTCCCGCAGCTCGTCAAAGACATCCAGAAAATCACGGACGCGGCGCGCGGCCGCTGGTTCTCGAACGCCATGCTGGGGCTGGCGATCCTGAAGAACTACCGTCCCTTCAAGGCGCCGCCGAGCCTGGCGCTGATCGACCTGCTCAAGAAGTTCGACAAGTCGTTCGCGCTGAGCGGCGAGGCCCGCACCCGCAAAGCCTACGGCGCCTCGGACCCCGAGCGCACGCTCGAGGACGCGCTCAAGCGCCGCTCCGATCCCTGGAACCTGCTCTTCATCGCCGGCATGTGGTTCCAGGACCTGTTCAACTACGACTTCCGCCGCACC
>CAZKXX010000158.1:0-5295 GCA_964556705.1 uncultured Acidobacteriota bacterium
GCAGCGGGGCCGAGCGGTCGAAGACGCCGATGTTGTCGAGCCCCAGAAAGCCGCCCTGGAAGACGTTCAATCCCTCGGGGTCTTTGCGGTTCACCCACCAGGTGAAATTCAGCAGTAGCTTGTGGAAGACCTTCTCGAGGAATGCGCGGTCCGGTTTGCCGCGCAGCCGCTTTTCGATCTTGTACACGCGCCAGGCGGCCCAGGCGTGCACCGGCGGGTTGACGTCGCCGAACGCCCATTCATACGCCGGCAACTGCCCGTTCGGGTGCATGTACCACTCGCGCAGCAAGAGAACGAGTTGCTCCTTGGCAAAGTCCGGGTCCACGAGCGCCAGCGGGATGCAGTGGAACGCCAGGTCCCACGCGGCGTACCAGGGATATTCCCACTTGTCGGGCATGGAAATGACGTCAGCGTTGTAGAGGTGCGTCCACTCGCGGTTGCGGCCGTAACGCCGCTCCGCCGGCGGAGGAGGTCCGGCCGGATCGCCTTCGAGCCACGTTCGAACGTCGTATTGGTAGAACTGTTTCGACCAGAGCATTCCCGCGAACGCCTGACGCTGCACGTTTCGCGCGTCTTCCGAAATTCCCTTTGGAGCTAACCGGGAGTAGAACTCGTCCGCTTCGGCCTGCCGCTGGACGAAGACGGCGCCAAAATCTTCGCCCACCGAACTTGTCGCTCCGTCCTTGTCCGTGAATCGCAGCCGGACTTCGGCGCTCGCTCCAGGTCCGATGCGCAGGCGGTAATGCGCCGCGGCCTTGGTCCCTTTGCGTTCGGGGCTCACCGCCTCGTGCCTGCCGTGAACGACGAAATCGTTGATCCCGTCTTTGACGTAAGGCGTGCGGTTTTCGCCGCCGTAAAGGCGCCCGAAATTCGTTTCGTTTTCGGTGAACAGCAGGTTCGGAGCGCCGTCGCAGACCAGCCAGCGGCGCCCGTAATAGGAATGTTCGAGTTCGGCGACGGAAACGCCGCGAGCGCTGGAAATGGCGGCGAGGCGCGGCTTGGAGTTGCTCGAGCCTCCCCAGGACCACGTGTTGCGGAACCAGAGCGTCGGCAGCAGATGGAGTTCCGCCGTCTCCGGCCCGCGGTTGTGCGCGGTGATGCGGACCAGAATCTCCTCCGCATCGGCCTTCGCGTATTCGACGAACACATCGAAGTAGCGGTTTTCGTCGAAAACGCCTGTGTCCATGAGTTCAAATTCCTGACCGTTCCGTCCGCGGGCGCGGTTTTCCTCGACCAACCGGGCATAGGGGAATTCGGCCTGCGGATACTTGTAGAGGTACTTCATGTAGGAGTGAGTCGGCGTCGAATCGAGATAGAAGTAATATTCTTTGACGTCTTCGCCGTGATTCCCCTCGTTTCCCGTCAGGCCGAAAATGCGCTCTTTGAGAATCGGATCGCGTCCGTTCCAGAGCGCCAAGGCGAAGCAGATTTCCTGGTGGCGGTCGGATATACCGGCGATGCCATCCTCGCCCCAGCGGTAGGCGCGTGAGCGGGCGTGGTCGTGCGGAAACGAGTCCCAAACCGTTCCGTAAGGGCTGTAGTCCTCCCTCACGGTCCCCCACTGGCGCTCGCTGAGATAGGGCCCCCAGCGCTTCCAATGGACCTTGCGCTCGCGCGCCTCCAGCAACCGGCGTTCCTCTTGAGTGCTCGAGCCTGGATTCGGCTTTTTCATGGTTTCCTGCCCCATGCTGGTTAGTTGCGCCGACGCTCCTGCGCCTTCATCATATCGCCTTAGGTCTAAGCAGCGCCGTAGCGAAGTTGACCGCGAACCGCCGGCACCAGACCGTAACGGCGCGGTACTTGTTATAGTCCACCTCGGCGGGGACGTCGTGATTCTGGTCGCCCTAATTGCCCTTGAGCTCCCCGATGTGGCTAAATCCGCTCTTCTTCACCGTTTCATGATGCTTCGCGTCGTCGATAAAAACCAGATAAACCTGGGCGACCGGGCCTGTTGAGGTCATGTAATCGGTGACGCGGAGAACGCGCTGGTCGTCCGCCAGCCGGAAGAGCGCGGCGCTGCCGAACGTTCCCCGAGCGATGCCGCGGAATTTGCCCGCCAGGATCACCATGGTAGATGGGATGCTCGCGCCCGACCCTGAAGCTCAGCCGCACAGCGATTCCGGCGGGGCGGGTGGAAAGCGAACTTTACGGACACACCAGGGGAGACTTCACGGACGCGCCCGGAAGGTACCGCCTCTTCGCGAAATCCCCAGCGGTGTTCCGCGCCGCGCAATGTTTATTCTCGGTCTGTCTGCGAGGGCTGCGTGACCAATCCCGAAAAGATGAGTCAGACTGTTCGAACCCTCGGGTGGCTCACGGAAGAGGAGATTCCGCAAGAATCGCGAGAACAGCGCCTGGCGGCATTCCGTCAGTGGAAAAAGGCCTGAAAGGAATGTACAGAAAGTTTCGCGTGCTGCTTATTTGAGGGTTGTGGTCATCACTCAGGCGTCTTACACTGGTCTTGGGGGCTTTTCAAAATCCAGCACGTTTGGGAAAGGGAGGCGCGATGACCGCTCATCCGAGTCCTGCCGATTCCAAATCGCAAATCCTTCGTGCGCTCGCCCAAGCGCGGACCGCCACGGACGACCTCTTCGGCGTCGTCCGCGAGGACGCACTCTACGATCGTCCCATCCCCGAGCGACACCGCATCGTTTTCTACATCGGGCACCTCGAGGCCTTCGACTGGAACCTGCTTCGCGAGCGCGCTCTGGGTCTCAAGGCTTTCGACCGGCAACTCGACCAGCTCTTCGCGTTTGGAATCGATCCCGTGGACGGCGGGCTGCCCACCGACCAGCCTTCGGACTGGCCCGCGCTTCAAGACGTCCGTCGCTACGTTTCCCGCGTGCGCGAGGCCCTGGATGCGGCGCTCGACCGCGCCTCTTTCGACGACTCCGCGAACCCGCTTCTCCGGGACGGCTTCTTGCTTCACGTCGCCATCGAGCATCGCCTGATGCACGCCGAAACTCTGGCGTACATGTTCCACCAGCTTCCTCTGGAACGGAAAGTTGCGCGACGGGCCGCAGAGACGATGGAGAGCCCGCCGGTTGAGCCTCGCATGGTGCAGATTCCGGCGGGCACTGCGACGCTCGGATTGCCCCGCGCGCGCGGCGATTTCGGCTGGGACAACGAGTTCGAGGCGCACGAGGTGGAAGTTCCCGCCTTTTCGATCGACGCGTTCAAAGTAACGAACCGGCAGTTCCTGGAATTCCTCGCCGCCGGCGGCTACGACGAACGACGTTACTGGACCGAGGCGGACTGGGCCTGGAAGGAGGCGGCGGGAATCCGCCATCCCGGCTTCTGGGTCCGTCGCGGAGACGCGTGGCGCCTTCGCACCATGTTCGCCGACATCCCCCTCCCGCTCGACTGGCCCGTTTATGTCAGCCACGCCGAAGCGAGCGCCTACGCGCGCTGGGCCGGCAAAGCGCTACCCACCGAGGCGCAGTGGCACCGCGCGGCTTACGGAACGCCTGAGGGAACCGAGCGGGATTACCCTTGGGGAGACGCACCGCCTTCCGCAAAGCAAGGGAACTTCGATTTCCGCCGCTGGGACCCGGCTCCCGTCAACGCGCACGCGGCGGGCGCAAGCGCCTGGGGCGTGCACGACCTGGTCGGCAACGGCTGGGAGTGGACCTCCACCGTGTTCGGGCCGTTCCGGGGCTTTGAGCCGTTTTCCTTCTATCCGGGGTACTCCGCGAACTTCTTCGACGGCAAGCATTACGTGATGAAGGGCGGCTCGCCGCGCACCGCGGCCGGGCTGCTCCGCCGCTCGTTCCGCAACTGGTTTCAGCCCCATTATCCTTACGTCTATGCGGGCTTCCGGTGCGTTCGGAACGGAGGCTGAACGGGACACTCGATGGGACTTCCAGCCAGCGCCGCCTTCACGCTCAACGAAATGGCCCGCGACGTCCGCGCCGGCCTCGCCAAACCCGGCCAGAAGGAATTGCCGTCGAAATACCTTTACGACGACATCGGCTCGGCGCTGTTCGAGGTCATTTCATTTCTTCCCGAGTACGGCCTGACGCGTGCCGGATACCGCCTGCTTCGCCGCAACGCGGATTCGATGGTCCAGCTTCTCCCGCGGCACCTGACGGTGGCGGAACTCGGCAGCGGCAGCGCCCGCAAGACGCGGCTGCTGCTCGAGGCGCTCAGCCGTCGCCGTCCGACGACTTATCATCCCATCGAGATTTCGCCCCGCGCGCTCGACCTGTGCCGCCGGGAGTTGATGGATATTGACTCGGTCAGCGTGGTGGGATTTGAGAAGGAATACCTTGACGGGCTGCGGGAAGCGGCCGCGCGCCGCGATGCGGCCGAACACCTCCTCGTCCTTTTCCTGGGCAGCACGATTGGAAATTTCGATCGTCCGGCCGGCGTCGAGTTTCTGCGCCAGGTCCGGAACGTCCTCCGGTCCGGGGACGCGATGCTGCTCGCCACGGACCTCTTGAAGCCCGTTCCCGTTCTGCTCGCAGCCTACGACGACCCGCTGGGCGTGACCGCGGCGTTCAACTTGAACCTGCTCAGCCGCCTGAACCGGGAACTCGACGCAGACTTTCAGCTCGGGAACTTCGCGCACGTCGCGCGCTGGGACGCGGACGAGCGCCGCATCGAGATGCACCTGCGTTCTAAACGCGACCAGACGGTTTCGATTCCCAGAGCCGACCTCACCCTCACGCTGCGCAAAGACGAAACCATCTGGACGGAAAGCAGCCACAAGTACACGGTCGAGGAAGTCGTGCGGATGGCGGAGGAGACAGGATATCACTGCGAGGCCCAGTGGGTGGACCACGAGTGGCCCTTCGCGCAGAGCCTGCTCTTCGCCCGGTAGTCCCTGCCGGATCCGGCGGCGGCGCGCCGGGAATCGTTCTACGACGCGCAGCGCATTTCACATCCGCCGCAGTCCGGGCAGGCGTGCATCT
The DNA here is from genome assembly GCA_964556705.1 of uncultured Acidobacteriota bacterium. GTDB lineage: Bacteria > Acidobacteriota > Terriglobia > UBA7540 > UBA7540 > CAZKXX01. The sequence goes on from CAZKXX010000158.1 coordinate 4,914, forward strand.
CTTCCACCATGCCGCCCAGTTCGGCGTCGCAATGGGCGGCGTCTTCGGCGCAGCGCGGATCTTCCAGTTTGTCCGCGTGGTGGTTCATTTCCTTTCCGCATTTTGCGCAGACCATGCGTTGGGCCATTCTCCCCTCCTCGCCGGCTAATCGATCGAAACGTTTTCGCGTCCGTAGCGCAGCACGCGCGCCATCCAGAGGAGTTCTTTCAGGAACTTGTCGATCCGCCGGATGTACGACGGATCGAGCAGCTTGCCCGATTCGTCGAACGCCTTCCCGACGTCGGGCACGACCGGGCTGATCGCCAGTCGGGCGACCATCGTCGCGAAGAACGCCAGCGTACAGAGTACGAGAACGGTGTGACGGACGCGCCAGCGCACGCCC
>CAZKXX010000159.1:0-5184 GCA_964556705.1 uncultured Acidobacteriota bacterium
CTCGCTGCTATGACACATGTAGCACTGCTCGACCAGCACGGGCCGGATCTTCTTTTCGAAGAATTCCGACCCCTCGGCGCTGAAATCCTCGGAAGGACGCTCGGCGCGGGGTGAGGCTGGAGATTGCCACGCGGGGAGGGCCGCAAGGATGATCGCAATCAAGATTGAAAGCCTTTTCAGCTTTAGGCCCATAGTCCGAAACTCAAAGTAACCCGTGGCTTACGATAGGCAGGCACTGTAATTTTCAGGACAAAATGTTCCGCTGTCAATCCGAAACTGTGGGAAACAAAAGAAGTTCCGAGCTATCCGCGAAACACCTGTTTGGCGCCCGAGGCGCGGAGGTGCAGCCTGGCTCCCCGGCGTGAACCGAAGACCACGATTTCCCTCGGCGAAAGTTCGACGTCACGGACCGCGCCGAAGCCCGAAGGCGTGACCGCAAGGAAGGCTAAATAGCGGGCCGTTCTCCTGGACCGCGCCGGAACCAAGGCCTGAGTGGGTGTACCCAGGAGTTCGGGCTGCGCAAACGCTTCGCGCCGCCCGACTGGAAATGGAGTCGTCCCGAATTCCAGAGCGTACGCTTGCGTTCGACCCTTCCAGGGCGGCGTCGTCAGCGCACGATTCTCCTCCCAAATCGCCGTCCAGGGAAAATCCTCGCGCCGAAAACAGTAGCCAAAAAGGAGTTTCTGTTCTGAATTCAGCGCCGCCACATACGCGATTTCCTTGCTCGGATCGAGGAGGACGGTGGCGACGAAGTTCGTTCCCGGGCGCTGAAGCGGATACCTCAAATCCAGTCGCCCTCCGCGGCACGCCGGCGCGTGAGGCCACCGGAAGGGACGCGAGAAGCGCAACGATTCTTTTCCTTCATAGCTGTGCGGCCAGGTAAGCCCGCGCGCCGCCGGCAGGGCGATGGCGCATTGAGCGCGCGAAAGGAACGGCGGACCCAGCGTGACGTGCTGCTGCCAGTGAAAAAAATGGTCGAGTTTCCGTTCGTTCTCGACCGTTTCCGTGAAGTACGCGACGGACTCGCCGCGACGCAGTTCGATGTTGCGAATGAAATTCAGGCCCGCCTGGGGCAAACGAACGGTCAGCCTGACCGTCGCGCGGCGCGATGTGGCGCGGCCCGAGACGGCCTTCCATTTCAGACTGGGCGCTTCGCCGTGAAACGACAGTCCGGCGGCGTATTCGTCCTGCGAGGGCGGCCCGAAGTAGTCGAGGCACAGATTGTGCCCGGCGATTCCGGAAAGGAGCTTACCTTCGAAGAGGGTTCCGAAAATCCGTTCGTGAATTCTGGCACGATAGCGAAAGGGCTCGATGGATTTCCAGGGAGGAGCCCAGAGCGGGTTCACGGTCGGCAGGCCCGGAACGTCCGCGAAGCGGAACTCCGCGATGTGTCCGCCGCCGGTGAGCGTGACCATGCGAACCCGGCCGTTGCTCAACACCACGGCCGGGCGGCCGCGCCAACGACCGATTCGAGAAGAGCACTTTTCCGCCGTTCTCAATGCCGCATCTCCATACTCGCAAGAGTGGGACAGTACTTTACGGCGGGAGAAGGATTCAGTAAAGGGCGAGCGGCCTCAGGAGACGCTTGACGTCGCGGGAGATGAGACGACCGCGTCCGCGCTCGGGTGGGTGAGGGCGGTCCACGCGCGGAGCACTTCGGCGACCGTCCACGCCTGCGCGATGCAGCCGCGCGGCGCGAAGGGAAAGTCCCCGTCGAAGATTTCGGCGAGCGTCCCGAGGCCATGCGCTTTCAACTGCAGCCCCATCGGCTCGAGAAACTGCGCGGCGGCCTTCGCGTCGCCATAAACGCGCAGGTGAGCCAGAGCGAACGGCCCAAGGAGCCATCCCCACACCGTCCCCTGGTGATAGGCGGAGTCGCGTTCGAAAGGCGATCCGGCATAGCGGCCGGTGTAACCGGGCTCGCCGGGCGCGAGGCTGCGCAGGCCGTGCGAGGTCAGGAGGTGCCGCGCGCAGGCGTCCACCACGGCGCGCTGCTGATCGCGATCGAGCGGGCTCTCAGGGAGTGAAACGGCAAAGATCTGATTCGGCCGCAACGACGCGTCATTTCCCGCCGGACCGTCAATCACGTCGAAACAATAACCGTGTTCGGGACTCCAGAAGCGGCTGAAACTCGCGCGCACGCGCTCGGCAAGCTTCTCGTATTTCTCCGAAGATTTTTTCAGGGCGCGCGCCAGCCGCGCCAGGGTGACGAGCGCGTTGAACCACAGCGCGTTGACCTCGACGGGTTTCCCGATGCGCGGCGTGACCACCCAGTCGCCGATTTTCGCGTCCATCCAGGTGAGCTGCACTCCCGGCTCGCCGGCGAAAAGCAGCCCGTCGGTTTCATCGGCGTGAATGTGGTAGCGCGTTCCGGCCAGGTGGCTCTCGACGATTCCCTCCAGAATCGGGAAAAGACTTTCGATGGCCCCGGAGTCCCCAGCGGCCTCGAAGTGTTGGCGGACGGCCTCGAAGTACCACAGCGTTGCGTCAACGGTGTTGTATTCGGGCGTCCCGCCGGTGTCGGGAAATACGTTCGGGAGCATGCCGCGGTCCACGAACCGCGCAAAGGTGAACAGGATCTTGGCAGCGACTTCCGCCCGCCCGGTTGCCAGCGCGAGGCCGGGAAGCGAAATCATCGCGTCGCGGCCCCAGTCTCCGAACCAGTGATAGCCGGCGATGACGGAGAGCGCTCCGGGGTCATCCGAAAGCGGCCGGCGGACCACGAACTGGTCGGCCGCGAAAACGAGCTGGCGAATCCAGGCGGGCGCGGCCTCCGCGATGCCGGGCTGCGCCGTATTCCAGCGGTCAAGCAGAGCGTTCTCACGCGCGCGCTGACGCTCCCAGGCAGCAGCCGCGTCGAGGCCGGCGTTCGCTTCGGTCGTGGCCACGATCGCCAGCGATTCGCCCGGCCCGAGCGTCGCGCGCAGCGTGCCGGCGTGAAGGTGGTCGTCGCGATCGTCGAGCCCGCGAAAGCGTTCCTGGGCGAGGTCGAAGTTGTTGTACCAGTCTTGCGCGGGCGCGGCCTCGCCGCGATCGCTCAGAACGAAGAAGGGGACGGCGCCGTCGAAGGCGGTGACCCGCAGGCCGCGCTCGGCGGATTCCACGTTCATCCGCCAGCCGCCGGCGCGGGTGGTCGAGTGGGAGTCGCGATAGTTGACCAGAGCCCGAAGCGTCAATTGCAGTGGCCGCGTGCCGCGCGCGAGCCGGAAAGTCACGTAGGTTGTGTTCGCGCCGTGCTCCATCCAGACGCGCTTTTCAAAAAGAGCGTCCGCGAAGGCAAACGTCCAGACCGGCGCGGTCCCTTCCAGCCGGAAACTCTCGATGTGACGGAAGCCCTGCGGGTCCACCGCACCGCCCGTCCAGCGGTTAGCGGAGAGACGGTACGTTTGACCGTCGTACTCGGCGCTTTCCTCGAACTTCGTCACCAGCAGCGTGCGGCCGAGGGGTGGCCGGAGCGCCGCCACCAGCAGGCCGTGGTAGCGCCGCGTCAACAGGCCCGCCACGGTGCCGGAGGCAAACCCGCCTATGCCGTTCGTCACCAGCCACTCGCGCGACTCGGCGGCGGCGAGATCGCCGCAAGTCACCCGGCCAAAACTCACGAATGAATCGGGCCGGACACGCTCTTCAGGAAATTGCTCGCTTGAAATCCTGGCCATGGCCAATCAATCCGCAATCGCCAATGACCAATCTGCAATTCTCAGTTTCCCTCATTCGCCGCTCTGCTCGATGAGCTTTGCCACCAGCCCGGTCCAGCCCGTCTGATGGCTTGCGCCGAGGCCCGCGCCGTTGTCCCCGTGGAAATATTCGTGGAAGAGAATCAGATCCCGCCAGTGCGGGTCGGTCTGGAATTTCTCGATTCCGCCGAAGACCGGCCGCCGGCCGTCGGGCCGCCGCAGGAAAATGCGGGTCAGCCGGCGGGAGATTTCCCCCGCCACGTCCCACAAGGACGTCATTTGCCCCGAGCCGGTGGGAAATTCCACCTTCAGAGAGTCGCCGTAGTAGTGATGGAATTTCTGCAATGATTCAATCAGCAGAAAGTTCACCGGAAACCAGACGGGACCGCGCCAGTTGGAGTTGCCGCCGAACAGGCCGCTCGAAGACTCGCCGGGCTCATAGTCCACGCGGTGCTCGTCTCCGTTGACGTGGAACACGTAGGGATGGTCGCGATGATGGCGGGAAAGGGCGCGAATCCCGTGCGGTGAGAGGAATTCGTTTTCGTCGAGCATGTAGCGCAGCACTCGCTGGATTGCTGACCGATTCACGATGGAGAGCAGGCGGCGCACGCCCCGCTCCGACTTCTGGCCCATGTCAATGTGGTGCGGCACATCGGGATGGTTGTCGATGAACCATTGCATGCGGCGCTTGAAACCCGGGAGCCGGTCCACGATCTCCGGCTCCATCGTCTCGACGGCGAACAGCGGGATGAGGCCCACCATGGAACGGACCTTGAGGGGAAGATGCTCGCCGTGGGGCAGGTGCAGCACATCATAGTAGAAGCCGTCCTGCTCGTCCCACAGATCGATGCCTTCGCCGCCCAGGTCGTTCATGGCGTGCGCGATATAGACGAAGTGCTCGAAGAATTTGCTGGCGACGTCTTCATAGGCGGGGTTCTCCCGCGCCAGCTCCAGCGCGATGGCCAGCATGTTCAGGCAGTACATGCCCATCCAGCTCGTGCCGTCGGACTGCTCCAGATGCCCGCCGGTGGGCAGCGGCGCGGAGCGGTCGAAAACTCCGATGTTGTCGAGCCCCAGAAAACCGCCCTGAAACACATTACGGCCTTCTGCGTCCTTCCGGTTCACCCACCAGGTGAAGTTGAGCAACAACTTATGAAAGACCCGCTGCAAGAACTGCCGGTCCCCTAGGCCCATCCGCTTCTTTTCGATCTTGTACACGCGCCAGGCGGCCCAGGCGTGCACCGGCGGATTCACGTCGCCAAAAGCCCATTCATAGGCTGGCAACTGGCCATTGGGATGCATATACCATTCCCTCACCATCAGGGCCAGTTGCTCTTTGGCGAATTCGGAATCCACCAGCGCGAGCGGCACGCAGTGAAACGCCAGGTCCCAAGCCGCATACCAGGGATACTCCCACTTGTCCGGCATCGAGATCACGTCAGCATTGTAGAGGTGAGTCCATTGGCTGTTGCGGCCTTCTTTTCTCTGTTCCGGCGGCGGACCGTACGCC
>CAZKXX010000160.1:0-5156 GCA_964556705.1 uncultured Acidobacteriota bacterium
GTCGCGGATTTCGCCCACCATGATCTTGTCCGGGTCGTGGCGCAGGATGGAGCGCAAGCCGCGCGCGAACGTAAGCCCCCGCTTTTCGTTGACGGGAATCTGCGTGATGCCGCGAATCTGATATTCGACCGGGTCCTCGATGGTAATGATCTTGTCTTCGTCCGTCTTGATTTCCGAGAGCGCGGCGTAGAGCGTGGTCGTCTTCCCGCTTCCCGTCGGTCCGGTCACGAGCACCATCCCGTAAGGCTCGCGGATGAATCGGCGCAGGCGTTTGATTTCCCGGTCGGCCAGCCCCAGCACGTCGAGGCGGAGCTGGCGGAACTTCTCGTGCAGCGATTCCTTGTCGAGAATGCGCAGGACCGCGTCCTCACCGTGGATCGAGGGCATGATAGAGACGCGGAAATCGATGGGCCGCCCGCGATACCGCACTCGGAAGCGGCCGTCCTGCGGAACGCGCCGCTCCGCGATGTCGAGTTCGGCCATCACCTTGATGCGCGTAATCAGACTCGATTGCAGCTCCCGCGCCAGCGGCGACAGCGCGTGTTGCAGGACGCCGTCGATGCGATATTTGACCGCGACAGCGTTGTCGCGGCTTTCGATGTGGACGTCGCTCGCGCGCCGCTCGAGCCCCGCGAAGATGATGGAGTCCACCAGCCGAATCATGGGGCTGGCGCCCCGCTCCTCGACCAGGTGCTCGAGCGAAAGTCCCGCCTCGGAGCCCTCTTCGTCGCGGATGACATCCAGCCGGAATTCTTCGGTCGCCTCTTCCAGAACTCGCTGCGAAGGGTCCGTCTTCCGGAGAAACTCGCGAACCTGGCTCAGGACCGCGACCTTGATCACCAGGCGGCGGTCGAGCTTCATCTCCAGCTCGTCGAGCCGGCCGAGGTCTGACGGATCTCCGACGACGATGACCAGGTGGTGGTTGTGCGCTTCGAGCGGCAGAAATTCGTAGCGCACCATCAGGTCGAGGGGGATGGAGCGGAGGAGTTCCAGGTCGGGCCGGCACTCCCGCAGATCCACGAAATCAAACTGATACCGTCGCGCCAGTTCCCGCGCCCGCTCAAATTCCGCCGGCGAATCGCCGGTCAATTCCCTCACGCCTTTGCTCCTTCAGGCCGCCCGCGCGCCGCGCGCGGAAGGGCCTACCGAACCTGCGCCGCCATGGAAAACAGCGGCAGATAAAACGCGATCAGGACAAACGCCACCACCACGGCGATCGAAGCGATCATGACGGGGTCCACGAGCGCCACGAGCGTCGCGAGGTCGATGTTCACATCTTCCTCGTAAAACTCCGCCAGGCTTTCGAGCATGCCCGGCAACGCCCCGGTGTTCTCGCCCACCTCGATCATATCCAGCGCCGTTTCCGGGAAGAAGCCGGTCTGACGGAGGCTGGCGGCGAGGGCCTGGCCTCCCGTCACGTCGGCCTGCGCCCGAGCGATCGCTTGGGAGAGCAGCGGGCTCGAGACAGAATCCTTCGCCGTCTCCAGGGCTGAAACCACCGGAATGCCGCCCTGCAACAGCACCGCAAGCGTCCGGGCAAATTCCGCCACCGAAAACTTCTGAAGCAACTTTCCGGCCACGGGCATTCGGAATCTCAACCGGTCCCACGCCAGCCGCATGCTGGGAAGCTTCCGACCGGCCCGGAAAAGCAAGACGGCGCCGATGACGACCGCCAGGATGACGACGCCGAAATCCTTAACGCCTAAAGAAAACTCGATGACGAACTGCGTCAACTCCGGCAATTCGACGTCCAGGTCGGCGTAAAGCATTGCGAAACGCGGCACGATGAACCAGATCACGAAGGAAACCAGGACGACCAGAAACATGAGCAGGAACGCCGGATAAACCAGCGCGGATAGAAACTTTTTCCGAAACGTGCGCGTCGTCTTCTGATAAGCGATGTACTGCCCGAGAACGCGGTCGAGACTGCCGCTGCGCTCACCCGCGCGCAACGTGGCGCAGTAAATCTTCGGGAACTTCCCCGTCGCCTCGAAGGCCTCGGAAAGCAACGCGCCGGCGCGCACGCGCTCGCGAATGTCTTCGATAGCCGCGCGAAGTTCCTCCTGGCGGGTCTGCCGGGCCAGCAGATCGAGCGATTTCTGGAGCGGCAGCCCGGATTTCGACAGCGTCAGGAACTGTTGATTGAGGACCAAGAAATCGTCGCTGGAAATTCGCCCGCGGCCCGGCAGGGGCAAGCGGGCGCGCAGCCCCTCCTTCGGGCGAATCGAGAAAACGTAATAACCCTGCGCCCGGAGGCGCTGTCGCAGTTCTACTTCCGAAAAAGCCTCCACGGTCTCGTTGAAGACTCGTCCCGAATCCGTCCCGACTTTGCAGATAAATTCAGCCATCAGATCGCGATTAGGTATGCGCCCTTTTCACCAACTGCTGTACGGCGTCCCCTCCAGGGAAATTTCATCCGACCCGCTGTGAACGTCCACGATGCCGGGAATCGCCTGCCCGGGATTCAGCGGAACGTCCTCGATCACGACCTGCCAGGTCTGATTGGAGCGCGTAAACGGGTCCTCGGGCACGCCGCCGCGCAGATAGCCCTCGTCCACGAGTTCTTCCAGCGATTGCGGCGGCCGCTGTTTATCGAGCGTGAACTGGTCGATGAGCTTTCGCATCGTATAGAGGTTGTCACGCAGGGTCGCCTCCCGAGCGCGCGTCACGGCGCGCTGGTAAGTCGGGAAAGCCATCGAGACAACGATCAAGATCAGCGTCAGGACCACCATCAATTCGAGCAGCGTGAACGCGCGGCCTTGAGCGACGCGGCGCGCTGCCCCCAACGCGGCCCTTCGCCGGACTTCACCAGTCAGCATAGGCCGTCCCGTCCAGCCCCGTGCCCCAGCTCTTTGAGTACACGTCAAACACGTTCGACCCGCTCCAACTGCGCGAGTCCGGGTCGTCCTGCATCGAGCGCAGGCCCCAGTCGGCATTGCCGGTCATCGGGTCAATGGGGATGCGCCGCAGGAACTTGTACTTCGCCGTCGCCGAACCTTTCAGCGGGACACCTTTCACCAGCGTCTCGAGGTCGGGAGGATAGCCGAAGGTGTCCGCCGTCGTGGGAATCATCCCGCGGTCGGCAAAATCCTTGTAGCGGTCAATTGCCTGCCGCATTTCGCGCAGGGCGCGACGCAATTCAATTTCTTTCTGGCGCTGGACCTGAGTGCGGGCCAGAGGCAACGCGGCACCGGTCAGAATCAGCAGGATGGTAATCGCCGCAATCAGTTCGACCAGCGTAAACCCCTTCGAACCTCTGCGAACCATCCTCAGGAGATTCATACTCGACACCCTCTATTCCGGGGGCGGCGGGACGGGCGCTTCCTGCGACGGAGGCTCGGGCGCCGGCGGAGCTTCCCCAGGCGAGACGCGAAGCTCGGTTTCGAGGCCCCTCGCCCGCTCGCGGCCCACGCCGAAATCCGGAAGGCGGATCAAGCGCGGCGTCAGCATCACGAGGATTTCTGTGTCCACGCGCTCGCGCCGTTCCGAGGCGAAAAGATAGCGGAGAAACGGAATCTCACCCAAACCCGGCAGCCCACTCCAGGATTCGACCTCCTTGCTTTCGATGAGTCCGCCGAGCAGGTTGACCTCCCCTTCCTTCAGCCGGATATCGTGTTCGATGCGACGCTGGCCGAAGGTGGGTTGGCTGAAGCCGCCGATTTGAATCGGCGCTTGAAGCGAAGAGATTTCAATCACCGCGCGAAGTGCGACCTCGCCGTTGGGAAGCAGCCGCGGCGTGATATCCAGGTTTACGCCCACGTCCTGATACTGGAACTGCGTGCTGGCAAGCAACCCGAACCCCGTTCCCGTCTGTACGCCGCCCAGAGAGGGCAGAAAGCTGCCCGTCGCGAAAGGCACCCGGCTGCCGATGCGCAGCTTCGCCGTCATCCCGTCCGTCACGCGCACCTGAGGATTCTGGAGGATGCGCGACTCCGCATCGGAAAGCAGCGCGTTGGCCACCGCTCCGGGCAGCACGATGCTGAAGTCGCGCGTGCTGATGCGTCCGATGTCGCTCAACCGCAATGTAGGAATGTTAGCTTGGGTCTCGCGGCCCGTGAACCCGATGCCAAAGATCGCGGTGCTCGGAAGCGGCGAGGTGGCAACCTGAGCGAGGCCAAGTTCGCGGACCCGGTTGCGGTCCGCCTCGACGATCGCCACCTCCACCAGAATCTCCGCCTTCCCCTGGTCGAGGTCGCGGATGAGCCGTTCAGCGGCCGCCACTTTTGCCGGCGTGTCCCGCACGATGATGGCGTTGGCGTCTGGATTGTCGATGATGCGCTGCAACCCCAGAACCTGCTTGAGCGCCGTCGTGATGGCCGTGCGGTCGGCCGGCGCGAGCGGGTTGGAAAGGTAAATGGTCTTCAGCACCTGCTCTTCAAAGTCGCGCCGGTTGGCCGGGTTGTCGGTGACCACCAGAATGGTGTTCGGCGTGATCGCCCGCCAGAACGTCTTGGTCTGATAGCCGATGATGTTCAGGATGTCTTCAACCTGAACGTCCCTCAAATCCACCGAGATCGGCGCCGGACGGAAATCCGAAGAAAACGTCACATTGATTCCTGCCAGCTTGGCAAGCGTTTCGTAAACTTTCCGGCTGTCGGCCGAAACGCGGAATTGCGAGAGGGGCTCGGTCGAAAACGGCTTGAGTTGTGTCCCTGTCCTCGCCGCAGGCTCTTCGCGGGCGCGCAGCGCCTGCTGAATCGTCTCCTGTCTCGCCCTCTTCGCTTCCGCCTGCAGGGCCAAGGTGCGGCTCAGCTCCTGGATCGCCGCTTCGTTGGACGGGTCGATGCTCACGGCCTTCTGGAATTCCCCGGCCGCTTCGTCCAGCCGGTTTTGGGCCGCAAATTCCCTCCCCTTTTTCAGGTGAGCCAGCGCCGCCTGTGTCCGCGCCTGCTGCTCCCAAAGAACGAAGCGGGCGTTTCCGGGATTGGCCTGCCGGGCCCGCTCGAAGTGCACCAGGGCCGTATCCCAGTCCTTTCTTTGGGCCGCCTTGTGGCCTGCCTTGAAGGCGCTGCTGCCCGCGCCGCAGCCCACCAAAATGACCAGGCACAACCCACCTGCCAAGGCTCGGAATTTCCTCATCGCCCTTTCGCCTCCGCTTGGTTCATGGGACTTTTCGATTATCCGGCAACCCACCGGTCGGGTGCAAGTCGCCGCTC
>CAZKXX010000161.1:0-1466 GCA_964556705.1 uncultured Acidobacteriota bacterium
GGTCTGCTTGGTGACCCGCGGCCCTTGACCAGCCGCAGGTCAAAGGACAGACCAGCGCTACAGCCTCCCATGTCGATTCGCGTGGCGCGCCTTCTGCCGGCTGTGGTAACATAATAGAGTCATTCAGCCATTCGTTCGCACCCTCTCCGACCGAGAAGGCGTGGTGACGTGGCGAGCCTCTCGGAAAGGAAACGCCGACCATGTCCGGCCATTCCAAATGGGCAACCATCAAGCATAAGAAGGGCGCCGCGGACGCCCGGCGCGGCAAGATGTTTACGAAGCTGATCAAAGAGATCACCATCGCCGCGCGGCTGGGGGGAGGCGACCCGGACGCCAATCCGCGCCTGCGCACGGCGATCGCCGCCGCCAAGGCCGAAAACATGCCGGCCGAAAACATCAAGCGCGCCGTTCAGCGCGGCACCGGCGAACTCCCGGGATCGGTCTACGAAGAAACCGTGTATGAAGGCTACGGCCCCGGCGGCGTGGCGCTGATGATGGAAATCACCACCGACAACCGCAACCGGACCCTTTCCGAGCTCCGCCACCTGCTCTCCAAGCACGGCGGGAACCTCGGCGAGAACGGCTGCGTGGCCTGGGTCTTCGCGAAGAAGGGTTACATCACCATCGAGAAGGGCAAGGCCGAAGAAGAAGCGCTGCTGACGCTGGTGACCGAGGCGGGCGCCGACGACCTGCGCGAGGACGAGAACTACTGGGAGATTATCACCTCGCCCGAGGCGTTTCCGAAAGTGCTGGAGGCGCTGAAAGCCGCGGGCATTGAGCCGGGCACGGCGGAGGTTTCGATGCTCCCGCAGTCTTCGGTGAAGCTGACCGGCAAGCAGGCGCAGCAGATGCTGAAGCTGATGGAAGAGCTCGAAGACCACGACGACGTCCAGCACGTGTACGCGAATTTCGACATCGCCGAAGCCGAGATGCACGAGCTGGCGCAGGCCTAGCCGACCGGTCCGCCCCCCGACGCTTTCGGTCGGGGGGCGGTGACGCGACGATGGAGTTCCTTTTCCGACGACCTTCCCCCCTTTATCTCCGCCCCGCGCGGGCGCTGGCGGCGGTGGCGCTGTGGGCATTGTTCCCCGCGGGCGTTTCGGCCGAGGAGGCCGCCTCGAACGTTCCCCGGCTCACTTTTACGAAGGTGCTCGAAGGGAGCTTCCCCGAATATCTCGCCATCACCGTGGATGCGAACGGCAAGGGGACGTACGACGGGCGCAAGCTGGAGGCGCCGGCCGAGGCGCGTCCGCTGAAGCTGAAGCCGGGCACGACCCGGCAGATTTTCGACCTCGTCGCCGCCCTCAATTACTTCGAGACCGACGACCTCGAAAGCGGCCGGCGGGTCGCGAACCTGGGACTGAAGACTTTCATCTACGAGGCAGACGGGCGGCGGAACGAGGCGAAGTTCAACTACACACGGCGGCGCGAGGCCCAGCAACTGACCGAGCTGTTCGAGAGGCTTT
>CAZKXX010000161.1:1476-5134 GCA_964556705.1 uncultured Acidobacteriota bacterium
CGCCGCGCTCGAATACGCCATCCGCTTTGACCACCTGAGCCTGCCGGGCGAGCTGCGGCAGATCGAGGCGGACTTGCGACGCAACGCTCTGACCGAGCCGGAACTGCTGACGCCGGCGCTCGAGCAGATCGCCCAGAACCGCCGCTTCCTGAACCTGGCGCAGACGCGCGCGCAAAACCTCCTGGCGCGCATCCAGCAGGGGGAGTGACCGCCGACCAGCCGGTCGGTCGAAACCCCGCACAATTCAACGATTTGCCGCGCCTTCCGTGGAAACCTTCTGTCTCGCTCCAGCGTCTAGATTAGTGTAGGATGGGCTCAGCGTGTTCACCGGGCGTGTGCGTCCGGGAGGTGAGCCATGAAACCCCCAGGAGCAACGATTGGGCTGGCAGCCGTGACGCTTGCGGCGGCCTTCGCGTTTTCTGCGGCGGCCGAGGAGTATTCGCGCGTGCGCATCGTCCGCCTGAGCTTTGTGGAAGGCACGGTCAGCGTGCAGCGGCCGGACGTGGACCAGTGGGCCGCGGCCTGGGTGAATACGCCCCTTCAGGAAGGGTTCAAAGTTGCAACCGACCGGGAGAGTTTCGCGGAAGTTGAATTTGAAAACGGCTCGACGGCGCGACTCGGTCAGCAGACGCTCCTCGAATTCGTGCATCTCCTGCTGATGTCGGAAGGCGGGAAAGTGAACCGCCTGCGCCTGCATCAGGGTTATGCCACGTTCAGCTTCGACCCCGAGCGCGGAGATTTCTACGAGGTCTATGCGGGCGAGACGACGCTCAAGCCCGGCGCCAAAGCGCGTTTCCGTGTGGACTTTGAGGGCGGCGACCTGCTCCTGAAGGTCTTTCGCGGGTCGGTCGAAATCGCGAGCCCTTACGGTACCGGCGAGGTCGGCGAGGGCGCCACGCTCGAATTGCGCCCGCAGGAAGACCCTGCTTTTGCTGTTACGCAGGCGCTGACGCTTGACCCGTGGGACGAGTGGGTCGAACAGCGCGAACAGCAGGTGCGGTTGGCGCGCCATCATTCCGCACCCAACCTCTATTCGAACAACGCCACGGACATCCTCTGGGGATGGAGCGACCTCGGCCTGCACGGCAACTGGGTTTATTTGCCAGCTTACGGGCACGTCTGGTCGCCCAACGTCGGCTACGGCTGGTCTCCCTACCGCTACGGCCGCTGGACCTACTATCCGGGGATCGGGTTTGTGTGGATTCCCGCGGAGCCCTGGGGCTGGCTGCCCTACCATTACGGACAGTGGCATTACGTCTCGGGCATCGGCTGGTGCTGGATGCCGGGCAGCTTCGGCGCGTGGTCGCCGGCGCTGGTGACGTGGTATCGCGGGCCGGGCTGGGTCGGCTGGGGGCCGCGAGGCACGAGCGTTTCGGATTGTCCCGACCCGCAGGGGTGCGCGACCGTCGTTGAAGAGCAGACCCTCACGCGCGGCCAGCCGGTTACGCCAGAACGCATCCTGGACCGCCATCCGCGGACGGCCCGCCAACTCGACCGGCTGGAGCTGGAACCCGAAAATCTGGCGCGCCTGCCGGGCGAACCGCTTTCGATTCCAGTGATTCAGCGTGAAGCGGTCGGCGGCACGGGAAGCGTGGCCGGCGCGGAAGGTGCCCGACCGGCGCGAATTCCTCGCGCGACGGGGGGCGAGAGCGGCATCGTCTATGACCCGGACGGGGGCCGTTTCGTGAACCATCCCACCCTCGGCGCGCGCTCTCCAGCGCCCTCCTCGGCGCCGGCAGGCGCGTGGCCGCGACCCGCGAGAACCGCGGGCGCTGTGGCGTCAGCAACGGGCGGCGCGGAGGAGAGCACTTCCACAGAGACTTCTTCGAGTCCGCGGGACGCGCGCACGGCGTGGGAAAGCATCATCACACCGCCCAGCGGGTCGGCCGGAGGAGCTTCCGGCCGGGCTCCGCGCGCGGGAGGGGAGCCGCAGCCGGCGCCAGCGACCGGCTCGCGGGAGGCGACCGCGCCGTCTCGGACGCGCGATTCCTCTCCGTCTCCCGGCGTTCGTCCGTCCCGTTCGAACGACTCGCCCTCGCCGAGCCCCGGCGGTAGTTTCGGCTCGGTTGGCGGGTCTTCGGGCAGCTCGAGCAGTGGAGGGAGCTCCGGCGGCGTCCGCGGTTCGTTCGGCGGCGGCGGAGGCAGCACGGGTGGCGGGGGCGGTGGCGCAACCAGGCCCAGCGGAGGAGGCAGCTCGGGCTCGACGACACGCCCGCCAAGATAACTTCGCAACTCGTCGCAATCTTTCTCTTCAGCGGCGCTCAAAGAGCGCCGCTTTTCTTTTGGACTGTTGCTGAAACGTCCGGAACCTGGCGGGTCAGGAAACGATGATGCCGGCGTAACCGACCACGGCGCTGCGGTCGCCGCTCGTATCGGCCGAAGTGGCGTATTTGACAAGTTCGGCGCGCGTCGCGCCCAGTTCGCGCGCTGCGGTGAGCATGGCGATCGTGGGGCCGTAGCCGCACATCGAAATTTCCTCGCGGCGAATGACGTCGTAGAGCCCCTTCGGATCGAGCTCCAGAATACGCTCGATCGCCTTGCGGTCCTTGACGCGGGTAATCGCGTCGGGCTCGTAGTGGTTCATGTCGCTGGAGGCCACGATGAGAAACGGCTGGCTCGCCTCGCGCGCCGCCTGCGCCAGGCCATGCCCGAGCGCTTCGAGCGAAGCGTAGCCGCCCGTGCCGATGGCGATGGGGACGAAGCGGAAGTCCTTTTCGAGGTGCTGGAGGAAGGGAAGCTGCACTTCGAGCGAGTGCTCGTCGGCGTGGGCGGCGGAATCCTCCATCACCAGATGGCACGCGCGGCGGACGGCCTGCGCGAGTTCCGCGTCAATCGGCGCGTCGCCGAGCGGCGTCCGCCACGCGCCGCTCGACATGATGGCCAGCGGCGCGCCGCGCCCCGTGTGGTTGGGGCAGAGAATCAGGTACGAGGAAAATCTCGGCAGGCGGCGATAGACGGCTCCGGCGACGTGGCCGGAATACATGTAACCGGCGTGCGGGACCACGCAGCCCAGCGCCGATTCGAGGCGCTCGGCCTTCGCGGGGTCGCCGGTGTGCTTTTCGAGTTCGCGGACCAGCGAATCGGCCCGGCCCGGATAAAAGCGCCCCGCGACGGCGGGCATGCGGACCGTCATCGAAGGCATGGAGAAATGCTAGTCCCCGGCGAAACGGGCTGTCAAGCCGCCGCGCGGAGACGATTGGAGGGTGAAAAGGAAGGCTACTCCGCGTCGTCTTTCACGCTGATGCGGAGGGAGCGAAGGAATTCGTTGTCGCGATTGGTCAGGCGCAGATCGCCTCGTGCCTGCGCGGGCACGCGACGTTCGGGGTCGAGCTTCTGCCGATGGGTGATGTGAGTCTCGCGCTTGTTGAACCCGATGGTGACTTCGAGAACGAGGAAGAGGTCGTAGCCGGCGGCGCGGATGCGTCCCAGAACGTCGGCGATCCGCTCCGAGTCGGAGACGGAATCGTTGATGGCGTGGCCCAGTTCTTTGACCAGCCGCTTGAAGTTATCTTCGAGTTCCAGAAATCACCCGAACGCTCTGTTTTGACCGCCAGCAGGCGATTTTACGGGCCGCGCTCAAACCGTGTCAAGATTAATCACTTGACGGCACTGTCCAGCATTTCTGTTGAAAGCGGATTGGAGGGTGCTCCGAGTCACG
>CAZKXX010000162.1:0-5130 GCA_964556705.1 uncultured Acidobacteriota bacterium
CTAAACAAACACATTCACTAAAAGAAGCTCTTCCCATATTACATCGAGAAGACCTGCGCCGAGCACGGCGAGTTTCGCGACAAGATTTATTCCGACGCGAAGCTGTATCTGAAGATGGAGCAGTTCGAGTTCGGCGACAACCGCGGGCTGGAAAATCCGCAGATTCCCGACGCCGCGAAGTGTCCCGACGACTGCGGGATGTGCTCGTTGCACACCTCGCACACGGTGCTTTCGAACGTGGACTTGACGAACCGCTGCAACCTGACGTGTCCGGTGTGTTTTGCGAACGCGAACGTGGCGGGGTATCTCTACGAGCCGTCGTTCAAGCAGTTGCGCGGCATGTTGCGCGTGCTGCGCGAGCAGCGGCCGGTGCCGAACCGCGTGGTGCAATTTTCGGGCGGCGAGCCCACCGTCTATCCGCGCTTTCACGACGTGGTGCGCATGGCCGCCGAAATGGGTTTCACGCACATTCAGGTGGCGACGAATGGCATTCTCTTCGCCGAGCTCGAATTCGCCGAGCGCGCCAGAGATGCCGGGCTGCACACGCTCTACCTTCAGTTCGACGGCGTGACCGACGACGTTTACCTGCGCACGCGCGGCGTGCCGCTGATGGAGAAAAAACTCGCGGCGATTGAAAACTGCCGCAAAGCCGGGCTGAAGATCGTTTTTGTGCCCACCATCGTGCGCGGCGTGAACGACCACCAGATCGGCGCGATGATCCGTCTGGCGATTGACAACATCGATTGCGTGAGCGGCTTCAGCTTCCAGCCCGTCTGCTTCACGGGACGCATCAACCGGCGCGAACTCGAGCAGAAACGCTACACGCAGTCCGACCTCGCGCACGACGTGGCGCGGCAGACCGGTCTGACCGACACTTACGAAGACTGGTTCCCGCTCTCCTGCACCTCGCCGTTTTCAAAGCTCCTTTCGGGACTTCAGAACTACAACCGGCCGAATCTGACTTCGCACCCACACTGCGCCATCGGAACGTATCTCTACGTGGACACGGAAACGAAGCAGGCCGTTCCCATCACACGCTTCTTCGATATGCCCGGGATGCTCCGCGAGGTCGACCGGCTCGCGCGCGAGGCGAAATCGGCGCGCATCAAGCTGTTTTCGAAAATCAACGCCTGGCAGAAGCTGCGGAAATTCTACCGGCCGGAGTTCGCGCCGCGCGGGCTGACCTTCGAGCGGTTCCTGCAAACCCTTCAGGGCATGACCGACCACAGCTACGGGCGGGGCAAAGGCGACGGGACGTTCACCTACAAGACGCTGCTCGTGGCCGGCATGCACTTCATGGACGCCTACAACTACGACATCGAGCGGGTCAAGCGCTGCGTCATCCACTACTCGGCGCCTGACGGCAGGGTCTATCCTTTCTGCGCGTACAACTCCGGCCCCTGCTATCGCGAGAAGATCGAGAAGAAGTTTTCCGTGCCGTTCGATTTGAGAGCGGCGAAGCACGCCGGCGCAAACGGCGACGCCTTGGTGAGCATCGCGTAGCGCAAGGTTCGCTTTTCAAATCTTGCGGCTTTTCCATTTTCGTTCATGGGCCGGGAAACGCCGGAAGTCTGCACGGCGAAACTTGCGCTGCCGGGCTTGAAGCGCCACAAGTTCATTGGACGGAAGTTGCGCGGTTCAGACGAGCGGCGGCCGGCAGCTATCCGAGGAAAAACCAAACGGGATGTGGTAAGCTTCCCTTTCCGATCAGGGTCAGGGCACTCAAAAGCCTCTTCGAGGGACTGCCAAGGGGGGCAGCGCTGTGCCCAGGATTTTGCTCACCACGGTCTGGCGCGAGCCGGGCGCGAGCGCCCACTACGACTACTTCCGCGAAAATGCGCCGCGGAATTTCCGCTGGCGTCTGCGGATGCCGCGGACAATTTCCTTCGGCCTCCGCTTTCTGAAGCAGAACCTTCCCGGGCTGGAAATCCTCGAATATCCGACCGAAGCGGAATTCCGGCAGGCGCTCAAGCGCGGCTGGGACGTGGTGGGCTTTTCGTTTTACCTCGACGAGACGAACCGCATCCTGCGCATGGCGGAGCTGGCGCGGCGCGCCGGCGTGCGGGAACTCTGGGCGGGCAATTACGGCGCGCTGACGCCCGAAATCCAGTCGCAATTCGACGAAGTCTTCCTGGGGTACGGCGAGGAGGCGGTGGCGGCGCGTCTCGGCCGCAAGCTGGAGGCGCTCCAGCATCCTCCGCTGCTGATGCGGATGGAAATGCCCGGAGGCTGGGCGATGCCGCTGGGGATTCTGTTCACGGCGCGCGGGTGCACGTTTCAGTGCACGTTCTGCCAAACGACGGCGTTTGCGCCGCGCCTCAAACCGCTTTCGCTCGAAGCGCTCGACCGCGTCCTGGATTTCTACGTCGCGCGCGGCGTCCGCTGCGTGCTGATTCTTGACGAGAATTTCGGCAACCTTCCGTCGCATGCCGAGGCGGCCATCGAGCGGCTGGCGCGGCGGGGGCTCCGCTGGCTCGCGCAGACGCGCGTGGACCTGCTGCTGCGGCGTTTCGATGACTGGCTGGCGCAGGGCCTGGAAGGAGCGCTCTTCGGCATCGAGAGCTTTCACGGGAACGTCCTCAAGGAGATCCGCAAGGGCGAGAAACCCGAGGCCGTGCGCGAACTCACCGAGCGGCTGCACCGCGAGCGGCTCTACGCGCACGGCTACTACATCATCGGATTTCCCACCGAAACCCCGGAGGCCATCCGCGAGGACCTGCGCACGCTCGCTTCCCTCGCGCTCGATGTCACGCAGATCACCATCGTCACGCCGCATCCTCAGACGCAGCTCTGGCAGGAACTGGATTCACGGTACGGAATCGCGGAGAGAAACTGGGACAAGTTCGATACCAAGCATCTGGTGTGGCGCCACCCGAATTGCACGCCGGCGGCGCTCGAGCCGCTGCTTGAAGAGGGCTTCCGGCTGGCTTACGGGCCCGGGTGGGCGCGGCGCACGTGGGGCAAATTCCTGGCGCGCCGCCTGGCGTTACGCGAGCTTTCCAACTGGCTTGCGAGTCCGCTCCGCGCCCGCGAGAAAGATCTGGCCAGCCTTCCCTATTTCGGTCCTTCCTAGCGCCCGCTCGAAGCCATTTTGAAAATGACGCTTGCGGCGGACCGTCGCTCGAGGAGAACTTCGGCGGCAAGGTGCGCTTGCGCTTTGCCGCGGATTCGGCTTTGATAGGGCCATGAAAATCAATCGAGTCCTGCCATTTTCCTGCGTGGCGCTGCTCGGCGCGGCGCTTTTCTCCTGCGCCCCTGCCGTTGAGCAAACGGCGGCCCCCGAACCTCAGGACGATTTTCTCGTTTACGTCGGCACGTACACCGGGCCGGTGAGTAGGGGGATTTATGCGTATCGGTTCAGTTCCGCGATGGGACGGCTGACCGCGCTGGGGCTGGCCGCCGAGACGACGAACCCGTCGTTTCTCGCCGCGCATCCGTCCGGCAACTATCTCTATGCGGTGAACGAAGTGGGGGAATTTGAGGGCCGGAAGACCGGCGCGGTGAGCGCCTTCGCTCTCGACCGCGGAACGGGCAAGCTCACGCTGCTCAACCAGGTGTCGTCGCGCGGCGCTGGGCCGTGCCATCTTTCGCTCGATCGGACGGGAAGATACGTTCTGGTGGCGAATTACGGCGGCGGAAGCGTGGCGGCGCTGCCGATTCTCGAAGACGGGCGGCTCGGCGAAGCCAGCGGATTCGTCCAGCACAAGGGAAAGAGCGTGAATCCGCAGCGCCAGGAAGGGCCGCACGGGCACGGGATCGAGGCGGCGCCGGACAACCGCTTCGTGCTCGCCGCCGATCTGGGGCTCGACCAGGTGCTCGTTTACCGCTTCGACGCGGAAAAGGGAACGCTCGCGCCGAACGATCCGCCCTACGCCAAGCTCGCGCCGGGCGCCGGCCCGCGTCACTTCGCGTTTTCGCCCGACGGGCGGTTTGTTTACGTTCTGAACGAACTCACGTCCACGATGACGGTGTTTTCCTACGACACGGAACGCGGCGCGCTCACCGAAGCGGAGACGCTTTCGACGCTGCCGGGCGGGTTCCGGGGCGAAAACTACACGGCCGAAGTGGTGGCGCACCCTTCGGGCAAGTTCCTCTACGGATCGAATCGCGGGCACGACAGCATCGTCGTCTTCGCGGCGGACGCCGCGACGGGAACGCTCAAACCGGTCGCACACGTCTCGACGCAGGGCAAGTGGCCGCGCAATTTCGCGGTGGATCCCACGGGCGCCTGCCTCATCGCCGCGAACCAGCGCTCCGATAACCTGGTGGTCTTTCGGATCGCCTCGCAAACCGGACGTCTGACGCCCACCGGTCAGGTGGTCGAGGTCCCTTCGCCCGCCTGCGTCACGTTCGTCGCGCTCGATTGACGACGGTGCGCTCGGGTCGCGCGGCGGCGCAGAATTGAGAGGGCGATTCGCGGCCCGGTCCAAAGTCCGTCGCCCTGCCTTCGACCGATGGCTCTCATCATGCGCGGCCCGCTCCGGTCCCTCGCAGGAAGGAGTCGTCATGAACCGGAGAAAAATCTCGATGACTTCGGGCGCAACGAAGGCCTTCGCCCGATTTTTTACGCTCGCCCCATTATTAGTTTTTGCCTTCGCAATTCTTCCCGTGAGCCTTGCGGGGCGCGACAAAGCTCCGCTGCCCGCCGAGCCGCTTCATTGTGTCTGGGAACACGACGCCAGGGTGGACATCGCCGCCGTCGTTCAGGAACTCGGTTCAAACACCCTCTGGGCGCACGATCCCCCCTACAGCGGCCAGGCGTGGGAAGAGACGATGATGTTTCGCGCGCTTCAGATTCCGGGAATGAAATACGTGCTCGGCAAGGTGGACCGGAAGCAGTGGGGCTGGTCGCAGGAAGACTGCGAAAGGCACGCCGAATGGGTCGCGCGGCTCTCGCTCGAACACCCGCAGATCATCGGGCTCTATCTGAACGATTACTGGGGCGAAATCGAGGAAGGCGGCAAAACGCGCGAGCAGTGGGACCGGATTTCGTCGAAAGCGAAAGCCATCAATCCCAATCTGCCGCTCTGGGCGCCGCTCTATCCCGACAACGGCGACCTCGAAAAGTCGTTTGACTTCGTCCACGACGCGCTGATTTTCAATATCTGGGACGACCGCGAAGTCCGCAAC
>CAZKXX010000163.1:0-5091 GCA_964556705.1 uncultured Acidobacteriota bacterium
CTACCCGCTCACCGCAGACCTTGTAGTGCAGGTCTGTTGTTCGACCTGCGGCTTTCGGGTTTTTGCGAACCGACGCTTACCTCGCACCCGGGTCTGTTTTCGACCCTGTCTGTGCAGGTCTGTTGTTCGACCTGCGGCTTTTGGGTTTTTGCGAACTGACGCGGGCTGGCGCAGAGCGTAGCTCTGCGTCGGGGTGTGATACCTTAGGGGCGGACATGTCAACCCAGAGACGCCACTTCCCATCCGGCCAGCTTCAATTTCTCACCAGCAGCACCTACCCCCGCGCCCGGCTTTTCGCAGGGAGGCGCAGCTCTACGCGGCGTGTTGTTTTGTGATCGCAGAGCTTCGCTCTGCGCCAGCCCCGATGAACTGATCGCCGCTACCGCCTTGCCGCGGCGCCGGTGGATTTTTCGGCGCGTTTCGCGTCCCAGGCTTTGACGGCTTCGATGACGCGCTCGGTTTCTTCCGCCGTCAGCTCGGGATACATGGGCAGCGAGAGCACGCGCGCCGCCGAGCGCTCCGTGTCCTTGAGCGAGCCCGCGATGCGCGCCGCCTTTCCCCACGGATAGCCTTCCTGCTGGTGGATGGCGATGGGATAGTGCGTGAGCGCCGTGATTCCCTGCGAGTCGAGGTACTGCTGGAGGTCGTCGCGCTGGTCGGTCTCGACGACGTAGAGGTGGTAGATGTGCCGGTAGCCCGCGAGCGCGGTGGGAAGCTGGAGCGAAGTGCCTTTGAGGCCCGCGTCGTATTGCTTGGCGCGCTCGCGCCGCAGGTCGTTCCAGTGGTCGAGCTGTTTGAGCTTGACGCTCAGCACCGCGGCGTGGAGCTCGTCGAGCCGGCTGTTGAAGCCGAAGCTGTGAACGCTCCGCTTGAGCGAGCCGTGCGCGCGCAGCTTGCGGATGCGTGTGGCCAGGTCCGGATTGTTCGTCACCACCGCGCCGCCGTCGCCGAAGCAGCCGAGGTTTTTCTGGATGATGAAGCTGGTCGTGGCCGCGTCGCTCAACTCGCCGACCTTGAAGCCCGCCCCATGCGCCCCGATGGCCTGCGCGTTGTCCTCGATGAGGCGCAGCTTGTGTTTGTCGGCGATCTTCTTGATGGCCGGCATGTCGGCGCACTGGCCGTAAAGGTGCACGGGAACAATGGCTTTCGTCTTCGGCGTGATGGCCTGCTCGATGAGGTTGACGTCGATGTTGCATGTCTTCGGATCGATATCCACGAAGACGGCGGTGGCGCCGGCGATCCAGATGGCTTCCGCGGTGGCGAAAAAGGTGTTCGAGGTGGTGATGACTTCGTCGCCCGGGCCGATCTCGAGCGCCAGGAAGGCCAGCCACAAGGCGTCGGTGCCGGAGTTGACGCCGATGGCTTCCTGGGTGGCGCAGTAGGCGGCCAGCTCCTCCTCGAACTTTTTCACCTTGGGGCCGAGAACGTATGTGCCGCTCTCCAGCACCTCGGCGATCGCCGCGTCAATTTCGCGCTTCAGGTTGTGGTACTGGCGAACGTGTCCATAAAAACCGATTTTTGCAGCCATGACGAAGCCTCGCAGGGAATGGGGTCAAAAGTTAAGATTAGTAGCGATTCGGAAGATTTCGCAAGAATTAAATGCCCCCGTTTCCGTTTATGGGCGGCATAAAAAATTCTTATCCATCCCCGGCGGCCCCGCAGGGCTGATGACATCATGGTTAAAGGTGTGACAGGTGAGAAAGCCCGAATCCAGCGCGCCGCCGGTGGTGACCTGTTGCTAGCGTCCCAAGCCGGCAATCCGGCGGGCGAGCAGGAGGGCGCCTTCAACGGCGGGTCGCCGAAGCAGGCTGACTCGAGCGTGCCGCCCGGAATGACGAAGGTGACGGGCGAAACTGCTGCGCACTCGCTGGCTCGCCTGGAACACACCCCCCGAGATGACCACCGGAAAAGAACGGGTCTTCCAGCCGAGGCGCCGAGCGAGAGCGGTGGCAAGTTCGGCGAGGTCCCTGCCGGCTTCTTCGAGCAGGCGCGCGGCTACACGGTCGCGGAGGCGCGCGGCGCGGAGCACGACGGGAAACAGTGCCGCGACTTCTGACGCGTCACGCGGACGCAGTACGATCTCCGTAATGTCGCGCAGTCCGCGCGCGCGGCAGAGAAGCTTCGTAAGTAACGTCTTCGGTCCTCGGCCGTCGGAGGCTCGCAACGCCGCGGCCACAGCTTTGCGGGCGATATCGTAACCAGAACCTGCGTCATCGAAGGGCGTGCCCCAGCCGCCGGCGCGGTGGATGCCGCCGCGCGCGTCGCGGGCGAAGGCGATCGAACCGGTCCCGGAAATGACGATGAGCCCCGGTGCGTCGCCCAGCGCGGCCTCGAGCGCCAGGCGCGCGTCAGTCGTGACGAGATGCTGGCGCGTCGGAAAGGCGCGCCGAAGCCACGCCAGCATTCGCCGTTCGACTTCCGGGCGCCCGGCGCCGGCGAGGCCGACGACGACGGTTTCGAGTCGCTGTCCTGCAGGAGGGAAGGGGCGATGCCGGCGAGACGCCGGCGCTACGCCCTGTCGGGCCGCCGCCGCTACGGCTCGTCGAGCCGCGCGCAGGATTTCGCGCTGCGCCCTCGCGTAGCCCACCTTCAGCGGGTTCGACGGTCCCGCGCCGCCACGCCCGAGAACGCGTCCGCGTTCATCGGCGAGACACGCCGTCGTCCGCGTTCCGCCGCCTTCGATGCCGAGGAAGTAGGCCATAGACACTGAAGCCCGTCCCGCGACTGAAAGAATCGAAGGACGGGCCTCAGCATACGCGAGCAGACAAAGCGGTCAAGGACTTTTCCGCAGACCCACGGCGCACCTGTGAGGTGCGCGCTCCGCGCCCGCTACTCCTGGACGGAGACGACTTGCAGCACCTCGTCCATGGTGGTCCAGCCGTTCTGGAGCAGCCAGACGGAGTAGTCCTTCAGCGTGCGCATGCCGCCCGCGCGCGCCGCCTCGGTGATGGCCTCGGAGTTCGCGCCCTGAACGATGTAGCGGCGCATTTCTCCGTGCATGCGCAGGACTTCATAAACACCCACACGGCCTTTGTAGCCCGTGAACGAGCACTGGTCGCAGCCCTTGTTCTTGTAGAAAGTGGCGTCGGGGTCGGGCTCGAGACCCATGTAGCGGAGCGAGAGTTCATCGGGGTTGTAGGGCTCCTTGCAGGCCTGGCAGAGGCGCCGCGTGAGGCGCTGGGCGATGACGCCGATGGTGGAGCTGGACATGAGGAAGGGTTCGATGCCCATCTCGTGCAGACGGGTGAAGGCGCCTGCGGCGTCGTTGGTGTGAAGCGTGGTGAAGACGAGGTGGCCGGTGAGCGCGGCCTCGACGGCGATCTTGGCCGTTTCCTTGTCGCGCGTTTCGCCGACGAGGATGATGTCCGGGTCCTGGCGCAGGAAGGCGCGCAGGATGCGCGCGAAATCGAGCCCGATTTCCTTGTGCGCCTGCACCTGATTGATGCCGGGCAGGTCGTACTCGATGGGATCCTCGGCCGTCGAGATGTTGACGTCGGGGTCGTTGAGTTCGGCGAGCGCGCTGTAAAGCGTCGTGGTCTTGCCGCTGCCGGTGGGGCCGGTGACGTAGATGATGCCGTAGGGCTGCGCGATCATGTCGCGCACCAGCGCCAGCACCTCGGGATGCAGGATCAGCTTGTCGAGACCGAGCAGCGTATTCGACTTGTCGAGAATGCGCATGCAGGTCTTCTCGCCCCACTTCGAGGGGATGGTCGAGACGCGGAAGTCGATGGGGCGCTCGTCCATGCGCACGCTGATGCGCCCGTCCTGCGGCAGCCGCTTTTCGGCGATATCCAGCTTGGCGAGAATCTTGAGGCGCGAGACGAGTCCCATCTGGATCTTTTTGGGAAGCACCTGCACCTGCTGGAGGCGGCCGTCAATGCGGAAACGCACGACGACTTCCTTTTCCTGCGGCTCGATGTGAATGTCACTGGCGCCCTTCTTGATGGCCAGCGCCAGAATACTGTTGGCAAGGCGAATGATGGGCGCGTCCTCGGCGGATTTCGACAGGTCGGTGAAGGTTTCCTGCACCGCCTGCGTTTCATCCACTTCCAGCGACTTGAGCGCCTCGTTCTGGAGCGATTCGAGGATGTTTTCCGTGGACTCCGCCTGGGCGAGGAGCCTTTCGACTTCGGCCGCGGCTTTCGTGCCGGCCATGCTCTTCATCAGCGTGACGGCCTGCTCCTTGGCCTGAAGCTTCTTTTCCTCTTCCTTCTTGAGGAGTTCCACGTAGGTCGTGGTCATGAAGCGGCGAAAGTCTTCATCGGAGGTGACGACGGGTTCGATGATGACGCCCTTGATGACGCGGCGCACGTCGTCGAGGGCGATGAGATTGTTGGGGTTCACCATGGCCAGCGTGAGGCGGTTGTTCGAGTAGGCGACGGGCAGCACGCGATGCTGGAGCACCATCGGCTCGGGCAGCAGGCTCAGGACGCGGGCGTCAAACTGCAGTTTCGAGAGGTTGATATACTCGATGCCCGTGGCCTGATTGGATTCCTCCAGCCGTTCCGCGAGGACGCGACTGAGCGCCAGGCCGATTTTCGGGTAGGCCAGCAGAATTTCCTCGAAGTCCGTGTGCTCGAGCACACCGCAGGTGGTCGGCTCCGTGGCCATGACGGAGGCCGCGCGCGGCTTGCCCGTCAGCAGCGCCATTTCGCCGAAGCACGAGCCCGCCTTCAGCTCCGTCAGCAGGAAGTCGATGCTCGTGTTGGGGTCCTTCTTGCGGACTTCGACCATGCCGGAGTGAATGAAGAACATCGAGTCGCCCGGTCCGCCTTCCTTGACCACCACCTGCATAGGCGCAAACTCCACGGGCTTCAGGCGGCTTTCCACAGCCACACACTCTTCGTAGGAGAGGGCACTGAACAGCTTGATCTTTTGCAGGTAATGCGTCCGTGCCGCGGAGGGTCGCGGCTCGGGTTCGGGAGGCGCCGAGACGGCCGCGGCCTTCCGGTTTGCAGCCCGCGCCGGCGCGCCGCCCGACGCCGGAGGCGCGGCGTCTTCGGCCGGCGCCGTCGGAATCGGCGTGACCGGAATTGGTGTCACATTGCGCGCGCTTTTACCCTGGGGCCGCGGAGGCTCCACCGTCAGCAG
>CAZKXX010000164.1:0-4975 GCA_964556705.1 uncultured Acidobacteriota bacterium
GCCGATCCGGATCACGACCGTCTCGCGCGGCGCCAGCTTCCTGCGGAAGCGGACCTTGCCCGCGGCCTCCTCGAGTGGAGCGCGCTGATCGCTCGCCAGGTCGCGCCCCTCACCCGCCGGCCAGGGCAGGCGCACGCTGACGGTTGCGTCCGCTTCCTCCTCGCCGTGATTGAAAGCGAAAACGAACTGCGCGCCCTCGCTCACCAGGCGCCGCACCTCGACGCGCTCGGTCCCTTTTCCGGAGACTTCCACCGGCGCTTCCACGCCCGCCCCGCGCGCCAGCGCCTGAAGGAATCGCTTTGTGGATTCCTCCGTCTGCCGCTGATACGCCATGGCGACGAACGAACCGATGAGAATGGCTTTCCCCTTGCCGTAATCGCGCGCCACCACGGCGGGCGCGCCGTTCGCAAAGCGCGCCAGAACGCGCGCGCCGGCCAGCGGCTCCAACTCTTCTTCAAACGCCTCGGCGGCGACGGCCTCGCCCGCCTTCATCCCCGGCAGCTCGCCCGCCGCTTCGAGGACAAACGCGGCCTTCTCGACCGGCCGGATGATCGTCTCGCGCGCGCCGAACACTTCATCGAGGCCGAAGCCCGGGATGATGTCGGTGGAAAACCCGCGCTCGTCGTTCCACGCCAGGCGCGCTTCGGCCACCACCGTTCCGCCTTCCTGGATGTAGCGCGCCACCGCTTCGCCGACATTCTTCCAGAGCATCACGGGATAGGGAAGGAAAAGGATTTTGTACTGTCCGAGCCGCCCCTGCGTGACGTCGTCCGGGTGCACGAAATCCACAGGAACCTGCGCTTCGGTGAAGGCGCGGTGCAGGCCCATCATCGAATCGCGCGGCGCGTTGCCGAGGCGCGCCAGCGACGGCTGCGCCCCGCCCACCATGTGCGAGAGCCGGTTGTAAAGCACGGCGATTTCCGCCCGCGCCGGCTCGGTCGCGAGAATCTCCGGCGCCGAGCGGTGGATCTTCGCCGCCACCGCGCCCGCCGCGCGCGAGCGGTCCGTCAGCGTGCCGTCCAGGTTGATGAGCCCGTAGCCGTTCGACTCGTAGCCGGAGTTCATCGGGTACCAGGCGTAAACGGAAATCTGCCGCGCGCCGTGCGAGAGCACTTTCCACATCCAGTATTCGAGGTCGCCCGCCACCACCGGCTCCTGGATGCGCATGCCGGTGACGCCCTGGCCCGCCTGGAGCTCGCCGATCCAGAAACCCTTGCCGTAGCTGCGCCCCGCCGAGCGTGAAAAGTCGAGCCCCGCGGCCATCTGCCAGTGCGGCCACGGACGCACCGAGGCCGCGTGCTTGGGATAGATCGAAGTGCCGAAGGAGTCCGCCGTCGCCGACATCATCCAGTCGTCGGGGTCGCCGTAGCCGTCCGTGGGCGAAGTGAAGAGTCCCGGCACGGCGGCGTGGCTGGTGATGGGATGTCCCTTGTCGGCGCGGCGAATCGAGTCCACGCGCGTCTTGAGGTCGCCGGTGAGTTTGTCGGTGATGAATTCGCGCCAGTCGAGGTAGTCGGTATAAGAAAGGATGGTTGACGCGCGCGGCGGCTCCACCTGGTCCCAGCGCTCAAAGCCGCGATACCAGGCGAGGTTGAGCGCGTCGAGTGTGCCGTATTTCGCCTTCAACCAGTCGCGGAAGCGCGCCTGGGTGTGCGGGCAGAAGCAGAACTCGGCGTTCGAGAGGTACGGGAACCACGCCCAGTTGATGACGTGCGGCTCGCTCCAGACGTCCCAGCCGTAGAGCGCCTTCGAGCGGTTGGCGCGCGCGGAAAGCTCGCGCAGAAATTTTTCCACCTCCCCGCGCACGCCCGCGTGGTCAATGCAGAACCCGGGCGAGGCCTGTGACCTGATCACGGCGCCCGAACGGTCCACGAAGTTTGCGTCGGGATACCGCTCGCCCACCCAGTCCGGGGCCGAGTCAAGATAGAGCTGGATGAGGACGCGCAGCCCGCGCTCTTCGGCGAGCTTCATCAGCAGTTCGAGGTTTTCGAAACGGAATTCGTCCGGCCGGGGCTGCGCGGTCGCCCAGTCCACCCAGCACTTCACGGTGTTGAAGCCGACGCTCTTGATCTGGTCGAGGTCGCGCCCCCAGCGCTCGGCGCTCGCGGCGTCCACGCGCTCGAGCATGGGCGCGCGCGCCTTCCCGCCGCCGTACCAGACGGCCACGGCAAAGAAATCGGAATCCTTCTTCGGCGCTTCCATCGCCGCGGCCTTGCGGGGATTCGCCGCCATCGCGGCGAGAATCGCTCCGCTGATCGCCAGAAGAGTCCATAAAGATTTCGCGCGCATCGTTTCTCCCTTGCCAGGTTTCGGTTCGAACTTGGGGTGGCGCAGACATCGTTCTTCGATGTCTGCGGAGGTTCCAGATCGCAGGCCTGCCACAAGACGGCAAGCCTGCGCCACCTGCGGAAAGCCGATCGCTGACGGCTGAAAGCTGATCGCTTCCTCACATCGTCTGCGTCACGATCTTCAGCGACCGCGGATTGTCCGGGTCGAGTCCTTTGATTTCCGCCAGCGACGCCGCGAAGAGCTGCCCGGGGACGATGTAGGGAATGGGCGTGTAGATTTCCGGAATCGTGCAGGGCATGCGGATGGCGCGCGTCACGCGCGGCAGGCGCGCCGTGGCGCTGGTGATCGCGATCGTCTCGGCGCGCAGCTTTTCGAGCCTGAGCGCCAGCCGCTTGAGATCGTTGAACGCCTGGCCGGGCGGCATCAGCAGGATCACCGGAAAGTCGCGCTCGACCAGCGCGATGGGGCCGTGGCGAAAGTCGGCGGCGGAAAACCGCTGCGCGATGACGTAACAGGTTTCCATCAGCTTCAGCGCCAACTCGAAAGCGTTCGCGTAGTTGATGCCGCGCGTCACCACGGCGCACTGGCGCATGTAGCGGTAGCGCTGCACGAGTTCGCGGATTTCCGGCGCCAGCTCCAGCGCTTCGGCGACGCAGCCGGGGAGCTGGCTCACCCGCTCGATCGTTACGTGCCGGCTCAGCGCCGAGGCGATCAGATAGAGCACCATGAGCTGGCCCGTGTAGGTCTTCGTCGCCGCCACGGATTTCTGCTTCCCCGCGCGCACCAGAAACACGTCGTCCACGAGCTTCGCCATCGTCGAACGCGCTTCGTTCGTGATGCCGAGCGTGTAAGCGCCCTGCTTGCGCGCCCGCTCGAGCACCAGGTTAATGTCCGTTCCTTCGCCCGACTGCGAAATCCCCACCACCAGCGACTGTTTCAGATTCAGTTGCGCTTTGTAGAGCGTGTGGACGGAGGGCGCGGAAAGCGAGACGGGAATTCCCGTCGCCAGCTCGAAGAGATACCGGCCGAGCAGCGCCGCGTTGTCGCTGGTGCCGCGCGCCACCAGCACGATCAGCCGGAAATTCTGCTTCGCCGCGAAACGGCTGAACTCGAGCGCGTGGGCGCGCTCGGCCTGAAACGTGCGCTCGAGCGCCGTCGGCTGCTCGAGAATCTCTTCCATCATCCGGGACATGGGTTTCCTCTGGAACTCTCCCCGCACACGGCTTCGCGGGCAGAGGCATCATAGGGGAGGAAACACGAGGGCGCAATCGTCGCCGATGGTTGGAAGAGGAATTCCGGTTAAGCGCTTCGGCCGCGCAGCGGTCGGGGAGAAAGCGAAAGCTGACGGGCGGCCCACCACCAAGACAACAAGACGAGCCAGAAATATATTCCTCGCATGGGTTTTCGCGCGCAGACCTTCAACCGGCCCGGCGTCAGGTTTTCTTTCTCCTTATTCCTGGTGTCTTTGTGTCCTGGTGGTTCGTCTTTCAGTCCGGCAGGGCTTTTGCCAGCGCCTCCAGTTCCGGCTCGCCGGGGCCGAGAGGGAGTTTCACTTTGCCGCGCGTCACGGCCGACCGGCAGAGCGCCATGAGAATCTCAAAACCTTTGTAGGCGCTTTCGCCGTTCGAGGGGTGAACATTCTTTTCGTCGTCGAGCCAATCGGCCATCTGTTGGACGTAAGGCGGCATATCGTGAGCGTAGTCCATGCAGCCGGGGCCGGAAATGACGCCGCCGGAATCGCGCGTGACGGCGCGCCAGCCGCCGCCCGTCAGAACCTCCGCAAAACCTTCCGTCCCCTGCGCGCCCATCCGGCACTTGCGCCACCAGTAGTCCACTTCGGGCACATCCGGCGCGCCTTCGCCGCACTCGATGATGCCGCGCACGCCGTTTGCGTACTGAATGAACCCGCCGATGTAATCGGGCGAAGGATGATTGTCGCTGAGCGTCGATTTTCCCGCCGCCTGCCCCGCCACCCATTCGGCTTCGGCGTTCGAATTGAACCAGCGCGTGTAATCAATCAGGTGCGTCGCGAGGTGCATCATCCATCCGAGCGCCGTACCATAGACGGTGTGCACGCGCCCGATCGAGCCGCTTGAGATAATGTCTTTCACTTTCTGATAATGCTCGCCATAGCGGTGCTGGTGGCCGACGACGGTTTTGACGCCCGCGCCGTTCACGAGCTTGCGGATCTCGATCGCCTCGTTCATCGAGAGCGCGATGGGTTTTTCGTAGGCGATCAGCTTCGCGCCCGCCTCGACGCCGAGCTTCATCAGGCTGAGCCGCGCCGTCGGCATCGTGCAGAAGCAGAAGACGTCGGGCTTCACTTTCTCGAGCAGCTCGGCCGGCTCGGACGCGGTCTCGATGGCGCCGACAAGTTTCGTCGCCGCGGCGATTTTCTCCGCATGATGGTCCGCGACGCCGACGACTTGAAAGCGCGGGTTCGAGTGAAACGCCTCGAGATGATGCATCCCGCGCTTGCCGAGTCCCACCACCACGACCGTGTAGCGTCTGTCAGACATGATTCGATTCCTTGGATCGGTTGTCGCTTCGGCGTCGAAGGGCCGTAAAGGCCGAAGATTATAGCCGCGGACGGAGAGATTTTGGATTTTAGATTCTGGATTCGGGGAACACCCTTTTCCAATTTCGAGTTTCGTTTTTCACTCTTCGAATTTCCAGCTTCGGCGCT
>CAZKXX010000165.1:0-4860 GCA_964556705.1 uncultured Acidobacteriota bacterium
TGCATCCATCCGCGCAAGGACGAGGCGAACTTTGCCGACGTCGAGCAGCTTTATATCGACCCGGTCGAGTGCATCGATTGCGGCGCCTGCGTGCCCGTGTGCCCCGTCTCGGCCATCTTCCCGCTCGACGACCTGCCGGAGAAGTGGAAGCATTTTACGGAAATCAACGCTAAGTATTACCAGAAGTGACTTGCAGTCGAATCGGCGCAGGTGGCTGAAGAGCGGCAGCCTGCGCCGCCTCCGTGACCCCGCGTTCCTCCCTTCAAACTAATCGCTCGCAGCCAGACTGTGCCAGGATTCTGCGCACAGTCATTTTGCCGCCCGGCATCGGTCTGTTGGCCTGCGAATTGCTCGGCGATAAGCCTTGGTCGCTGCGCAGTGGTCGGACTTGAAGTCGCGCGCCGGCGGCCGAAATACCTGCGAAGTGGACCAGGCTTGGCCCGGAGGGAAGAATCGAAATGGCTTACGTCATCACCGAGCGTTGTACCAAGGACGAAAAATGCATCGAGGTCTGTCCGGTGGATTGCATCCGCCCGCTCAAGGTCGAACCCGCCTTTGAGCAAGTGCCTCAACTCTACATCGACCCCGTGAACTGCATTGACTGCGGCGCGTGCATCCCGGTCTGCGAGGCCTCGGCCATTTTCATTCTCGGCGAGTTGCCCGACGAGTTTGCCGCGGCGGCCGAGCAGAACGCCAGGTATTTCGCCTGAGCCGGGGCTTGACACTTTCCTGCTGAAGCCGCCGCCTTCCGGATTCAGGGGGCGGCGCATTCACTTTGCCAGCCAGCCTCTTCCGCGGGACCTTCCCGTCGGTTGTCCTCTCCACCGACCTGAGTTAGAGTGCAGCGGTCGCATTCATTTGCCTGATGCGCGCCCGGACGCGGGCGAGCACTCCCGCCCGGACGCTGGAGGACTGCTATGAAAATCACCGCCGTCGAACCGCACGTGCTGGGCACGAGCTGGCGCAATCTGGTCTTCATCAAGGTCAAAACGGACGAAGGGATTTACGGCATCGGTGAATGCACGCTTCAGAACCGCGAGGAAGGCGTGCTCGGCTACCTTCAGGGCGCGACGCGCCGTCACGTCCTCGGCTCGGACCCGTTCAACATCGAGGACCTCTGTTTTCGCATGTACCGCGACGAGTTCTGGCGCGGCGGCTCGATCGCCTGCACGGTGATGAGCGGCATCGAAATCGCCTGCTGGGACATCGTGGGGAAGGCGCTCGGCCAGCCCGTGTGGCGGCTGCTCGGCGGCCGCTGCCACGAAAAGATCAAAGCTTACGCGAACGCCTGGTACACGGTGGAGCGCAGCCCCGCGGAATTCGCCAAGCGGGTGAAGGTGGTGCTCGAAAAAGGCTACAAGGCGTTGAAGGTTGACCCGTTCGGTCCCGGGGGCCTGGAGATTTCACGCGCGGAAAAGGTGCGCTCGGTCGAACTCGTCGCGGCGATTCGCGAGGCCGTCGGGCCCGACGTCGAAATCTTCATCGAAATGCACGGGCGCTTCAGCGCCGCGACGGCGATTGATCTGGCGCGCATGCTCGAGCCTTATCACCCGGGCTGGATCGAAGAGCCCTGCCCGCCCGAGGACGTCCCGTCGCTCAGGAAGGTCGCCGAGCACGTCAACCTGCCGGTCGCCACCGGCGAGCGCGGCTTCACGCGCTACGGCTTTCGCGAAATCATCGAATCGGGCGCGCCGGATATCCTCCAGCCCGACCCCATTCACGCCGGCGGCCTGCTCGAGATGAAGAAGATCGCGGCCATGGGCGACGTGCGCTCGATGACCGTCGCGCCGCACAACTCGAACGGGCCGGTGTGCACTGCCGCCGCCGTTCACTTCGACTTCGCGACGACCAACATTAAAGTCCAGGAGTGCTTCGACGATTTCTCCGAAACCTGGGTGCGGGAGGCCGTGCCGGGCTGCCCCGTGCCGCGCGACGGCTACTTCGAATTACCCGAAAAACCCGGACTCGGCATCGATTTGAACGAGGACGTCATCAAAGAACATCCGTACCGCGAAGTGTTTTTCAATATGTGGAAGGACGACTGGCACCGGCGAGGCTTTGGCGGCGGGTAGGCGAGCGCCTCGCCCTCGCGTACTTTCGCGGCGGTCTGTAATCGCCGAAGCCGAGCCTGCAAGCGAGCGAGGGTCATCTATACAAGTGATGAAACCCACGCGCAGACGTTTTCTGAAGTCCGCTGTGTCTGTGCCGGTCGCCGCGGCACTCGGCGACGGGCTGCTGCGCCATCTCGAACTTATTCCCCCGGCGCGCGCGCAAGCCCGGTTTGAATACGGCCACATCATCCGTTTTGACCCGCACTGCTTCATCCTGCGCGGGCTCGACACGCTCATTTACAGCGCCGCGTTCCACTATCCGCGCTGCCCGCGCGGGCTGTGGCGCGACCGGCTCGGCAAGCTGAAACGCGCGGGCTTCAACACGATCGAGACGTACGTTTTCTGGAATTACCACGAGCCCGAGGAAGGCGCGGCCGATCTGAGCGAGTTCGAGCAGTTCGTTCAGCTTGTGGACGCCATGGGCTTCTGGATGATTGCCCGTCCCGGCCCGTACGTGTGCGCCGAGTGGGACCGCGGCGGCATCCCGCACTGGGTGGCGGCGAAGCGTTTCCCGCTGCGCTCGAATCATCCCGAAAACGTCAAAGCCTCGCAGCACTGGTTCGACCTCGTCCTGCCCGTCATCGAACGACATCAGATCACGAGCGGCGGCCCGATCCTTGCCGTGCAGATCGAAAACGAATACGACTATCACCAGCTTCCGGACGACGAGAAGCGCGAATACCTGCGCGCGCTGGCGCAGAGGGCGTGGCAGGGCGGAATCGACGTGCCGCTCGTCACCTGCTGGACGAAGCAAGCGCGCGACGGGCTCGACCGCGACATGGCGCGCATCACCGACACGTGCAATTTCTATCCGCGCTGGAACGTGGCGCGGCAGGTGCCCCCGGCGCTCAAAAAGCTGCGCGACGAACAACCGCTCGACCCGCTCGGCGTGCTGGAGCTTCAGGGCGGCTGGTTCAGCCAGTTCGGCGGAAAGCTGCCTGTCGAGCAGGAAGACGTCGGTCCGGGGCAGTTCGATCTGGTCACGAAGACCGTCCTCGAGCACGGCGTGACTTTTCTAAACGTTTACATGGCCTTCGGCGGAACGAATTTTGACTGGGCTTCGAAGACGCTGACGACGACTTACGATTACGCCGCGCCGCTGCGCGAGCCCGGCGGGCTGTGGGAGAAATATTACGCGGCGCGCGGCGTCGGGCAGACGCTCGCGCTCGTCGCGCCGATTCTGGCGCGCTCGGAAGCGCTCGAGGGCGTCCCGAAATCTTCAAATCCCGAAGTCACCATCACCGAACGCGTCAAAGACCAGAGCGCCGTCGTCTTCTTGCGCGAAAACTCCGGCCGCGAGCAGCGCGTCAAGGTTGAATTTCGCGATCCCAACAGTCCGACGCAGCGTACCATCAGCGTGCCGCGCGAAGGTGAGTTGGTCCTCGGCCCGCGCGAAGCGAAGGTTCTGCCCGTGCAGGTCCGCGTCACAGGACTTGTGGTGCGCTACACGACGGCGGAAGTTTTCACGCACGGCCTCGTTGTGGACCGCAGCTACCTGGTGGTTTACGACCGGCCCGGGCGTTTGATCGAAATCGGGCTCGCCACCTCGCGCAAACCGCTCGTGCAGGGCGGCGGAGACGAGTACATCTACTACGACGAAGCCTACGAGTCGGTCATCCTCGGCGTGCGTGTGGAGGAGAAGGAGAAAATCTTTCTCGTCAACAATCACCTGCTGCTCATCGTCTCGCCGCGCGACCGCGCGCAGCGGACGTGGACGGCGGAGTTTCCCACCCGAGTCGTACCCGGCGCCGAAGAGCCCAAGCCCATGGCTGTGCCGTTTCTCTCCGACGCTTACCAGCTCGCCGGCAGCGGCACGGAGAAGCGGCGCATCTGGGCCGACCTGGAATTTCAGCCCGGCGAGCATGCGGTCACCGCGCTCATCCCGCCCGCGCCCAAGAAGTGCAGCGTGGACGGGATTCCTCATCCCGTCGAGTACGAGCGCATGTATCGCACGGCGCGCGTGAACGTCATGACGCCGGACGTTCCGGTGGCCTCGCTGGCGCTCAACGAAGTCCGGGCGTGGACGGAGCGCTTCGACCCCGCCACTGGCCTGTGGATTGAGGGCCCGCTGCGCCCGCTCGAAGAACTCGGCCCGCTGCCCTACGGGTACGTCAAGTATCGCGCCGAGTTCGATTGGGATGGCGAATCGGCGTTCGTCCTCACGACGTTTGCCAACGACATGAAACACGTCTTCATCAACGGCAAACACGCGGCCGAGGCGGCGAACAACAACAAGCGCTCGGAAATTCCGCTGGCGGCCTACGCCGTACGCGGGAAGAACACGCTCGAAATTGCGTACGAAGCTTTCGGCGCGCCGCACTTTGGGCCGAACATCGGCGAACTGAAGGGTGTTGAATCCGCGCGGCTCGTGAACGCGGCCGGCGAGAGCAAGCCCATCGAAGGCTGGCGCGTCCAGCGCTTCCCGGCGCCGATGCGCGGCCGCGAGCTCGATCCGGCATTCCCCACGAAGGCGTGGTCCGCCGTCGCGCTTGCGGAAGTTGAGCAGAACAAGACGCTCGTTCCGGAGTTCACCTGGTGTCGCGCGGAGTTCGCGCTGCAGGGCGTGCCCTCCGAATGGACCGTGCCGCGAAAGCTGACGTTTGAGGTGGCGCGCGACGCGCTGCTCTTCCTGAACGGCAAGTTCCTCGGCCGGTCCGTCACCGTCGGCCCGCAGAAGGACTTCTACCTTCCCGAAACTTTTCTGATTTTCGACCCCAGGCAGAAGAATGTCCTCACGTTCGTCCTCGCC
>CAZKXX010000166.1:0-4584 GCA_964556705.1 uncultured Acidobacteriota bacterium
ACAAACCAAGTGTACCGGCCCTAAGGAGCCGACGCCGTTATCCAATCAGGTCTGTTTTCTGACCTGCGGCTCTTCACAAGCCGCGGGTTCCCGCGGGGCGGGACAGCGAAGAACCTCGGGTCGAAAAACAGACCCGCGGTTCTTCTACTGGGGGAGAAAAGCTGCGGGTCGAAGAACAGACCCGCGTTGCTGCGGGAGAAAAACTTCGTGTCCGAACAGACCGCTGAGTCAGGCGCTTGCGATCGGGAAGAATGTGGTGACCCTCGGCGCTAGTGGGCGAATAGATAACGGCGCGTTCGGGCCAGAGGCAGCCCAGGTTCTCACCCTTAGTGGACCCCTGAGGGCGCAATAAGGCGGTAGCGCAGCGCCGGAGGAAACGGAAGTTGGGAGTGACGGACCACGACTTTCGTTTCCCCGGACGAGACGGGCTCCGGCGAAACGAGGAGTCTTTGCGGGCGTGGCTGCGCGCTTTGCGTGAACATGTCCGACGATTGCTAATCGGTCTGACATTTAGCCCAAGAAAGGAGAACCAAGAATGCCCGCATCATTTCGAAATCCACAGATGGCGCTTGTTTTCCTTCTGCTCATTTCCCTCGCTTTTCTGCTCGGCTCGAGTATGGCAGCGTGTTCGACTATGATCCCACCTGCGGGCAACACCGCCCGCTACGACTTTTTGCACGTTACCGCGGGCAGCTGTCTCGCACGAGACAAGGAGGGGCAGGAAGTGATCGATATGAGAAACGGAATAGTGTGGCGTGTTCCGTACGACGGCTCAGCCCCAATTTATGAAACAACTTTGAATCTGGCTGGGATTCCCGAGAACGCATCTGCAGCCCCGCAAGCCTGCGGCGACGTACGGGGCACCCGAAGTTCAGCGGCTGGGCGGTCCATGAAGGCGGCCGGCTGTTCGCAAAGCGAAAGGCCCGCCGATGCTTCTGAAAAGCTGATGACGAATGGTCCCGCCGAGCCATGCTCAACAGACCCGTCATTCCCGCGAAACCGGAAATCCACACTGATTATCCGTGGTACTTCGCCGATTCTCGCGTCCCCTCACCGTCCTCCGCGCCGAATCCCTGGCCGGGTAGAAAGGACAGAAAGTCCGCGTTGACTACTTGATAAATCCTCTACTCATTTATCTTGACAGACTAAATCGGAAGGCGCTATACAATTGGATAATTAACCACGGAAAGCGGAGCCTCCCTCGGCTTGGGGGGCCATGCGGCGCAGAGACCCCATCGCGTTCCCGGGACCCGTTGCTTTGTCCTCTTGCGTCCGGCTCACGCTGTGCTCACGAAGCTTGGCAATCCTTATCCTCTCGACTTTCCTTTCCTCAACGGCTGCTGCTCAGGACGTGGTTTTCCACTGGCCCGTTGACAGTCCCGCGTTTTCGCAGAACGATTACGCGGCCTTCAACCAGGCTGGGAACCACATGTTCCACACGGGCGTGGATTTGATCGGCAGTTACACGACGCCGGTGCGGGCCGCGGCAGACGGAACGGTCACCCAAGTGCATACCGTTTCCACCTGTCCGAGTCCGCCCCCCGCCGACACCTTGACCAACACGCACGGGCTCGGCAACGTGGTGGTGATCCGCCACGCCAACGGGAAGTACAGTCTCTACGCTCACCTGGATTGCGTGGAGCCTTACATGGAGACCGACTATCCGGTCGTGAAGGGCCTGCAAATCGGCCTGATGGGGAACTCGGCCTACTGTCAGCGACAGTCGGACGGCTGCGCCGGCAAGCCGGCCATGGGCGTTCATCTCCATTTCGAAATCAAGAACGCCGACGCCATCGGCAATCAGTCCTTCGACGGTCCCTACTGGGGATACACACCCGACCTCCCCGAGGGGTACGGCTACCACGACCCGAGGATTTATATCTACCCTTTCGCGATGGCCCCCATCGCGCCGGTGCCCGTGCACGTGGTCGCCGGGCCGTTAAACGTCCGTACCGGTCCCGACCCTTACTATCCTGCGCTGACGCAGTTGAATACGGGGCAGGAGTTCGTCGCCTTTGAGACCTCCGGGGACTGGTACCGCATACATCTGCCGAACACCGGCGGCAAAGCCAGCGGATGGATTGCCGGAAAGTATTCGGGAGAGACTCTGGCGGTCGAAAATCACGCCGCCACGCAGGTGGAGGTTTTCGGCACCGATTCGCTGGATTCGCCGGGCCTGCCGGTCAGACCAAATTCCGACGATACGGCCACGCTACAGGTATACGACGACGTGTCCACGAAGGCTTTGGTAAGCCCCGTATGTCAAAACGTCAAAATCTGGGACGGCCAGCGCTTCGTCACTACCGACAACTTCAGCGGATGGTATCAGTATCATCTTCCCAGAAACCCCTACATTGATTCGTCAGGCGGCTGTCAGCCAGCGGTGTCGCAGTCTTCCGGTCCCCTGCTCGGCTGGTCGTCGGTCGGTTTTCTGAACGTTTACCCCGGCACCGGGATCGCTATCGATTCCCTTGTCCTCAATCCCGCAACGGTGACCGGCGGCAGTGCCTCCACTGGAACAGTGACGCTCAATCAGGCCGCTCCCACCGGCGGCGTCTCGGTCTCCCTCGCCAGCGACAATCCCGTCGTAGATGTACCCTCCTCCGTCCTCATTCCGGCAGGTTTCGAAAGCGCAGATTTCGTCGCGGCCGCCGATTCGGTGGATAGCCAAACCACAGCAACGGTGACAGCCTCCCTCGGTGCAAGTTCTCAGAGTGCCGTGCTGACCGTGGAGCCGACGGGCGAGGCAACCTCAGCAGTGGCGACAGTCGCGGCAAGCTCGATCACCAGCAGCAGCGGAACGCTGAACGGCACGGTGAATCCGGCGGGGTCGCCGGGGAGCGCCTATTTCGAATGGTGGAGTTCCGAATTCTTTTTCGTCAATACGACAGCCGCGCAAGGCGTAACGGCGGATTCCACCACTCAGTCCTTCTCCGCGCCGCTCACCGGGCTCGCGACCAACAGCACCTTCTATTTTCGAGTCGTCTTCTTCAACTCAGCGAACGGAACGACTCAGCGGGGCGACATCCTGAGCTTCCGGACGCTCGAGACGCTGACGACAACTCTTTCCGCCACGTCGATCACCAGCAGCGGGGCGGTGCTGAACGGCACGGTAAACCCGGCGGGCTCGACGGGGAGCGCTTACTTTGAATGGTGGACTGCCGAGACCTTCAGCTCCACGACGCCCCCGCAAGGGGTCACTCCCGGTTCGACCGAGCAGTCCTTCTCAGCGACGCTGAACGGGCTGGCCAGCGACACCGTGTATTACTTTCGCCTCGTGTTTCAGAATGTCAGCAACAGTAGCCTTCAGTTTGGCGACACGCTCAGCTTTACAACGCTTCCGACGACCACCACCACGCTCGCGGCGACCTCGATCACGAGCAGCGGCGCGACTTTGAACGGCACGGTGAATCCGGGCGGTTCGCCGGGAAGCGTGCACTTCGAATGGTCGAGCGAAGACTCTTTCGGGAGCACGTTCACGGCCTCGCAGGAGGTTGTCCCGGATTCGACGACGCAGGCATTTACGGCCACGCTGAGCGGGCTTTCCACCCACACCGCGCACCACTACCGGCTCATCTTCGTGAACTCCGGCAACAGCAGCGTTCAATTCGGCGAAATCCTGAGCTTCGCCACGCTCGATACGCCGGCGACGACGCTGCCCGCCACCTCCCTCACCAGCGGCGGCGCGACGCTGAACGGCACGGTGAACCCGGGCGGTTCGACCGGCAGCGTGTACTTCGAATGGTGGAGCGCCGATTCCTTCGGGGTGGGCGGCACAACGCCCCCTCAAGCCGTGATTCCGGATTCGACCGTGCAGTCGTTTTCGGCGCCGCTCAGCGGGCTGACCAGCAACGCGACGTACTACTTCCGCATCGTGTTCTCGAATTCCAGCAACGGCAAGCTGAAGTTCGGCGATATTCTGAATTTCACCACGCTCCTGGCCGGCTCGGGAGTGCCGGCCCTCCGTCTGACTCCTTCGAGTCTCACTTTCGGAGACCAGGTGGTCGGGACCACCAGCGCGCCGCAGAGCGTGACCCTGGACAGTGTGGGCGACGTTGCGCTCAGCATCACGGAAATCTCGATTTCGGGCGATTTTGCCCAAACCCACAATTGCCCGCTCGCGCCTTCGACGCTCTCGCCTGGAACAAGTTGCACGATGAACGTCACCTTTACGCCCACTCAGACCGGAACGCGCACGGGCCAACTGACCATTGGTTCCGACGCGGAGGGAGGTACGGACAGCGTTGCCCTGAGCGGCAACGGCATCAGCGGTGACGCCGCACCTCCGGAGGATCCGCCGCCGCACCGCTGGTCCAAGCGCTTCGGAAGTTCCGGGAACGACTTCGGGCGGGGCGTGGCAGTGGACCCAAACCGCAACGTGGTGGTCACCGGATCCTTCCAGGGCGCGGTGAGTTTTGACGGGGAGACGCTTACGAGCGCGGGCGGCGAGGATATCTTCCTGGCCAAGTTCTCACCCCCGGGCACCCGGCTCTGGGCAAAGCGCTTCGGGGGCTTCAGCACGGACCGGGGCTCGGACGTGGCGGTTGACTCGGCAGGGAACATCGTCGCGGTGGGCGGTTTCAG
>CAZKXX010000167.1:0-4450 GCA_964556705.1 uncultured Acidobacteriota bacterium
GCGCTCCATCCTGCGCCACGACCCGGACAAGATCATGGTGGGCGAAATCCGCGACAATGAAACGGCGCAAATCGCCATCCAGTCGGCGCTGACCGGGCACCTGGTTTTCACCACCGTCCACGCCAACAACGTTGTGGACGTCCTCAGCCGCTTTTTGAATATGGGCGTAGAGCCCTACAACTTCGTCTCCGCCCTCAACTGCATCCTGGCCCAGCGCCTGGTGCGCACGATTTGCGAATCGTGCCGGCGCCGCGTGGATCCGCCCCTCGAGCTTTTTGAGGAGTCGGGGCTCGACCCCGCCGCCTGGAGCCACGAGGAATTCTACGAGGGAATCGGCTGTCCGCAGTGCAACCAGACCGGCTACCGCGGCCGCACGGCGATCGGCGAGCTGCTGGCGCTGTCGGACCGCATCCGCGAGATGATTCTGGACAAGCGGCCGTCTTCGGAAATCCGGCGCGTGGCGCGGCAGGAGGGGATGCTGACGCTGCGGGAAACTGCCCTGGAAAAAGTCCGGCTCGGCGTGACCACGCTCCGCGAGATTAACAAGGTCACCTTTGTCGAGGCAGCTTGAAAGCGCCGCTGGAGAAAGAAATGTTCTGGGACCGGCTCAAACAGATGCTCGAACCGAGAGTGGAGCATGCGACCGCGCCCTTCACGGTCCCTCCGGTCATCTTTGAGGTCCAGCGGGATTTCGTCCTGGGATCGCGGTTGAACGGCCACGGTCGCGGGGCGCGCCGGCTGGCCGCCGTGGCCGCGCGCTCGCTGGACGAGGCGGCGCTCGAACCCCATCTTCACCACGCAAACGTAATGAACCTGGAATCGGTGCGCGGCGCGGTCTCGGGTGTGGCGGCAGTGGTGGCGGACGGCGCGAACCGCTTCGGGCTGGTTATTCCCGACGCCGCCGTGCGTGTGGCGGTTTTCAAATTCGAGACGTTGCCCGAAAGCGGGCGCGAGGCGGAGGCGCTGGTGCTTTGGCGAATGCGCTCGGGGCTGCCCTTTTCGCCGCAGGAAGCGAGGGTCACCTACCAGGTGCTCTCGCGCGACGAGTCGGGCGTGGAGGTGCTGGCCGTGGCCGGACGTCACGCCGTGCTGGCCGAGTACGAAGCGACGCTGGAGCCGGTAAACGGCGGACCTGCGCTGGTGGTGCCGGCGACCGTTTGCCTGCTTCCCCTGGTTCCCGAGGAAGTTTTCGGACAGCTGCTCGTCCACATCTGCTCCGGCTCGATGACTTCCGTGCTCGTCGCGGGGCGCCGGGTCGGCCTGTGGCGAACTCGTGAGGTGGGCAAGGTCGGTAACTTAGGCACGGAAGTGGCCGCGGAGGCCGCGCGGACCATCGCGAGCGCGGGGGACCACCTGGGCGTCGCGGTGGAGCGCGTCTGGCTCTGCGTGAGGCCGCCGGCGAGTGAAGACCTGTTGGCGGCTGTCGCCGGAGCCGCCGCGTGTGAGGTTCGCCCCCTCGAGACCTCCGAGCCGCCGGGGTCGGCGCTCTCCTCAGAGGCCCGGCTGACCTACATGCATTTCGGGGCGCCGCTCGCGGGGCTCGTTGCGCCCGCAGGATAGAAAGAAATGAAGCTGGCTCTCAATCTCGCCGTCCAAAGGAGTGCGCACGACCGCTATGCTGTCCTGGTCGCCGGTCCCGTCGCGATCGTCGCGCTGGTCCTCCTTGTTCTGCTGGGCCATTCTGTGGCGCGCGAGTGGCAATCCTATCAGCACCTCCGCGCCTCGCTGGAGCCGCTTCGGGCGACGGAGACGGAGCTTCGCGAGCGCGAGAACGCTTTGCGGCGGGAACTCGACCGGCCGGAGCCGCGCGAAGTCTATCGCCGCGTCCGGATGGTCAACGGGCTCTTCGAACGCAGACGACTTTCTCTGACCGAACTCACCGAAGAGGTTTCCCGCTTGCTGCCTGGCAACGTGCGATTGACCGCCCTGACCGTGGTGGAGGGCGGGGAATCACCCGCAGTCCGTCTGGGATTTGACGCGGCGACAGAAACCGCCATGGAAGAGTTCCTGGTGAGTCTGGAGGATTCCCCGCGATTCTCGGACATCGCCATCCTCAACCA
Source organism: uncultured Acidobacteriota bacterium (assembly GCA_964556705.1). GTDB lineage: Bacteria > Acidobacteriota > Terriglobia > UBA7540 > UBA7540 > CAZKXX01. The sequence continues at coordinate 2,061 of CAZKXX010000167.1, forward strand.
GGGCTTCGCGGCGGAAGGGTCGGACGAAAACGCGATCACGGTTTCCTGCATGGCTCGCTACCATCTACGTGAAGTTGCGGAGGAGAAACGCTGAAGATGCGATCCGGGCGTCGAAAGGTCTGGGTCAGGCTGTTGGAGATCGCAGCGCTGGTGCTGGTGGTGGCCAACGTCGCGGCCTATTTTGCCGTCTTGCGCCCGGTTGAGAAAATGCGCGCCGCTGAGGAGACGAGGTTCAAGGGAACGCGAGACAGGATCCAGGAATTGCGCGGCCGCGTGGCGCAGCTCGAACGTTATCAGGCGGCGATCCCCGCCACCGCGGAGGAACTCGAAGCGTTTCTGAAGGCGCATGTTCCTTTGCGCCGCCAGGGATTCTCGCGGGCCGCCCGCCTGGTCCGGCGACACACCGACGAGGCCGGGGTGCAGCTGACCGGGATCAACTACAAGCTGGAGACGCTTCCGGGAGAACCCTTGCGGCGACTGAACCTGGAAATTGACGTGGCGGGGCCGCTGCCCGCTCTCCTGGACTTTGCGCACGCGATGGAGACGGCGAACGATCTCGTCGTGCTTCGGAACTTTACCCTGGAGGCGAGAGAAGGTCGTGACCTGGGGCTCCGGCTGGGGGCCGAACTCTATCTTCAACCATGACACGAGGCGGACAGTTCGAAAAGTGGGCAAGCGTGCTGCTGGGAATCGTGTGCGTGGCCCTGGTGCTGAATTTGGCGTTCCTCCGGGGCGGCGCGCGCGCGAATTCCCCGCGCTCGGTGGCCGCGGCAAGCCCGGCGCGCGCCGAAGCGGGCCCGGGTTCCCCTGCCATGGACGATCTGCGCGCCTACGACCCGGTCTTGATGCTGGAAACGTGGAACGCCCTCCAGTCGCGGAAACTCCCGAAGCTGGAACGGAATCCTTTCGACTTCAGGCGCGCGCCCGCGCCGCCGCCGCCGCCACGAGTCGAGACACCGGTTGCGCCGCCCGTCCCGGCCGGGCCGCCGCCCATCCCGCTGAAGGCTTTGGGTTATACGGAAAAGTCGCCGGGCGTTCCCGAAGCCATCGTCACCGACGACGACCAGATTTACATCGTCCACGAAGGCGAGACTTTCGCCAGGAAATATCGCGTCCTGAAGATCACGCCAACCGGAGTGGAAGTCGAGGATGAAACGACGCAGCAAAAAGCGAGGCTCCCCATTGCGCCCTGACAGGCGTCGGGCGGAGGTGAGCGGTCGAGTTCCGGCGCGAAGCGGCTACGCGCTGCTCGTCATCATGATGGGGGTGACGCTGCTGTTGATTTCTCTGACGGCGGCGCTCCCGAATGCCTACACCGAGGGGCGGCGGGAACTCGAAGAAGAGCTGGTCTTTCGGGGCAACGAATACGCGCGCGCCATCATGCTGTTTCAGCGCCAGTTCGGGCGCTATCCGACGACCGTCAAAGAGCTTCTCGGGACGAACAACTTCCGCTTCCTGCGCCGCGAGTACAAGGACCCCATGAGCCGCACGGGCAAATGGCGGTTCATCCTGGCAGACAGCACTGGAGCGGTCCTGAACTCGAAGACATTGACGCCACAACAGCGGCAGGGACAAACGCCTCGGCCGGGCGGCGCTCCGGCGACGCCGCGCATCGCCGACGCGCCGGAGGGAGAGGAGACGGAGCGCCCCGCTTCAGCGTTCTTTGACAATCAGACCAAAGGAGCTTCCATCGTGGGCGTTGCCAGCACGAGCCGCCGGAAGTCCCTTCGTGTGTTCAACGGACGCACGCGCTACGATGAGTGGGAATTCATCGGCCTTGCCACACCTGGCACGGCCCCGGCGGGCGTTCCTCCCTCGGGCCGGCAGCCGGGTTCCGGGGGCGCTGGCCCGCAGTCCGCTCCGTTCGGCCAGCCCATTCCACCCCTGACCGACACGCCCGTCCCGGAGCGATGAATTTGCCAAGCGGCCGTCCTTGCCTCAAGCCTAGCTGGCGACGCCTCCATTCCGCGCGACCGCAACCTCGACAAAGGATGCTTCTCGCGGCCGCGTTGCTGCTGGGAGCGCTCGCGGCAAGCTGCGGCGGGGCGGGGAATATTCCGGCACGAGGGATCGCCGGCGGAGTGACCCTGTCGCTGAGTCCCGTTGAAGCGACCGTTCCGGCGGGCGAGACCCAGCAGTTCGCCGCTACCGTCACCGGTTCCTCGATCACGTCCGTAACCTGGACGGTGAACGGAATCCCGGGTGGGGATGAAACCACTGGAACGATATCGGCCAGCGGCCTGTATCGCGCGCCCAGCCTCCTTCCGACCCCCAATCCCGTCACTCTGGTCGCAACCAGCACCGCCGATCCCACGAAGAAGTCTTCGGCTGCCGTCACGATCATTCCCCGGCTGGCAGCGCTCGTTCCCCTGGTAACCGAGTCGGAGTCG
>CAZKXX010000168.1:0-1209 GCA_964556705.1 uncultured Acidobacteriota bacterium
CTGCCGCTACTTCAGGTGCTCGTCCAGCCATCCCAGCACCGTCTTGTACCACAGCCGGCTGTTCTGCGGCTTCAGAATCCAGTGGCCTTCGTCGGGAAAGAAGAGCAGCTTCGACTTCACGCCGCGGCGCTGGAGCGCGGTGAAGATCTGCAACCCCTGGCCGTAGGGCACGCGGTAGTCGTGCTCGCCGTGAACGATCAGCATGGGCGTTTGAATTTTGTCCGCGTAAAACGACGGCGAGAATTTCCGGTAAAGCTCGGGATTTTCCCACGGCGTGCCGCGGTTGTCCCATTCGGGAAACCAGAGTTCCTCCGTCTCGCCGTATTTCGAGCGCAGGTCGAAGAGGCCGGCGTGCGAGACAAGCGCTTTGAAGCGCGCTGTCTGCCCGGCGATCCAGTTGACCATGTAGCCGCCGAAGCTCGCGCCCGCGCCGCCGATGCGGTCCTTCGCCACGTAGGGCTGCGTCTCCAGCCAGTCCACGGCGCGCATCAGGTCCTGGTAGTGGTCGCCGCCGTAATCGCCCGAGATGCGCTCGACGTAAGCCTGGCCGTAGCCCGTCGAGCCGGGCGGATTGGGCATCAGCACCACGTAGCCGCGCGCCGCAAACAGTTGCGCGTTCCAGCGATAGCTCCAGGCGTCCGCCCAGTTGCTCTGCGGCCCGCCGTGGATGAGGACGACGGCGGGATATTTCGCGGCGGGGTTAAACGCCGGGGGCTTGAGCAGCAGGCTGTGCGTCTCATCGCCGCGCACGCCTTTCGTGGTGACGTCTTCAACCGGATTCATGTCGAGTTCGGCGAGCAGCGCGTCGTTCCCCTTTGTCAACTGCATCGGCGTCGCTCCCGGCGCGAACGTGAGGCGATAGATGTCCGCCGGTCTACGAAGGCTCGTCTGCGTAAATACCAGACCCGAGCCGCCCGGCAGAACACTCACATCGTCGAGATGGCCGTCGAGGACTTTTTCAGCTTTTCGTTTCGAGACCGTCGTCCTGTAAATCGGATGCCGGCCTCGCTCGGAAGCGGTGAAGTAAATCGTGTCCGAATCCGGCGCCCAGGCGAAGCTCGAGACCCAGTGGTCGAAGCCCGGGTTGACGTGCCCTCGCTCACCGGTCTTGCGGTCGTACACGAACAGTCGGACGAGGTCGCTTTCGTAGCCGTCGCGCGCCTGCGAGGTGTAAGCGATGTAGCGGCCGTCGGGGGAATACTGCGGCGC
>CAZKXX010000168.1:1309-4405 GCA_964556705.1 uncultured Acidobacteriota bacterium
GCGGCCCGTGCGGTTCGAGCTGAAGACGACTTCCGTGCCGTCAGGCGAAATCGCGTAGGCGTCCGGCGCGCCGAGAAACCAGGTGGGCGAATCGTAAGCGCCGGGCGTCAAGTCGCGCGGTGTTCCTCCCTTGGCCGAAACGGCGAACAGGTGCGTGTAGCGGCCTTCGCGCCAGTGGTCCCAGTGGCGGTAGAGCAGGCGGTCGATGAGGCGCGCCTTGACGGGACTCTTTTCCATTTCCTCCAGCCGCTTGCGATTGCACTCATCGTCGGCGCAATCGGGAAAGACGCGCGAGGTGAAGAGCAGCGTGTCCGACTTGCGGGACCACACCACGCCGTCGGCTTCGGTCGAGATGGATGTGAGCGGATATGCTTCGCCGCCCGTAACCGGAATCAGCCACACCTGCGATTTGCCGCCACGGGTGGAAATGAAAGCGATGGACTGCCCGTCCGGCGACCACTGCGGGCGCGAGTCCGAGCCTTCACCGCGCGTCAATTGGCGGGGCTCGCGGTTCGACTCTCGCTCACCGCCCTGAGCGTCCGTCGAAGGGCCGCCCGCCGTCGGCACGAGCCAGATTTTCCGCACCGTGCGGCTGGCTTCCAGGTCCACTACGCCGCGGACGTAGGCCACCCAGCGGCCGTCGGGCGAGACCTGAGGCTCGGAAATCCGCTCGACCTTCGCGAGGTCGTCGAAGGTGATGGGCCGTTTGGCGTGGAGGGCGGCTGCGCTCGCCAGCAGGATGAAAGCGATGACGAATCGAATCAGGTTTCTCATGAGGATTGTCTCCAAGGATGCGGCTGTTTTCCTCTCCGGGCTCGCAGAATCCTTCCCGGCCCGGGCTGCCGCATGGCATCCGCGCATGCGGACAGGTTTCGCTCCACCGGGACTCCGGGACGAGTACTTATACCAGAGGATGTTTTCGGCGCGCCGAGGAATTTGCCGGCCGGCACGTCTGTGAGCACGCGGTCCTTTCTTGTGCAATCGCCGGACTGACTTTCGCCTTGAACAGGACTAGAATTGACCTTCACCACGAACCGAGTGGCGGAATCGAGCCGGTCATGAAGGATCCAGGCAGGCGGGCTCGCATGAAAACGGCAATCGCAGTTCTTTTTGTCGCGTGCCTTGCTGCAGGAACGTTGCGCTCTTCCCAGGATCCGCTGTCTCGGCCGGCCGTCGATTCGGCGCGACGGCGTGCTCAGGACCACATTGCGCGCGGTCTGGAGCATTTCCACAACAAACGCCTCGCCGAGGCCATCCGAGAGCTGCGCGCCGCACTGGAGCTGGAGCCCGATCACGTCGAGGCTCACATCAATCTTGGCGTGGCGCTCGCGGCGACGGGTGCACTCGACGCCGCGATTGCCGAGTACCGTGCCGCGCTGCGTCTCGAAGACCACCGCACCATCGCGCACTACAATCTCGGCCTGGCGCTCGCCGGAAAAGGCGATCTTGAAGCGGCGATTGCGTCGTATCGCCGGGCGCTGCGACTCTCGCCCGAGGACGCGGCCATCCGTCTCAATCTCGGCGTCGCTCTGCTCGACCACGGCGAGACGGACGCGGCCATCGCCGAGTTTCACGAAGCATTGCGGCTGAGTCCCGGGATGGCCGACGCCCGCTACAACCTCGGCAACGCGCTAACACAGAAGGGAGACCTGGAAGGAGCTATCGAATTTTATCGGCAGGCGCTGAACCTGAAGCCGGACTTTGCCGCGGCCTACGTCAACCTCGGAGCCGCGCTCGACGAAAACGGACAGTCGCGGGCCGCGGTGGACGCCTACCGGGAAGCGCTTCGCCTGGATCCCGACCTTGTGGAGGCCCACCTGGGCCTGGGGATGGCCTTGTTCAACTCGGGCGACGTGGAGGGCGCCATCGCCGCCTCCCGGGAAGCGCTGCGCCTCGACCCCGACCTCGCCGACGCCCATTACAACCTTTCCCGAGCGCTCGCGGAGAGCGGAGACCTCGACGCGGCGATCGCGGAGTGCCGCGAAGCGTCCGAGTTGAATCCGGCCTCCTTCATCGTCCAGTATTTTCTCGGAACCCTGTTCGTCAAAAAGGGAGAACTCGAGTCGGCCGTCGTCGCATTTCGGGAGGCCGTGCGCCTGAAGCCCGCGGATGCCAACGCGCACGTCGGACTGGGCATGGCTTTGGAAGAAAAGGGCGAGCGGCGAGCCGCGCTGGAATCGTACCGGAAGGCGCGCGATCTGGCTCCGACAGACTACCGCGTCCGCCAGCACTTCGAAAGGCTTTCCCGTTCGCCGAGGCCGCCGCTTCCAGCCGATCGTTGAATTGTGCGCAGGCCGTCCCACCGTTCTGAGGAGGTGGGAGATGCCGGGCCTCAAAAAAGACTTGACATCCGGCGCCTGATACCTAGAATGGCTAGGTATGAAGGGCGAGGCGCTCAAGGGGCATCTGGATTTGCTGATCCTGGCGACGCTGGAGGGCGGTCGGGCGCACGGCTACTCGATCATCGAGGCGCTGAGGGCGCGAAGCCGCGGAGCATTCGACCTTCCCGAGGGCACGGTCTATCCGGCGCTGCATCGGCTCGAACAGGAAAACCTCCTCGCGAGCCGCTGGGCGGAGGTTGGCGGGCGCCGACGACGCGTTTACAGCCTGACGCGCAAGGGCCGGCGCGCCCTCCTCCACCAGCGGCAGGGCTGGCGGGCGTTCTCGACGGCCGTGGCCGCGGTGGTCGGGGGCTCGCCATGAAGGCTCGGAGCCCGCTGGAAGTGTTTCTGCTCCGCCTGCGCGCCGAACTCCGCTGCTCGAGCTTCGAAACCGAGCGAATCCTCGATGAAGTTCGCGACCACTTGGAGGAATCGGCTGAGCGCCTTTGCTCGGAAGGTGCTACACCGGAGGAAGCCGAGCGCAAAGCCGTCGCGCGCTTCGGCAGCGCCGAACTGGTGGCACGCGCTTTTCTCGAGGAAGTCCACTCGAAAGGAGAGGCACCCATGCTGCTCAAGGGGATGATTGGAGGACTGGCTTTGCTGACCGGGAGCGTCTCACTCCTCCTGGCACTCCACGGGCTCTTGGATTCGGATTCCGGCGCGGTCTGGACCGGCGTGAAGCTTCTGTCAGGTATTGCCGTGGGCCTCTTTGCAG
>CAZKXX010000169.1:0-4251 GCA_964556705.1 uncultured Acidobacteriota bacterium
CGTGGCGCGCGCCACGGGCCGCGCCATCGCGGCGCTGGGCACCCAGGATGAAACCACGGTCATGGTCGTGGACCGCCAGGTGTGGAGCGGCGAGCCCAACATCGAAAGCGAGGAAGTGGAGAAACTTCTGCGGCAGTCGTATCAGGAGTACCGGCAGCTTTCGCGAGCGACAATGACGCTCGACGGCCGGCCCGCTGTCCGCCGCACCTTCACGGGCGTCATGGACGGAATCGAGTGGCACGGCATCTCGGTCCACGTGGCGCGCGACAACACGCTCTTCGGCTTGATCGGCTTGACGGCGGCGGAAACCCACGAATTCCATCAGGCCGTCCTCAAGAAGATGATTGACTCGTTCGAGTTTCTGCCCGCGCCGGCCCAGACCGCCGGCCGCTGAGCGCGCCGGGCGCGAGTGGCGCGACGCTCCCGAAGTCCGGCCATGATTCCCAAGTACCAACTGTCGAGTCTCCCTGCGGAGTTTGCCGACGCGCTTTCGGCGCACCTCGGTCTTGCGCCGGCAACTCCTCGGGCGGATGCGCGCGCCGCCGCGGCCTTCGTTCGAGTGCGCGGCCTGGTTATGCTCTGGGGCGGCACGGAACTTCCCAGCCTTCAGGAAGCGGCCGCGGGCGTCGCCGTGCCGCGCATGACGCTCGCTTCACCGGGTGTGGGCGCGGCGTGGACCTGGGCCAAGACGCTCACCGAAGCGGAACACTTCGCCTGCGTCAAACTTTTCCGCAATCGCTTGACGCTCGTCGCGCGCCGACTGTGGCCGGTGGTTGCCGCGCTCGCACCGTGCCCCGAGCACCTCTGGCGCGCCGGGAAGCTTTCCAACGCGGCGCACGAGGTCGCGGCCTTCCTTGAAAAAGAAGGCCCGGCCAGCACGCTCGAACTGCGCGAGTGCCTGCCGCGCCGTGTGCCCGTGCTGCCCGCGAGTCTCCAGAAGGGTTTGCGCGAACTGGAAGAGAAGCTGGTGATTTATCCGCGACGCCTCGCCGAACACGTTTCCGGCAAGGACGTAAACACCTGGGAGCTGGTCTGGCGCGGTCTTGGCGGAGGCGCACCGGCTTCGCCGGCGGAACGCGCGGCGGCGCTGACGCGGCTGCTCGACGGCGTTGTCAAGTCGGCGGGAATCGTGGACGCAGGCGAAGCTCCGCGCTGGCTCTCGCCGGTCGTGGCCGAATCCGCCACCGTCCTCGCTGCAATGAAATCCCTTCCCGCGGCGGTTGCCGTCGAGTTGCCGGAGTTTGACGCGCTCGTTTCCCGCGGCCTTCACGCGGCGCTTCGACATTCCGGATCGGTGGCGGCCACGCGCTGAACCTTTGCAGGACAGCACTCCGAACGCGCACCGGGCCTCTCGCTTTCCGCGCCCTCGATTGACACATTCTGCCTCAGACCTTAACATGTTTTTGAAGCAGAATTGCAGCATCGCAAGCGCTGACAACGGGCCAATTCCTGAATGTTTCAATCTCTGGTCATCACTCTTCGCGAGGGCGTCGAGGCGGCGCTCGTCATCGGCATTGTCCTCAGCTATCTCCGCAAGACGGGCCGCGCGAACTGGAGTCCCGTCGTCTGGTGGGCGGTGGGCGCGGCCGTCGTGGCAAGCATCGCCGGGGCCGTCGTGCTGGCGCGGCTGGAATTCAATGAAGAAGCGTTTGAAGGCTGGCTGCTGCTCGTCGGCTCGGTGTTCGTCGGCTCGCTCGTTTACTGGATGTGGAAGACCGGCAAGCGGATGAAGCAGGAAATCGAGAGCAAGCTGACGGAAATTTCGGCGCGGCCTTCGCGCGCCGCCGCCGCCGGCCTTTTTCTCTTCGTCTTCCTGATGATTTTCCGCGAGGGCGTCGAAACGATTCTCTTTCTCACCGCCGTCTCGATCCGCACCGAGCAGCTCCTGATGATTATCGGCAGCGTCATCGGCCTGGCGCTCGCCATCGGGCTGGGCATCGCGTTTTTCCAGGGCACGCTGCGCGTCCACCTGGGCCGGTTCTTCTCGATCACCACTGTCGTGCTCGCCGTGGTTGCGGTGCAGTTGTTCATCACGGGAATTCACGAGCTTTCCGAAGCCATGGTGATTCCTTCCGGGCCGCGCGCCATGGCGATTGTCGGGCCCATCGTCAACAACGACGCGTTCTTTTTCATTTTCGTGGTGGCGCTGGCGACGCTGCTGGTGCTGGGCGGTCGCGCGCCGGCCGCCGCCGCGCTGCCCGACGGCGCGCAGTTGACTCCCGCCGAGCGGCGCAAGCTTCTCGCCGAACAGAAACGCCAGCGGTTCTGGAAACTCGCGGCGACGGCGACCGGCGCCGTCATCGTGCTGCTCATCAGCGCGGAATTTTTCGCCTCACGCGCCGCGCGCGCGCTTTCGCCGCCCGAGCCGGTCGAAATCATGAACGGCGAAGTGCGAATTCCGGTCGAACGGCTCGCGGACCGCAACCTGCACCGCTTTGTCGTCGAAGCGGACGGGACTCCGGTGCGCTTCATCGCGCTCCTCGATTCTTCCGAGACCGTGCGCGTGGGACTCGACGCCTGCCTCATTTGCGGGACGCAGGGCTACTACCAGGACCGCGCGAACGTCATCTGCGCGCACTGCGCCGCGGCGATTCATCCTCCGACCATCGGCATGGAAGGCGGCTGCAATCCCATCGCCGTGCCGTTCCGCGTGGAAGACGGCGCGGTGATTCTCGCCGAAAGCGATCTGGTCGAAGCCGCGCAAGTTTTCAGGTAGCGACATGCTGAGCCGCATCGTGCTTCGCTCCCTCACGCGCCGCCGCCGGAAGCTGCTGAGCCTCGCCGCGGTGACGCTGGGGATTTCCGTGGCCACCGCGGTCGCGACGCTGGCGCTCGACGTCGGCGACAAGGTCGGCCGCGAGCTGCGCTCCTTCGGCGCGAACCTCACGGTGACTCCCGCCGCTGAAACGCTGCCGCTCGCGCTGGGCGGCGCGGAGCCGGCTGCTGTTTCCTCCGGCGCGTTGCTCGACGAAGAAAACCTCGCCAAGCTGAAGCGGATTTTCTGGAAGCACAACATTCTGGGCTTCGCGCCGTTTCTCGACCTCCGCGCGCGCGCCGCCGGCCGCGACGTCACGCTCGTCGGTACGTGGTTCTCGAAAACAATTCAGGTGGAGAAGAACGAAACCTTCCGCACCGGGGTGCGCGAACTTTACCCGGCGTGGCAGGTCGTGGGCGCGTGGCCCGACGATAGCGATGAAAGCGGCGCGCTCGTGGGCCGGCGCGCGGCCGAAGCAACGCGCGCCGAACCCGGAGTCACTTTCGACGTCGCGCTCGCTCGCGATCCTGCGACTCAAATTTCGCTCACTGTGCGTGGTGTGCTCGAGACGGGCGGGCCGGAAGAAGAGCTCGTCTACATTCCACTCGTGGCCGCGCAGCGCCTGGCGGGCGTGGAAGGGAAAATCCGGCGCATCAAAATCAGCGCGCTCACCAAACCCGAAGACGACTTTGCGCGCGCCGACGTCACCCGGATGACGCCGGAGGAATTCGACCGCTGGTACTGCACCCCCTACATCAGCTCGATCGCTTATCAGATCGAGCAGGTGATTCCCGGTTCGGAAGCGCGCCCGGTGTTCCGCATTGCGGAGACGGAGGGCGCCATTCTCAGCCGCGTCGCCGTGGTCATGGCGACGCTGGCTGCCGCGGCGCTCGTGACGGCGGCGCTGGCGGTGGCCTCCATGATGCTCGCTGCGGTGCTCGAGCGGCGGACGGAAATCGGTCTGCTCAAGTCGCTTGGCGCGACGGACGCGCGTGTTGCCGCGCTCTTTCTTCTCGAGGCGGGAACGATCGGCGCGCTGGGCGGAGTGGCCGGATATTTCGCGGGCACCGTGCTCGCGCAACGGCTGGGCCACGTCGTTTTCGGCTTGCCGGTCGAGACGCACTGGATCCTGCTGCCGATTGCCGTGGCGATGGCGCTGGCCGTGACGCTCGCGGGCAGCGCCTGGCCGCTGGCGCGCGGACTGCGGCTTTCGCCCTCCGCGGTGCTGCACGGGGAGTAGTGGTGCGCGACACGGTGAATGAGGATTGAAAGTGGAAAACATCCCTGAGACGAAAATCGAAAAGCGAAAAGCGAAAGGCGCCGAGCGCACAGCCCGATTTTCGCTTTTCGGTTTTCGCTTTTCGCGACCCCTGGCCCGAGGTTCGCTCTTCGCGCGGCTCTGGCTGCGCGCGCTCACGGTGAAGCGGCCGCAGGCGCTCGTGGCGCTGGTCTCGCTCGCCGTCGGCGCGGCCGTCACCTCGATGCTGCTGAACCTC
>CAZKXX010000170.1:0-4248 GCA_964556705.1 uncultured Acidobacteriota bacterium
GTCAGTACCCGTCCTGACGCGCGACTCGGTTCCCGTCGCCACGTGCGTCAAAGTGACTTCTGCATTGGGAACCACCGCGCCCGTGGGATCGGACACCGTTCCGCTGATTGTTGCCGTAAAACTCTGCGCGAGTCCCCAGGCCGGGATGAGGCAGGCCAGGAGGAGCGCAGAGAGACATCTGCACAGACTTGCGGTCGTCATTTTGACCTCCGCGTTCGTCCAATTCACCCAACGTGAACAAAGGCCATTCACCGGGCGGGAGCTCTCTCCGGAGCCTCAGGCCCGCAGCGTTGCTCTCGCGACACTCCGTACTGACATGCCGCACGACCTTGACAAGAAATGAGTGCGGATCCAGTCGGGCTCGTAAGCGGAACTTGTGCCTGACACTTGTAAAACCCCGACAATCTCTGATGGACAATTCCGTAGCACTCGATTTGACCGAAGTCAAGCGGTTTAGAAACGTTTACGGACAGCAAGAAGCCTGCGAAAACGAAAGGGGAGACCTCCTGTAACCCGTCGGGGTGAAGATGGCCCGGGCGGACGCTCCGAGCCGCTAAAAGCCCTGCGGACGGACTTCCACCATGCGGTAAAACTCTTTGACCTTTTCGGCCCGGCGTTTCTTCAAATCATCGAAAGCCTTGCTTTGCGCCCCGGCGCGCGGGTCGCGCGTGCGGCTGAAAAGCTGCGTCAGGTAGAGGTGAGCCTGATAACTTTCGGGGTCGAGGTCGAGGGCTTTCATTAAAGCTTCTTCGGCTTGCTCGAAATTTCGTTGCTTCAGGTGAAGCAGCCCCAACTCCGCGTAGGCGTCCGAAAAGTTGGGAGCTTGGCGGAGCGCTTCCTGGAGATGCTCTTCCGCCTTCGCCAGTTCCCCCATCTGGTTGGCCAGGCGCGCGAGGAAGTAGTGCGCCCCGGCGGCCGTCTGCGGAACTTTGGCGCATTCGTTCAGCTCGCGGAGCGCGGCCTCGCGTTCGTGGCTGTAGAAGTACGCCGCGCCGAGCGCCAGGCGCGCGCCCAGATCATCGGGGCGGAGTCGGCCGTACTTCTCGAAAAACCGCACCGCGTCACGGTACTGGGTGCGCTGCACGGCCACCACGCCGCGCAGGAAGTTATACTGGGGATTTTCCGGGTCGAGCGCCACCGCGCGGTCGAGCGATTGCGAGGCTTCGATCACCAGGTTCATGTGCAGGGAGACGAGGCCGAAAGAAAAATGCAGCGCGGCGTTCTTCGGCTCGAGGTCGCGGGCGTGGGCGAGAAAGCTGAGTGCGCTGGGATAGTCTTTCTGCGCCTCGGCCACGCGCGCCAGTTCCGCGAGCACCGTCACATCATTCGGGCGCGCTTCAGCGGCCTTGAGCAGAACGGCGCGCGCCTGCGGGAGCAGCTGCCTGCCGTGGTACAACCGGCCGAGTTCGAAGAGCGTGTCGAAACCCGCCAGCCGCCTCCGGTCCAGCGCCTCGAGCAGCTCGATGGCCCGGTCCTCCGCCTTCTGTTCGACGAGCAGCGGAACAAGCCACAGAACGTCCACTTCGTTCAAATCAGCGCTCAGACCGAGTGCGAGCGCGGCTTCGCGCGCTTCGGCTTCGTACCCGAGCGCCGTCTGGTTGAGACAAGCCAAGGCGAGCACCTGCGCGCGGTCGCGATGCGAGGAGGGAATCAAATCGAGAAAACGCTGCGAGGCCGCAAAATCCCGCCGGCGTGCCGAAATGAAGGCGAGCTGATACTTCGCCTCCAGGCTGCCCGGATTCACCCGCAGCAGGGTGCGATAGACCTCCTGCGCCTGTTCCAGCTTCCCTTCGTCGCCGCCGGCAGTTTCAAGAAGCAGCCGGCCGAGATTGAGATACGCGCCCTCGTATCGAGGCGAGAGTTCCAACGCCTTTCGAAAGTGCGCCTCGGCGGCCGCGGGCCGGCCTTCCTGGACCGCCGCGACTCCGGTGAAGTTCTGCACGGTCGGGTCGTCGGGGAAGCGGCGCGCGGCCTCCTCGAGCTGCGCCCTGGCCGCGGTCAGGTTCCCGTTTTCGAGGTGCCCCTGGACTTCGCGAAGGATCGCTTCCAGCTCTTCCGACGCCGAACTGCGCGGCGCGCAGAAGAAGATCCCGGCGAGGGCGACTGCCGCCACCACCAGCCAGCGAAGTTTCGGCAAAGTTCTCATGATGCCGTGTAGCGCGCGAGAAGGTTCATGCTAGCACTGCGCGAGTTGCTCCCACAACAAGCTGGTAGCAGGGGAGGAGCGCGCAGACCTCGCAAGCCGCTTCCCCGATGTGCCGCTCAGCGTGTATGATGACCGTTCTCCAGGTCACTCAGGGAAGCATCGAATGAGAGAGTGGATATGTTGAAACCGAACCGCGGGGCCGCCTGGCTCGTGGCCGTTTGTTGCGCGATTGTCCCCGCGACCCTCGGCCAGGAGGGGCATCGGCACGGCGCGCACGCGCACGAGTCGAACGAAGGCTACATCCGCGCGCTCGAGGACCCCTCGCGCGAAGCCTGGCAGCAGCCCGACCGCGTGGTGCAGATGCTGAACGTCCATCCCGGGGAGGAAGTCGCGGACCTGGGAGCGGGCTCAGGGTATTTCACTCTGCGCCTCGCCCAGGAGGTCGGGTCGGCCGGGAAGGTTTACGCGCTGGATGTGGAAAAGGACATGCTCGCGCAGATCGAGCGGCGCGCGGAAGAGGAAGGTCTCCAGAACATCGAGACGATTCTTTCCGACCCGGACGACCCGAAACTGGGCTCGCGCTCCGTGGACCTGATTTTCATCTGCAACGTTCTCCATCACATCGAAAACCGCGCCGCGTATTATCCCTATCTACTCCGCGCGCTGCGGCCGGGCGGGCGGCTCGTCAACATTGACTTCCACAAGCGCGAACTGCCGCTGGGTCCGCCGGTGGAAATGAAAATCGAAAAGCGGGAGTGCATTCGGGAGATCGAAGCGGCGGGCTTCCGGCTGGTCGAAGACCTGGACCTGCTCGAATACCAGTATTTTCTCATCTTCGAGCGGGCCGAGCCGTGAAGGGCGGAGGGAATCCGCAGATTTCGCGGATGATGCAGAGCGGGAGGCTATTCGGGCCCCCGGCACATTAACTTTCAGACTCTTTTGCTGAACATGGTTACGATTCAGGAATTTGCCGAACGCCTCTCTTCGATTCCCGAGAGCGAGTTCACCGACGCGGGCGTGCTCGATTTCCTGCGCCGGAATCGCGTGGAGTTCGCCAGCCTCTCGCCTTACCTTTATTTTTCCTCCGAGCGTTACACGCGGAATCTGATTCACCGCACCGAGGTGTTTGAACTGATTGCCATCTGCTGGGAAAGCGGCCAGAAGAGCGCCATCCACAATCACCGCGACCAGCGCTGCTGGATGGCCATGGCCCTCGGCAAGGTGATGGTCCACAACTTCCGGATGATCCGCAAAGACCCCGCAACCGGCTTTTGCGAGCTGGAATCGAGCACACAATTCCAGATTGACACCGAAACGCCGCAGGAAGTGGACCCCGCCGAACCCATCCATCAGGTGCTGAACCTGCCGCAGTTCGGTTCCCGCGCCGTCACGTTGCACATTTACTCAAGGCCGTTCGACACCTGCGAAGTTTACGACCTTAAGGCCAGAAGTTACGGCGATGTGGCGCTCCAGAACACCAGCGAATTCGGCGTTTTGCGGCCGGGCGCGCAGGCCATAAAGCTCACGCCGGAAGAGCTCCTGCTCTCCCGCCGCCGCGTTTAGGCGCGGTGTTCGCCGGCAATTCGCGGGGGCCGGGTCCCTTGGGCTTCCGTCCGGCGTGGGATCATCTGTCGCCTATGATTTCTCCTTTTGAACGCGTCATTCTCATTGTCCTGGATAGCGTCGGCATCGGCGCGATGCCCGACGCCGCCGATTACGGGGACGAAGGCCGCGACACGCTCGGGCACATCGCGGAGAGCTACCCGCTTCACGTCCCGAACCTGCTGAAACTCGGCCTCGCGAACATCCGGCCACTTTCCGGACTCGTTCCTGTGCGCGAGCCGGCGGGCGCCTACGGCAAGGCGGCGCTGCTTTCGCCCGGCAAGGATACGACCGCGGGCCACTGGGAGATGGCCGGGATCGTGCTCGAACGCGCGTTTCCAACCTATCCGCACGGATTCCCGCCCGAGGTGATGGAAAAGTTTGAGGCCGCCATCGGGCGCAAGACACTCGGCAACGTTCCTGCCTCGGGAACGGAAATCATCCAGCAGCTCGGCGAAGAGCACCTGAAGACGGGGCGGCCGATTGTTTACACCTCGGCA
>CAZKXX010000171.1:0-4245 GCA_964556705.1 uncultured Acidobacteriota bacterium
GCCCGCGCGAGCCCGGGGGCGTCCTCCTTATTGCTGATGACGACCGCGATTTCGGCGGGAATCTTTCCCGCCTGCACGTTTCGCGCGATGGCCTCGAAATTCGAGCCGCGCCCGGAAAGGAGAATACCGATTTTCTTCATGATGCACGCTCGAAGTCCCCGGCCGCCGCGCGCGCCTGCGGCGCACGGCCGGCGGGGAAGGTGGCGAATGCCGGGAGCGCGATTCGCCGCGAGGGCTTCGGGTTAGGCGCGCAAGTATTTCACAGATGGACGGCCGCGCGCGATACGGCCGACGATCCAGAACTTTTCCCGCTTCCTCCTCAGCGCGCCGGTCACGCGGTCCGCGTAACGCGGCGGGACAATGGCGAGCATCCCGACGCCCATGTTGAACGTGCGCAGCATGTCGCCTTCGGGAACGCGGCCGAGGCGGCGAATCAGCTCAAAAACCGGCGGTACGGGCCAGGAGCCGAGGCGGACCTCCGCGCGGCAGCCGGCGGGCAGCACGCGCGGCGTGTTCTCCGTAATCCCCCCGCCGGTCACGTGGACGAGCGCGGAGATCCAGCCTTTCTCAAGAAGCGGCGCGAGGGTCCGCAGGTAGCAGCGATGCGGGGCGAGGAGCGCGTCGCCGAGCGGACGGCCGAGCTCCGGGACGCGCTTCGTCAGGCTCATCCCTTCGCGCTCGATCAGAACCTTGCGCGCCAGCGAGTAGCCGTTCGTGTGCAGGCCGCTTGAAGCCACGCCCAGAATCACGTCGCCCGGGCGGATGCGGCGGCCGTCCAGGATTTCCCGGCGGCGCACCCAGCCGACGATGCAGCCCGCGAGGTCGTATTCGCCGGGCGGATAGAATCCCGGCATCTCCGCCGTCTCGCCGCCGATGAGCGCGCAGCCGGCGGCGCGGCAGGCGCGCGCCAGCCCCGAAACGATTTCCGTCACCGCCGGCGGGCTCAGCTTTCCCGTCGCCAGATAGTCCAGGAAAAAGAGCGGCCGCGCTCCGTGCACGAGGATGTCGTTCACGCAGTGGTTGACGATGTCCTCGCCGACCGTCGAATGGCGGTCGAGCGCGAAGGCGATTTTGAGTTTCGTCCCCACGCCGTCCATGGACGAAATCAGGACGGCGTCGCGCGGCAATCCGCGCAGCGAGAAGAAGCCGCCGAAGGCGCCCACGTCGCTCAGGACGCGTGGGGTGAAAGTGAGTTTGGCGAGTTTTTTGATCCGGGCTTTGGCCCGGCCGGCGGCGTCAATGTCCACGCCCGCGTCGCGGTAGCGCATCAGAGAGGGTCAGCCGGCCGCGTCCTGGCTTCCGGGCCGGGCGAAGGCAATTTCAGAAGGTCTTCCCGGTCCGCGACCATCGCGTCCTGCGGAGGAAATTTCCCACAATCGAAAGGTCGAACTTCATGCGCTCCTTCAGGTCTTCGCTCGTCCAGTCGGCGCTCGGCGCGTCGTAGGACCAGTAAACGAACAGCGGCTCGCCCACCACGTTTTCTTCCGGAACGAAGCCCCAGAAGCGGCTGTCCTGCGAATTGTCGCGGTTGTCGCCCATCACGAACAGATGGCCTTCGGGCACGCGCAGGCCGCCCGGTTCGACGTAACGGCGAAGCTCGCGCGCCCAGTGCGGGTCCAGCCCCTGATACGCCGGGAAGGTCGAGAGCCGGTCGTGCGGAGGCGGGAACTCGTCCCGCAAGGTCATAAGGCGTTCGTCCTGGAATTGCACGTAGGGCTCGTCCAGCAACTTTCCGTTCAGCCACACCCGCTTGCCTTCGATCCGCACGAGGTCGCCGCCGACCGCCACGATGCGCTTGACGTACATCACCGACGGGTTCCGCGGGTAGCGGAAAGCCGCAATCTCTCCGCGCTGCACCGTTCTCAACGGCGGAAGGCGCACTTCCGTGTAAGGCAGGCGCGGGCCGTAGAGGAGTTTGTTGAGGAAAACGTGGTCGCCGATCAGGATCGTCTTCTCCATCGAACCGGTGGGGATGACGGTGGCTTCGGCGACGAAGGTGCGAAAGAGCAGCACGCCGACCAGGACCACCAGGAGCGAGCGGAACATATCCCCCACGCCGGCGTCGCGCCGGCGGCGCTCGCGCGGCGCGGCTTCCGGTTCGGCGACGGGACGGCTCTCGTCAGGCTTCAGTTCGGGTAAATCCATGGTCGTCAGTCTCGATTGCGCAAAGCGATCAGCGGTTCCTGAACGGCGGTGGGGTAGCAGGCGGTGTAGCAGGCCAGGCAATAGCGGCCTTCCGAGTCCCCGACGGCCTGGCGCAGCCCCTCCAGGGAAAGATACCCGAGGCTGTCCGCGCCGATATACTGGCGGATTTCCTCCACGTTGTGCGTGGAAGCGATGAGCTCCTTCTTCGTGGGCGTATCGATGCCGTAATAGCACGGCGAAATGGTGGGCGGACAACTGATGCGCATGTGCACTTCCTTCGCTCCGGCCTCTCTTACGATGCGCACAATCTTGCGGCTGGTTGTTCCGCGGATAATCGAGTCGTCCACCAGCACGACGCGCTTGCCTTCCAGCAGGCTGCGCACGGGATTCAGCTTGAGCTTGACGCCGAAGTCGCGAATCGCCTGGCTGGGCTCGATGAACGTCCGCCCCACGTAATGGTTCCGGATCAGGCCGAATTTGACCGGAATTCCCGACTCGTCGGAAAAGCCGATGGCGGCCGAAACGCCGGAGTCCGGCACCGGCACAATGAGGTCCGCTTCGACGGGATGCTCGCGGGCGAGCAGGCGGCCCAGCATTTCGCGGCTGGTCTGGACCGGCCTCCCAAAGACGACGCTGTCCGGCCGCGAAAAATAGACATGCTCGAAGATGCACTGCGCGGGCTGCGCGGGAGGAGCGAAACGCAGCGAAGTCACGCCCTGGCTGTCGAGGAGGACCATTTCACCCGGCTCGACTTCGCGCAGGGGCGTGGCGTTGATGAGGTCGAACGCGCAGGTCTCCGAAGCCAGTACGTAAGCGTCGTCGAGTTTTCCCAGAACCAGCGGACGGAATCCCCGCGGGTCGCGGATGCCGAGGACGCAGTCTTTCAGCAGCACGACGAGCGAGTAGGCGCCCACCACTTTGTCGAGCGCGTCGGCCAGCGATTCGGGGACGCCCGTCTGCTTCGAGCGCGCGAAATAATGCAGGATAACTTCACTGTCGCTGGTGGTCTGGAAAATGTCGCCGCGCGCTTCCAGTTCCCGGCGAATGCCGGGAGCGTTGACGAGGTTGCCGTTGTGGGCCAGCGCCACCTCGCCCTTCTGGCAGCTCACGGTGATGGGCTGCGCGTTCTTGAGGTTCGTATCCCCGGCGGTGGAATAACGCGTGTGGCCGATCGCCAGCCGCCCCGTCAGGTTGTTGATGACTTCCTCGGTGAAGACTTCGGCCACGTGGCCCATTCCCTTGTGACCGGCCAGCCGCTTTCCGTCACTCGAAACGATTCCGGCGCTCTCCTGCCCGCGATGCTGGAGCGCGTAGAGGCCCAGATAGGCGAGCTTGGCCGCCTCCGGATGGCCATAAACGGCGAAGACGCCGCAATGGTCATGGAACTTGTCATCAGGGAGAGGGACGCAGGAAATGGAATGCAGTTTCGGCTGCAAAGATGCCTCGGCGTTGTTCAGGCCGGAAAGTCGGGATTCCGGCCGCTCCGTTTCAAAGCCCGATGGGCCTCCGGCCTCGTCCTGGTCTCGCGCAGCAGAAGTCGGTCCGCCGCCTGCGGCCGAGGACGCTGCTTCGGCGCCGCCTCGCAGGGGACTACAGTCTATTGTGCCGCGAAGTGCGGAACGGCGCAACTGGTTTGTCCTCCCCTTCGGCCCGGGTTGAGATTCGCCCTCATTTAATTAGATGCGCCGGGCGGCCGCGGGCTTCCTCGGTCACCAGTCACGGCAGGGGGGCGGGACGAGGGGAGTAAACCCCGCGTTGTCCTGCCACCACGCCTTCCATCGGGCGGCGACGCGGGCGAGTTCTTCTTTGCCCGCGTCCGCGGAGAGCTCGATTTTCTGCCCGGTCAGGCTAAGCAGCGCGAAGTGAGTCACTTGGCGGACCTGCGGGTCCGGGTCGTTGAACATGGCGAGAAGGGCGGGAACGACATCGCGCACGCCCAGGTTGCGCAGCCCCAGCACGGCACTCACCCGGTCGGGGGCGCGCGGCGAACGCAGGTATTCAAACAACGCCTGGCCGGCGCGCGGGTCTTTGAATTGCCCTAGCGCCCGGATGGCGTCGCCGCGCAGGTCGTCCGGAGCGCTGCCGGCGATTTCGAGGAGA
>CAZKXX010000172.1:0-3981 GCA_964556705.1 uncultured Acidobacteriota bacterium
CCGCGCTGCCGCTGGCGGCGCGCGCGCAGGAGGGTCCGCCGGTGGTGGAGCCCGTCGAAGAGATGACGGCGCCGCCGTGGCCCACAATCACGCTCAATCATCTCGGGTTCCGGCCGCGCGTCGGCAAAAAGCAATTTGTGGTCCGGCTCACCGGCCCTTCGCCGCCCAAGGAGTTCGTGGTGCGCGACGTCGGGGACCTCGAGGTGCCCCTCCGGCGCGACCTCACCGAAGCGCGCTCGGATTTCGGCCCCTGTCTCACCGGCGATTTCACCGACCTCGACCGCCCCGCGCTTTATCAGGTGACGGTCGGTGGCGAATACTCCGTGCAATTTGCCATTCACGACGAGGTCTGGCGCCGCGCGATGAACAAGGCGTTCGGCTATTACCGCTACCAGCGCTGTGGCGTGGAAGTGCCGGGCGTTCATCCCGCCTGCCATCTCGATGACGCGCGCCGGCGCGACACCGGCGAGCACGTGGACGTGGTCGGGGGCTGGCACGACGCCGGCGACCTGCGCAAGTGGATGTCCGTCACCATGCTCAACGGCGTCGCGCTGCTCAATCTCTACCGTAATAATCCGGAGCCTCGTCCCGCCGATCCCAAGCGCGAGCAGATTCTGGAAGAGGTCCGCTACGGGAACCGCTACTTTCTCAAGATGCAGGACCGCGACGGCAAGATCTGGCACGACGCCGCGGGAGGCGTGAACGGGGATAACAGCGACAATCATTGGACCGACAACGTCATCGGCACAGCGGACGACCGGTACATCAACACGGAAAAGCCCGGCGAAGTCGGCGCGATTTTCGCAACCTTGCAGGGGCTCGTCGGGCAGTGTTACGCGGCTTCCGATTCAGCCTATGCCGGG
The DNA here is from genome assembly GCA_964556705.1 of uncultured Acidobacteriota bacterium. Lineage (GTDB taxonomy): Bacteria > Acidobacteriota > Terriglobia > UBA7540 > UBA7540 > CAZKXX01. Next base: position 864 of record CAZKXX010000172.1, read on the forward strand.
CAATGCCTCGCGGCGGGTGCGCGCGCCTGGAAGGCTTACGAGGCTCCCAGCTCGACCAGCGAGACGGCGTGGTGGGCGATGGCCGCATGCGAGCTTTTCCGCGCGACGCGCGCGAGCGAATACCGCAACCACGCGGAATTGCTGGGACGCCGCCTGCTCGAAATGCAAAACACAACCTTTATCGCCGACCAGCGCCGGATTCGCGGCTTCTGGATGAACGGCGAAGAACCGTTCATGGACATCGTGGATTCGGCAGTGCCGCCGATGGCGCTATTGGAACTGCACGCGGCCTTTCCGGAAGCGAAAGACCGGCAGAAATGGCTCGACGCCGTCCGCCTTTATCTGGACGAGTACGCTCTTCCAATGTCGGCGAGGAATGCGTATCGCATCATTCCTCTCGGCGTTTTCATCGGATCTCCCACGCCGGAAACTTACCGGCCGCTGGGCGGCCGGCTCACTTACCGTTACTTCCATCCCGTGCGCAAGCAGTTCTGGTGGCAGGGAGCGAACTGCCACCTGGCGAGCCACGCGCTCCTGCTCGGCCTCAGCTACAAGCTGACCGGAAAGCGCGAGTACGTGGACCTCGCCTACCGGCAGCTGGAGTGGATTCTGGGCGCAAATCCCTTCGCCTCCTGCATGATGACCGGCGAAGGCATGCGCAATCCCTATCCGCACTCGCGTTTTGTGGGACTGATTCCGGGCGGGATTATGAACGGAATCGCAGGGAACGTCCGCGACGAGCCCGTCCTCGATCTGCAATACAGGCTCGACTGGCGCACCACCGAGTACTGGAGCCCGCACGTGGCGTTCTTTATCTGGGCGAACTCGGTGCTGGAGGGAATTTCCTGACGCGTCCATTCACGCTGATGGCGATGGACCTGACCTGCTTCATTCGAACCCGAACTACGCTTCGGGAATCCCCAGGTCTTTGCTCGCGAGCGGCGACATCTTCGCTTCGGGCGCGTAGCGGGCCATCAGGTCCACGGCGATCTTCGCGCGGTGCACGCGCTCGCGCCCCATGTTGACGGCCAGGTCTTCGATGTGCCGGCCGGAAGGATAAATATCCGGCGCGTTGCGAAGCCCGAACTTGAAATAGACCGGCGCGGCCACGCGGCCGATGGCGGGCATCTCGTAGTAGCGCACGAAGCCGCCGAAGTTGTCCGGCACTTCGATGTAGAGGTCGATCGGCACATCCACGGCCTGGCGGATGGCGCCGATCTGCGCGGGCGAAAGATCGCAGGGAATGTTCAGCGTGTTCACGCCCGCCTGCTCGAACAGGCGCGCCGTCGCCGGGTTCGCCGCCGGCAGCGTCACCGAACTTTTGATGACCAGGTTCTTCGGCAGCTCGCCGCGCTTCTTCATCTCGTTCATCACCCAGATGAGTCCGAGGTCGGCGGGCAGCACGCTGCGAATGCCCAGCTCGCAGGCGCGTTTCACGTCCTCGAGGGCGTAAACGAGCTGGTCGGCGCCGCGGTGCTGGAGGCCGATCACTTTGCCGGCGGTTGAGACCGTCTGCCCTCCGGTCTCAAACGTCGCGCGCGGGCCGATGAAGAGGCAGACTTCGATCCGGTTGTCCGCGCCGATTTTCGCCATCTCGCGGATTTCCGCGTCCGTGAGCAGCAGGATGCCGCTCCCCTGGCTGATGCGATGCACCGGGACCTTCAATTCCTTCGCCGCCGCCAGCACTTCGCGGAACACACGCGGCCCTTCGACGCTCGGGATTTCGATCCGCCACTGCCCGCCATCGGGGAAGCGCTTCGAGCTGGGTTTGAGCGAGTGATTGTCTTCTTCAGGAAGTTTCATCTTGGCGAGAAATGCGCGGGTTTTTTTCATCGAGGTTCCTCTCAGAATGGGCGGCGCGCCTGCGCAGCATTGACCTTCTGGATTCTGACTCCTGACTTCTGAATTCTGCTTATTGTGTGTACTTCAGATAGACCGTTCGCGTCTCCGTGTAGAAATCCATCGCCTGCGGTCCCTGCTCGCGCATGCCGAAGCTCGATTCTTTCGTCCCGCCGAAGGGCAACTGGTATTCCACGCCCGCCGTCGGCAGGTTGACGGTGATGAGCCCGGCCTCGATGCGATTGATGAACTGATGGACGCGCGTCACATCTCGCGTGACGATCGAGGCTGACAGTCCGAAGCGCGCGCAGTTCGCGAGACGCATGGCGTCGTCGAAATCCTCGGCCACCATCAGCGCCAGCACCGGCCCGAAGACTTCTTCCTGCGCGATGCGCATCTCCGGCGTGACGTCGGTGAAAATCGTCGGCTCGACGAAGTAGCCCTTGTCGTAGATTCCGCCGGTCAGCCGATTGCCGCCGCAGAGCAGCTTCGCGCCTTCCTTCCTGGCGATCTCGATGTATTTCAGATCGGTTTCAAGCTGGCCTTCGTCCACCGCCGGCCCCATGTCCACGCCCGGCTCGAGGCCGTTGCCGACTTTGAGCTTTTTCGTCTTCGCGACAAGCTTTTCCACCAGCGGCTCGTACGCGGCGCGCTCGACGATGGCGCGGCTGCACGCCGTGCACTTCTGGCCGGTCGAGAAAAACGCGCCGTTCACCAGAATGTCGGCGGCGTAGTTGAGGTCCGAGTCCTTCAGAACAATCGTCGGATTCTTGCCGCCCATTTCGAGCTGCACGCGGATGCGCCGCTTGGTGACCTTTTCGTAGAGCTGGCCGCCGACTTCACAAGAGCCGGTGAAGGAAACGGCGCGCACGGCGGGATGCTCGAGGATCGGATTGCCCACCGCGCCGCCGCCGCCCGTAATGTAGTTGATGGCGCCCGCCGGGATGCCCGCTTCGTGGAGCGCCTCGACGAGCCGGTAGGCCGAGAGCGGCGCGAGCGACGCCGGCTTGATGACCACCGTGTTTCCCGCCACGAGCGCGGGCGCCATCTTCCACGCGGGAATCGCGCTGGGGAAATTCCACGGCGTGATCAACGCCACCACGCCCAGCGGCTTGCGCATCGTGTAGCAGAAAACGTTCTCGCGTTCGGAGGGAATCTGGTAGCTGAACTGCCGCGCGCCTTCGCCGCCGTAATAGCGAAAGATGTTGATGGCGCGCTTGACCTCGGCTTTCGCCTCGGGAAGCGTCTTGCCTTCCTCGCGCGTCATGTCTTCGCCGAG
>CAZKXX010000173.1:0-3842 GCA_964556705.1 uncultured Acidobacteriota bacterium
GCTCGAGCTGGTCCCCGCCCGCGTCTGCGAGCTCATCAGCCGCCGCGCGTCGATAATCGTCGCGCTGTGCGGCCCGCCGCGCAGTGTGGGAGCCGGCTGAGGGCCCAGCGTCGGCCGCTGCGGCGGTTCCTGCTGGCGCGGGGCCGGGCGTTCTTCCCGTTCTCTTTCCTGCCGCCGGTCCTCCGGCGGTCCCTGTTGCGAGGCGTCCTGATCCTGTTGCGCCGGGAGCGCCAGCGCGCTCATCACCGCCAGAATCCCGAAGAGGCGAATCGCTCTCATCTCACGCCTCCCTCTTGCCCGCCAGCCCGACGCCGCGCCCGCTCACTGATAAAGCTGCTTCTCACTCTCCTTGAGAATCCGCTCCCGGTCCTTTAGGTCCTGCATTTCGTCCTGCTGCCGGTTCTTCAGCTCGCGTTCCTCACGCTTCCGCTGGTTCTTCATCTGGATCCGCTGCGCTTTGGGCACGTCCTGTTGTTTCAGCGATTCTTTCCAGAGCCTGTGTTTCAGCTTCAGCGCCTTGCGTTCCGCCTTGTGCCGTTCCTTGAGCTGGTTGCGGACTTCCTTGAAGGACTGCTCGGCTCCCGCAACGAAAGACGGCACCGCGGCCAGCACCAGGGCCGTGAGCGTCCAAAGCAACACTTTGCGCATGGCGTCTCTCCCTCGGATCCGACCGAACCGGGCGCCGGTCACGCTCTGTGCGCGCCGCCTGCCGCGGGCTTTCCCCTCAACGGGCAATATAAGCCACACCCCATCGTTTGTAAAACACATTCGAGCCGGCAAAGAGCAGTCGGCAGAGCGCAGTCGGCAGTCGGCACTCCTCGGCCCGGAGTCTGAAGTGCGAAGTCCGGAGTCCGGGGTCCGGAGTCGGGAGTGCGAAGTCTCAAGTGCGAAGTCCGGAGTCCGGAGTCTGACGGGAGAAACTCTGCGTCTTAGCGCCTTTGCGCGAGATTTCCTGCAACCGCCCCACCCTTGCGGACTGCGCAAGAGCGGGGCACCCGCCGAGGCCGCGTTCGCGCGGGAGTAACGAAAGTGGTATCATCCCCTGCGGGCCGATCGGCCGCGTGCTCGCGGGGAGCGCCGCAGGCGCGTCCTCGTTCCCCCTACGGTCAAAATTTCCTCTTGACAATTTCGCATTTTTGTTTTACCAACCGTCCATCTTAAGGATCGGCAGTAACCCATGGAGAAATACCGCCGGACCGGTGGAGGGGGATTTATGTCTCGACGCGGCTTATTCAAGGCCATTTGGCTGATCGCCCTGGTGCTCGCGGCCTTGAGCCCTCCGCCCGGGCACGCCCAAGACACTGAAACCAGCATCGGCGCGGCGGTGAAGAAAGACCTGACAGGCGTGCTTTTAGCCGACGCGGCGTTAAAGGCCATGACGGGGGGCACGCCAATCAGCGACGTCGTGCTCCAAGGCCGCGCCACCCAGCCGGACGGGGAGGCGACCGACACGGGTCTTGCCCGGCTTGCCGCACTCAGTCCCCGACACAGCCGGCAAGAGTTTCAGATGGGTAACGGCCCCTTCAGCCTCATCCGCTCAACCGATACAGGGGTTCCCAGCGGGGCCTGGTCGGGCGCCGACGGCGAGGCGAGGCCGATTCCGCTCCACAATACGTGGGTCCCGGCCGACTGGTTCTACCCAGTCTTCACGCTAGCTGAGGCCCTCTCAGACCCCGAAATCGCGGTCGGCTATCTCGGTCGCGAAACTCGCGACGGGCTTATCTTCGAGCACCTGCGGCTTGCACGAGTCCTTTCCGGCCAGTCGGTTTCCGCCACGCCGACGGCAGCGTCGCTGATAGAGAAGCTGAGCACAGTAGACGTTTACTTGGACCCCGCGAGCCTGTTGCCGGTGGCGCTGGCCTATAACCTCCACCCAGATGACGACGCGGGCATGGACATTCCCGGTGAGGTGAGGTTCGGGAAGTATCAGTCTGTTGGCGGGCTTCAGGTGCCCACGGTGATTCAACAGCTTCTCCAGGGGCAAGTGATCCTGGAACTGGCCATTGATTCGGCCGCGGCCAACACCGGCCTGACGGAGTTCGATTTCGCGCTGTAGCGGCGCTCTCCGAGCGCCGGTCCCCTGGTTGTTCGAATACGGCGGTCACAGACCGCCGCTACAACCGGATAGTGAGGTCTTCCATGCGCCGCACCCTGATTCGACTCGCCCTGGTGATTGCCCTGGTGACCGTGGCCCCCGAAATTGCGCACAGCCAGCCTGAGACGGGCACGCCGCCTTTCGGCACTTTCGGCGGAGGACCCTTCGATACGATCAATCTTGCCAACTTGGACGTCCATTTCAGGGTTCCGATCCGTGTCAAGACCGGCCGTGGCCTGGACTTTAGCTACGTCATGAGCTACGACAGTCTGATCTGGAAAAAAGTGACCGTATCGGGCACGACTTCGTGGCAACCCGTGGCGGATTGGGGGTGGCGAGCCATCACTCAAGCGATGACGGGCTATATCACGTACATGACAAACCTGAAGAGTTGCTTCATCTATCCGAATTCTTACACCTATACGATCTATGTCGGGTGGGTGTACTACGACGCCTTCGGGGGAATGCACCCGTTCCCCGGATATGTCGCAGAAAATAACAACCCGTGTGGGGACGTCACATCCAGGACCGTTACGACCCCGATTGGCTCCGGTTATACCATGACGATGACGGGATCCCCTTCGGCGACTGTCAAGTCGGCAGACGGCCAGCTGATCAGTGCTCCGCTGCAGTCCGGCAGCGGTTCGGGGACCAGAACGGATCGGAACGGAAACCGCATCACGACAAACGGGTCTGCTTTCACGGACACGTTGGGGACAACCGCACTGAGCGTGTCAGGGTCCGGGACGCCAACGATCCCTCGCGTTTTTACGTGGACAAATCCTTCGGGCGGTTCGACATCGGTCACGATGAAATACACGACGAAAAGCGTGAAGACGAATTTCGGTTGCTCTGGTGTCTCGGAATATCCGGCGACGAACGTCAATTTGGTGACTGAAATCGAGCTCGCGGATGGTACGAAGTATTTCTTCGACTACGAGCCAACCCCAAATGGCGCGTCGGGTCAGGTGACGGGCCGAATCAAGTCCGTCACCCTTCCAACAGGAGGAACGATCACGTACACCTACACGGGCGGCAGCAACGGCATCGTCTGCGCTGACGGGAGCACGGCGGGACTGACGCGGGCTCTGAATCCCGGCGGGACGTGGACCTACACGCGGACCCAGCAACCATCGGACTGGAAAACGCTTGTCAGGACTCCGGAGAACAAAGAAACCGCTTTTCGATTTCAGGGGATTTACGAGACCAAGCGGCAAGTGTATGACGGCCTCGAAGGCACCGGCGCGCTACTGGCGACCGTGGACACCTGCTACGATGGGGCTACCATTCCCTGCCAAGGTACGGGCATCACTCTCCCGATCGACCGGCGGACAATTCAGACGAAGCTGCCCTCGGCCGGCGGGAACATCATCATCTCCAAGCGCGACGAGTTCTATAATGCCTACGGGCTCCTAACGCAGGTGGATGAATACGCCTACTGGAATGACGGAAGTACGCCCCCGTCTTCCCCTGTGCGCCGAACCACCATCGCTTACGCTAGCCTGGGCAACGGGATCGTGGACCGGCCCTCGGCCGTCCGCGTGTACGAGGGGACGACCACACTGAAAGCCGAAACGACGCTCGCCTACGACCAAACTTCTGTAACCGCGACGAGTGGCACTCCGCAATGGATTTCCATCTCCGGCTCCCGTGGAAACTTGACGACCTTGACCGTTAAGACGAACATTTCGAGCGGAACGACGGTCAGCCGAACGTTCACTTACTTCGACACAGGGAACGTCAAGTC
>CAZKXX010000174.1:0-3621 GCA_964556705.1 uncultured Acidobacteriota bacterium
ATCAGCTCAACCGCCGACGCCGTGATCCCGGCGACGCGGAAACCGTCCTCTAACTCGTCTCCAATGTGCACGATGCGGACCCAGCCGCCTTCGTCAATGACGGCCGCGGTCGAGCCGTCCGCCCGCTCAACGTAGCCAATAGGCTTCAGTGTCCGCGTCAGGGGGGAAGCAGACTGGAGTGGCCGTTCCTCACCGCCGACTTTGTCTTGTTGTAGCGGCGGTGTCTCACCGCCGGCTGTGTTCTGCCGTTTCGCGTCCGTCTCGTCGCTGACCGATTTCCCCTGTAGCGGCGGTCTGGGACCGCCGTTCTTGAAACGCGAAATTCGCCGGTCCCTTCCTGCGTCAGGGCCGACGGCGACCGGCGCTACAGACGTGGACCCGCCGGCGGCATTTCGCCGGTCAGAGACCGCCGCTACAGGTCGGGGCTCCCCGGCGCGCCAGCTTCGGCGGTCATAGACCGCCGCTACAGCCGAGGCACCCTCGCCTTCAACTTTCAACTTTCGACTTTCAACTGTGCTGGGGTAAGTCTGCGGGTTTGACGCGGATAGCTGACGACTGACGGCTGACGGCTGAGAGCTTCTTTCCTCGACTCCGGACTGAATGACTCCGGACTGATCGACCGGCCTTTCTCTGACATTCATCCACGCCAGAAGCAAACACGCTCCCGCCAGGATGCGCCAGGACCATCGCCAGAAGTTCGCGCCCTCGCCCATGAGCCGATCCGGCCGGCGCTTGCCGCCCGCGCCCGCCGCAAGCTACCACTTTGTTAACAGAGCACCAAAGAGTCAAGAGGAAAATCCGTCGGCCCGCTACGACCCATCCTCATGCGTCCCCTCGTGAACCTGTCACCCTGAGCCCGTTCTCCAGGCGAAGGGTCTGCAATTTCTCTTCTTGTCGGAAGGACTGCAGATTCTTCACTCCGGCCCGCGCCTTGCGGCACGGGCCTTCGTTCAGAATGACAGGCGTGGGGGCATCATGGCAATCAGCCCGGCCCTTCCTTTATTCGCCAGCCTTGCGCGCAACCCGGTGTTCTCGCCGTGGCCCCACGTCCAATGCCAGCGGGGCCTGGAAATGCCGCAGGTTCGGATTTCGGAACCTGCGCTCGTCATTCCCGCTGTAGCGGCGATCTATGATCGCCGGACGACGCCGGTCCCTACGTTCCCAATGCGGCGGTCGCGACGCGTTCGAGCAGGTGGTCCCCACCGCCATCATTCCCGCCGCGTCCGTTCCGTCGTCATTCCCGCTGTAGCGGCGATCTATGATCGCCGGAGTTTTTGAATCTCCACGACGGCGGTCATAGACCGCCGCTACAGGAGGGGCACGCCATGGCGTGCCCCTACAGGAAAACCCACGCCTGTAGCGGCGATGTCCCATCGCCGGCGTTTGTTGTAGCGGCGATCTATGATCGCCGGAGGACGCCGGTCCCTTCCTGCGTCAGGGCAGGCGCCGACCGGCGCTACAGCCCTCACCGCCCCGACGAGCCGAGCACCCTCCCCCAAGGAGAGGGCCGCGGTGAGGGTTTGGGGCGGGCCGCCCGCGCCGCTCCGCCCTGCATTCCGTCGCCACAGTTAATCCGCCGTTTGGATTAACCGTGGGTCCTTTCCCTTGCACAAAGCCTAATGCCCGCTAAATGCTGCCAGCGCTCAGCGCGCACCCGAGATTGTTATCGTCATCAAGTTCTGCCTCAAGGGCGAGCATACCGTCCCGGTCCTCCGAGGCGAGGGCCGCGTTCACAGCGGCAACGAGGTCGCTCGTGCTCCAAGGATAATTGATGCCTGAGTGTGCCGAGTTGAGAAGGGCTGCGACCGCATTGCGCAGCAGAATTTTTGCAGCATTCGCGAGTCCCGTTCCGCCCGTGTAGCTAAGTGCCGTCATCAACGTGTCGTCGCCGATGCCGTCCGCAATCGTACCCGGTGGCAGGCTGAACACGTCCTTCAATTTCGTCGTGTGAGTGTACGGATCTGGCCATTGGTCCGCACCGGGAGTCTTCCAGAAACCGTGCGAGCAACCCTGGAGTGACGTGACAGGGCACACGACCTGAATCTGGAATGGAAGACAGATTTCGAGCACGCCGCTTCCGAAGTCCACGCCCGACCCGGAATTCGTCCGAAGCGGCAAGCAGACGTTGTACGTAGCCGGACATTCCACGTCTGAATCTACGGTAACCTTCACAGGGATGGTCATTGGGAACGTATTGCCGTTACCGTCCGTTTTGTTCTGCGAATAGTTGTGGCCTTTGACCAAATTGATGGTGAGATAGTTGTCGCAAGAAAGCGAGCCGCCAGCGTGCAGCGTCACTTCATTGCAGACGAAAATCTGGGCGGGATTAGGAGTTCCGCCCGACGGTGCGGTGCCCTTCACATCCACGACCACATCGAACGCGTTCGTGACTGATCCCCCTTGGGTCACAACAACCGGGAACGTACCCGATAGTGTGGCCGAAACCTCCGCTGCCCTTGCCGGTCCGCTCGCCGCGGCGAGCAACAAGGCGACGAGACTACACGTTAGAAGTAGAGATTTCCTTCTTTCAAACATACCCTGAGTTCCTCCTTGATGCCGGGCAAGCCGGCGAATTAGTGCTTAGTCCTTGGCCCCTGGTCACTGGTCCCTAGTCAGTTGCCGATCACCGCCTGCCACCCGTTCGCGGTCAGGCGTTCTGTTGATGTTGACCCAGAGCCTACAAATGCAGCCCCGGGCCGACAATGTCACCGAGGTGCTAGTACCATCCGGCCATCAGAGCGCAGTTCCAAAATGGAACGCCCCGCGGTCCCCGACCTCTTGCTTCCGAACCACGGCAGGGCTCTTTCAAGCTTCATCAGGCCGGGCCCACTTGTGACCACACCGGGCAAACCTTCTTTTCCTGCTCCAACCATTGGCGTGCAGAGCCACTCCTTACGCCTCCGACTCCGGACTTTGCAGGAAGCGGTACTCCAGGAACTTCGCCGCCGCCGCGGGGGATTCGTCCCTTTCCGTGCCTTTCATGACTGCCCGGACGATTTCCGCCGTGCAGGAGACTTCCGCGCCCAGGTCGCCCGAATCGAGCACCAGACGGAAGTGGAGTTCCACCGGCGTGCAGGGCTTCAGCGGTTCGTGCGTGTGAAATAGCACGCCGCTGCGGCTCACGTTCTGGGTTCTCCCTTCGCGCCACGCCTCTTCCCCGCGCAGCCGGTAGCGGATGGGCATTTGGATCGGAAAGCGCTGAGCGCGTGGCCGCAGCCCTTCCCGATCTGCGTGCCCTTCTCCGGCCATCGTGACCAACCCTCGGAAGCGTTCCAAAGTCCCTCGCCGCAACCTTCCCAACTCGCCTTTCAGGATATTCGGTCCTCGAAATCCGCCAATGGCCCGCAGGTCGGGCTGGGGTGGCACTTTGGTGCCAGGGGGGAAAGCAGGAGTCAGGACGCCGCCAGGAAGCGCGAGGCGGAACGCCAAAACGAATTCTGAAAGGAGTGGCGGAAGGCGCAATTTCGGTGCGCAGAAGTAGCACGGGCTTCCAGCCCGTGGCCACGGCCAGAGCCTGCGCTGAGCGCAGCGAAGCGATGGCCGTGGTGCCTCGTGCTACGCCTTCCCGACCAGGGAATGGTGGATGGCGAACAGCGCCAGCTCGAGGCGGTTTGAGACGCC
>CAZKXX010000175.1:0-2407 GCA_964556705.1 uncultured Acidobacteriota bacterium
CGATCGTCCCGATGTTCATGTGCGGCTTTGAACGATCAAACTTTTCCTTGGCCATAAGCCTTCCGCCTCACTCAGCGAATTCCAGAACTCGAAACCCAGCTACTTCCCCACCACGCGCCCTTGCACGCGCGCGATGACTTCCTCGGCGATGTTGGCCGGCGCCTGCTCGTACCGGTAGAAGTGCATCGTGTAAGACGCCCGGCCCTGCGTGCGCGAGCGGAGGTCGGTGGCGTAACCGAACATCTCCGCGAGCGGCACTTTGGAGCGGATAATCTGCGTTGAGCCGCGCTTTTCCATCCCCTCGATATGCCCGCGGCGCGCGCTCAGGTCGCCCAGCACGTCGCCCATGTACTCTTCCGGGACCACGACCTCGACTTTCATCACGGGCTCGAGCAGCACCGGCTTGGCCCGGCGCGCCGCTTCCTTGAAGCCCATCGAACCCGCGATTTTGAAGGCGAGCTCGGAAGAGTCCACTTCGTGGTAGGAGCCTTCGGTCAGCGCCACGCGCACGCCCGTCAATTCGTAACCGGCCAGGACCCCGCCCTCCATCGCCTCGCGGATGCCCTGATAGACCGGAGGAATGTATTCCTTCGGCACCGTTCCGCCCACGATTTCGTCCACGAAGAGCAGGTTCAACTCGGGATCGAATTTGTTGGTGGATTTCTTGCGGGTGATTTCGGCGATGGCTTCCGGGTCGGGGTGGTCGAGCGGGTCGATACGCAGGAAAACGTGGCCGTACTGGCCGCGGCCGCCCGTCTGGCGGATGTACTTGCCTTCCGCTTCCGCCGCCGCGGTGATGGTCTCGCGATAGGCCACCTGCGGCCGGCCGACGTTCGCGCCCACGCTGAACTCGCGCATCATGCGGTCCACGAGGATTTCGAGGTGCAGTTCGCCCATGCCGGAAATCAGCGTCTGTCCGGTATCGGGGTCGGTGTGGACCTTGAAGGTGGGGTCTTCCTGCGTCAGCTTGCCGAGCGCCAGTCCCATCTTTTCCTGGTCGGCCTTGGTCTTCGGCTCGATGGCCACCGAAATGACGGGGGCGGGAAATTCCATCGCCTCGAAAACGACCGGCGCCTTCTCGTCGCAGATCGTGTCGCCCGTCGAAACGCTCTTCAAGCCCACCGCCGCCGCAATGTCGCCGGCATAAACTTCGCTGATTTCCTCGCGCTTGTTGGCGTGCATCTTGAGCAGGCGGCTCAGGCGCTCGCGGCGCTCGCGGCGAGGGTTATAGGCCGTCTCGCCGACTTTGACGGAGCCCGAATAAACGCGAAGAAACGCGAGCTGGCCGACGTAGGGGTCGGTCATGATCTTGAAAACCAGAGCCGAGAAGGGCTCGTCGTCCGCCGCGCGCCGCACCACGGTTTGTTCCGTTCCCGGCAGCATCCCCTCCACGGGCGGAATGTCCGCGGGAGAAGGCAGGTAATCCACCACGGCGTCGAGCAGCGGCTGCACGCCTTTGTTCTTGAAGGCGGAGCCGCAAAGCACCGGCACCACTTTCAGGCTGATGGTCGAACGGCGCAGGCTGGCGCGGAGCTCTTCGGCCGAGACGGCCTCGCCGTGAGCGTATTTTTCCAGAATCGCATCGTCCACTCCGCCGAGCGCTTCGATCATCTGCTCGCGGTAGCGCCGGACGGCTTCGTGGTATTCGGCGGGGATTTCGGTGAGGTCGTAAGCGGCGCCCAGGGTCTCGTCCCGGTAAACGATCGCCTTCTCGCGCACCAGGTCAATGACGCCCTGGAAACTGTCTTCGGAGCCGAGCGGGATCTGCACGGGCACGGGTACGGCGCGGAGCTTCGAGCGGATCTGCTCGACGCAGGCCTCGAAATCGGCGCCGGTGCGGTCCATCTTGTTGACGAAGACGATGCGCGGCACGCGGTACTTATCGGCCTGGCGCCAGACGGCCTCGGTCTGCGGCTCGACGCCCTCGACGGCCCCTAAAATTGCAATCGCTCCGTCGAGGACCCGGAGCGACCGTTCAACTTCCGCCGTAAAATCCACGTGACCCGGCGTGTCAATGATGTTGATCCGGATGTCGTTCCAGAAACACGTCGTCGCGGCGGAGGTGATGGTGATGCCGCGCTCCTGCTCCTGCTCCATCCAGTCCATCACGGCGGTGCCTTCGTGCACCTCTCCCATCTTGTGCGTGATCCCCGTGTAGTAGAGGATCCGCTCCGTGGTGGTCGTCTTGCCGGCATCGATGTGGGCCATGATGCCGATGTTCCGGGTTTTTTCGAGCGCGATCTGCCTTGGCATAAATCCTTACAAACGACGCCCCCGCTCCGATCTTCATCGCAAGGATCAAGATCCGGAACCTCCGCAGCCGATTGAGCTTTGAATCCCGCCGAAGCGGGACAAGGAGCGGATCGCGATCCGGGGTTGGACCGCCTCCCGTTCCAAACCAATCGCT
>CAZKXX010000175.1:2417-3513 GCA_964556705.1 uncultured Acidobacteriota bacterium
TGCCTGCGCCTGCCTGCTCAGGCAGGCGAGCCGGGCTTACCAGCGATAATGGGCAAAAGCCTTGTTGGCTTCGGCCATGCGGTGCGTATCGTCACGCTTCTTGATGGCGCCCCCCTTGTTACCGGCGGCCTCCATCAACTCCGCGGCGAGACGTTCGACCATGGACTTCTCCCCTCGCGCGCGCGCATAGCCGATGATCCAGCGGAGACTGAGCGAGGTCTGGCGATTCCGATTGACCTCGACGGGCACCTGATAGTTGGCGCCCCCTACCCGGCGACTCTTCACTTCGAGCGCCGGTTTGACGTTGTCCACGGCCTTCTTGAAGACTTTGAGCGGATCGTCGTTGGTGCGCTGGCGGATCAGCTCGAACGCATCATAGACGATCCTCTGCGCCACCGATTTCTTGCCTTCGTGCATCAGGCAGTTCGTGAAGCGCTCGACGAGCGAGTTCCCGTAAATCGGGTCGGGCAAAACTTCGCGACGCTCGACGGTCCCCTTGCGTGGCATTCCTGATTCCCTTCCGAATTCGAAAACTTATCCGGCCTTCGGCCGCTTGGCGCCGTACTTCGAGCGCCCCTGGCGGCGGTCCGCGACACCCGCCGAATCCAGCGTCCCGCGCACCACGTGATAGCGCACGCCGGGCAGGTCTTTCACGCGCCCGCCGCGGATGAGCACGATCGAGTGCTCCTGCAAATTGTGCCCGACGCCCGGGATGTAGGTCGTGACCTCCATCGAGTTCGTCAGCCGCACGCGCGCCACTTTGCGCAAAGCCGAGTTCGGCTTCTTCGGCGTCTGCGTGTAAACGCGGATGCAAACGCCCCGCTTCTGCGGGGAACCTTCCAGCGCCGGGCTGGCCGTCTTGTATCGCGGCAGCTTCCGCCCCCGCCGCACCAGTTGGTTGAATGTCGGCATCCGTGGAGTCCTCAGTCCTCTTCGCCCGCTGGCCTCTTCCGGCCGTCCTGACGGAAGCAACGAGAGGCTGTAACCAAACCTTTCAAATTTAGCAGAGCAGAGCGAAAACTGTCAAGCGCCGCCCGCACTCGGCACTGTCCAGCATTTCTGTTGAAAGCGGATTGGAGGGTGCTCCGAGTCACGA
>CAZKXX010000176.1:0-3266 GCA_964556705.1 uncultured Acidobacteriota bacterium
TGTTTTTCGCCGCCGGTGTCGTGGGGTTTCTGGCGAGCATGTTCTGGAGTCCTTACGGGCAGTCGGTGGGCGCCTCCGGCGCCGTCCTCGGTTTGATCGGCGTGCTCATCGGCGCGAGCTTCCACCACGGCACGCTGGGACGCGAGTATCGCGGCCACCTGCTGCGCTGGGTGATTTACATCTTCGTGTTCGGTTTCGTCATCCGCGGCATTGATAACGCCGCGCACTTCGGGGGCCTCGTGACCGGCGCGCTGCTCGGCTACCTGATTCCGGAAGGCGAGCCGGAAACGCGCGCGGGGCAGAATTTCTGGAACGTTCTCGCGCTGCTCGTCGTTCTGCTCATTGCCGGATCGTTCGCGCTGATGGCGCTGCAACTGAACCGGTAGCTGGTGGAAGCTGGCGAAAGGGTGAATAGTAAAGGGTAAAGTGTGAAGTGCGAAGGCTTGCTCTGGACTTCCAACGACGGACCAGGGAAAAAGGACCAAGAACGAACAACCAACATCCAACAACTACCGCTTCTTCCGGGACTCTTCCTCCCGAATGCGCTCCTGCTGCCAGCGGGGATTGATGGCGGGGTAGAACTCCTCGGGATGTTCGACGGCCCAAATTTGTTTGCGGATGATCCAGTTGTCGGGCTCGAGCGCCCAGGCTTTGCGGAGCGCTTCGAGCGCGCCCTCGCGCTCGCCCATATCAAGATAGGCAGAGGCCAGCCCCATCCAGGCGCGGACGGATTCGGGCCGCTGCTCGAGGACGAGATCGAACTCGACGGTGGCGAGTTCGGACTCGCCGGCTTCGACAAGCCGTTCGCCCAATTCGAGTCGCAAGTCGAAATTCTCGGGGTCGCGCGAAACGGCGGCTTCAGCTTCGGCCAGCGCTTCGGCGAGCGGAACGGACTCGCGCCGGTATTCGTCCGCGATGTCGGGTGAGGAAGGCTGGTCGAGAAACGCTTCGATTTCCGCCACGTCCGCGGGGTTGCGCGCGTCGAAGCCTCCGATGTTCGCGTAGCGCAGGATGCCGCGTTCGTCCACGAAGAAGCCGTTGGGAATGACGGCGAAATTGTAAAGTTCCCACAGCCCCTGCGCGCGGTCGATGGCCGCGGGGAACGTCACGCCGGCAGACTCGGTGAAACGGCGCGCCACCTGAGGCCCCTGCGCGTCCATGGCGATGGCGAGAAGCTCAAAACTTCGGTGGCGGTTCTCTTCGTAGAATTTCTGCCAGACCGGCAGTTGCTCGCGGCACATTCACCACGAGGCCCAGGTGAAGATGAGAACCCGGCGGCCGCGGAAATCGCTCAGGCGCACGGTCCGCTTGCCGTCGAGGGAGGGAAGCGCAAAGTCCGGCGCCGGCTCGCCGATTTTCAGTTCGCCGGCCGAAGCGAGGCCCGCCGCGCACGCCAGCGCCACTGCGGCGGTCAACGCGCGGCTTGTCGTCAGGCGACCGATGCAAAACATCGAACTCCCTTCCCCATCCGATGCTCAGTTGCCGGAATTGGGTTCGACAAAATCCAAGGGCTCAACCGCCACGACGCGCTGGGGGCGTGACTGCTCGTACTTTGAGATGCGATCCTCGAAGCGCAGCGTCAGCCCGATATCGTCCCAGCCGTTCAGCAGACATTCGCGCCGGAAGGGGTCGATTTCGAAGCGATAGACGAGCCCGGAATCGTCCGAGACGGTCTGGCTCTCGAGGTCCACGGTGAGACGGTAGCCTTCCTTCTGTTCGGTGCGGCGAAACAGCTCGTCCATCTGTCCGTCCTGGAGCGTCACGGGCAGCAGACCGTTCTTGAAGCAGTTGTTGTAGAAGATGTCGGCATAACTCGGCGCGACGATGGCGCGGAAACCGTACTCCTGAATGGCCCACGGCGCGTGCTCGCGGCTCGACCCGCAGCCGAAATTGGCGCGCGCCAGCAGCACCGAAGCGCCGCGGTAGCGCGGCAGATTCAGAACGAAATCTGGATTGGGCTTCTCGCCTTCCAGATAGCGCCAGTCGTAAAAGAGCACGCGGCCGTAACCTTCGCGCGACACCCACTTGAGGAACTGCTTGGGGACCATCTGGTCCGTGTCCACGTTGACGCGGTCGAGCGGTGCGACGAGGCCGGTGTGTTTTCTAAAAGGTTGCATCTTTCCTCTAAGTGACAAGTGACAAGTGACGAGTGACGAGCCGGGCCACGGTGGTCAGCCGGACTTATCCTCCAACTTACGTCTTAAAGCGTTGAGCATTCTCTTGAGCTCCTCACTCAGCTCCTGCGGTTGACCAGCCGCCGCAGCACCGCAAAACCCGAGTTCCAGCGAAATGATGATCTGTGTTTCGAGTTCTGCGAGCGACCCTTCTGCATGAGACAAGAATTGAATGAACTCCCTCGTCGTATGCCGCGCCTGACCCTCCGCGATATTGGAAGGAATCGAAACCGCTGCTCGCCGCATCTGTGACACCAGCCCGAACTTTTCTTCGTGCGGATACGGCTTTGTCAGCTTGTAGACTTCTTTGACTAATTCGATGCCTTTTTTCCATACGAGCAGGTCCTTGTAACCCTTCGACATCGGCTCGTTCCTCTATGTGCCAGTCTTTTCGACGTTCAGGTCTTGAAGCGATAAACACCCTGGTGCCGAAGCTCGTTTTCCAACTTCTTCGCCGCGCGGACGTCCTTGCAGGCCACTGTGCGATATTTGATGAGGCCCAAATTCATCAGGACATATTCGCGCTTTTCCGCGTTCTTTCGAGTTCCCTGGCCCCATGGTATCGGGAGAAGGGATGTCATTCTGAAGGCAACGTTCTTGCCGTAGCCGCACAGGACCTTTTCGTTGCCCAGTCTGAGGTCATAGCATCCAGGACCGATTGGAGCAGTGAGAAGTCCCCCATTTGAAGGGTCAGGGAAGAGGAGCCATTCTGACCAGGTTCCTACCACAGTACTCTCTGCCTCATGGGACTCGGAAATTCAAGGCGAGACCCCACCAAGTTTGCTCATCTCTTGGCTCGTCACTTGTCACTCGTCACAGTCACTGCTTCCAATTTTCCAATCCCGGATATCCACAAAGTGCCCGTACAGCGCCGCCGCCGCGGCCATCACGGGGCTGACGAGGTGCGTGCGTCCGCCCTTGCCCTGGCGGCCTTCAAAATTCCTGTTCGACGTGCTCGCGCAACGCTCGCCGCTCGGCAGGACGTCCGCGTTCATGCCGATGCACATGCTGCAACCCGCGTCGCGCCACTCGAAACCGGCGTCCTTGAAGATGCGGTCGAGTCCCTCTTTTTCGGCCTGCGCTTTCACCTGC
>CAZKXX010000177.1:0-3112 GCA_964556705.1 uncultured Acidobacteriota bacterium
CGCCCCGCGCTGGAAACGCCGCAAGGCTGAAATGCGAGCCTTGCGCTACGATTTTCTTACGGCTGCGACCATCCAGCCTGGGCGCATTCTGCGTCCTCTGTGAAATCTGCGGATAGACCTTCAGCTTCGGGCTAGAATACTCCGCTTCCCTCATTTGGGAGGAAGGAGGAGGCGTGTCATTCACCGGAGTCTTTTCGGTTCTTCCCACGCCGTTCGACGCGGCCGGCGACGTGGACGTTTCGAGCCTTCGACGCGTGGTGGACCTTTATCTTGCCGCGGGCATTGACGGCGTGACGGTGCTGGGCGTGACCGGCGAAGTGGGGCGGCTCGACGAACGCGAGCGCGCGCTGGTGCTCGAAACCGTGGTGAGGCATGTGGGCGGAAAGGCCGCGGTGATTGCCGGCACGACCGCCGAAGGTTTGAAGACCTGCATCACGTACTCGCGGCAGGCGCGCGACGCGGGCGCTACCGGGGTCATGGTGAGCCCGCCGCGCATGGCCAAGCTCAATTCGGAGGCCGTCGTCGCGCACTTCAAGAACCTGGCCGCGGCGGTCGAGCTGCCGATCGTGGTGCAGGACTATCCGCCCATTTCCGGCTTCACGATGGAGCCGGCGCTGCTGGCGCGCATCGCGCGCGAAGTGCCCTCGGCGCGGACGATCAAGCTTGAAGACCCGCCCACGCCGCTCAAGACTTCGCGGATTCTCGCGGCGAGCGGCGACGCGAAGGTCAACATTCTCGGCGGGCTGGGCGGAGTGTTCCTCTTCGAAGAACTGCTGGCAGGAGCCGCGGGCGTCATGACCGGCTTCGCCGTGCCGGAAATTCTGGTTCGAGTGGTCAGACTCTATCGCGACGGCCAGGCGGACGCGGCCGCCGACTGCTTCTACCGCTTCGTCAGCCTGATGCGGTTCGAATTTCAGGAAGGCATCGGCATGGCGATCCGGAAGGAAATGCTGCGGCGGCGAGGAGCGATGACCGGCGCCTCCATCCGCGCGCCCGGCGCGGCGCTCGACGCCAAGACGCGCGAGGCGCTCGACTATCAGCTCGCCTGGATTCGCAAAAACGGAGGAGAAGAATGGATCTCGGGTTGAAAGGAAAGACCGCGATGGTGGCGGGCGGCAGCCGCGGGCTGGGCTTTGCCGTGGCCGAGTGTCTGGCCGCGGAGGGTGCCCGCGTTTCGATTGCTTCGCGCAACGAAGCGGCGGTCCGCTCGGCCGCCGAGCAAGTCACCAAGGCGACAGGAACTGAAACGCTGGGCGTTGCCGCCGACGTGCGTGCGGCGGAAGATATCGCGCGCTGGCATCGCGAGACGGTCAGCCGCTTCGGGCCCGTGGCCCTGCTGGTCACGAATTCCGGCGGGCCGCCGCCCGGCCCCGCGGAATCTCAGGACGACGCGGCGTGGCAGAACGCCTTCGAACTCCTTTTTTTGAGCGCCGCGCGTGCCGTGCGCGCCGTTCTGCCCTCGATGCTCGAGCGTCGCGCCGGAAGCATCCTGCTTCTCACCTCTTCTTCGGTGAAGGAGCCGATTCCGAACCTGGCGCTTTCGAACGTCATCCGGCCGGCCGTCACCGCGTTCGCCAAAACGCTGGCGCTCGAGGTGGCCGGGCGCGGCGTGCGGGTCAATCACCTCATCCCGGGAAGAATCGCCACCGACCGGCTGCGCGAACTCGATGAGGGAAACGCGAAGCGCGCGGGAATTCCCGTCGAGGAACATCGCCAGCGCGTGATGGCGACCATTCCACTGGGCCGCTACGGAGAACCGGCGGAATTCGCGCGCGCCGCGGCCTTTCTGCTCTCCGATGCGGCGGCCTACATCACCGGCGCCACGCTCCAGGTGGACGGCGGCTTGATTCGGTTCGTTCTCTAGCGGTTCGGGAGAGAGAATCGAGATTCTCTGACCTGGGTCACGCCGGAAACCGGCTCATTTCTCAGGCGCAGTGCAACTGGCAGGGTAACGGGATGGCAATAAGGCATGCTGAGGTGCATGCCGGATTGAATTCAGGCTAGTCATCCTTTCACTTGACGTCGGACCGCAAAGGATTTATACAAGAGGATGAAAGGCGCTGAAACCACGACTGCGAAACACTCATGATGCAAACCGAACCTGCCTCTGCGGTGGGAGCCGTGCCGGCTTCCGCCAGCACCTCCGGACGCGGAAAACGCGTGGCGGTGACTTACACCCAACTCCGTAAACTGATCGTTCACGGCCGGCTGGCGCCGGGCTCGCGGATTGTTGAGGCGGACCTGGCCGAGCGGCTGGGAGTCAGCCGCACGCCGGTGCGCGATGCGTTGCGGCTGCTCCAGCAGGAAGGATACGTCATCTCGAATTCCGCCAGCGGCGGGAAGGCTCGGCTGGTGGTGTCACCGCTGACCAAAGAGGACGCGAAGGAGCTTTATCGCATCGTCGGGAACATCGAAGGCATGGCGGCGCGGCTGACCACGGAATTTCCGCAGGCGCGAAGGACGGAGGTTGCGCGCAAACTGGACGAGTTCAACGAAGGGCTGCAAAAACTGGCGAACACCGGGCGGCCGGACCCGAACCAGATCTTCGAGCTCGATATGAACTTTCACCGGACGATCGTCGAGGCCAGCGCGGGCCCGCGCCTGCTGGCGCTGCACAACGCGGTGAAGCCGCAGACGGAACGTTACTGGCGCCTCTACGCGAGCGCCATCGTGGACCAGTTGAGCGTCTCGGTGGACGAGCACGCGCAGATTATCCGGGCGATCGAGTCGGGCGATGGCGCTGCCGCGCAGCGTGGCATCGAACTGAATTGGCTGAACGGCGCGGAACGTCTCAGCAAGGTCATTGATACCCTGGGCGAACGCGGAAGCTGGTAGGCTGAGGGCCGCAGAGGCTCAGGGCTTTCGCTCGCGATTCCGACCCAAAGTCCAATGAAATGCAGAGTGAATAGAGCAGAGTCGGACTGTAAGCCACTTCCGAGCGATTGGAGACGATATTGCATGCAATCAAGAGGGGCGCGGTTTGGGTCATCGTGTCGCCCAACTGGAGCGTTGTGGAATTTCAATGAGTAGTAAGGTTCCATCTCAAATAAGGAGTGAACTCCTCA
The DNA here is from genome assembly GCA_964556705.1 of uncultured Acidobacteriota bacterium. Lineage (GTDB taxonomy): Bacteria > Acidobacteriota > Terriglobia > UBA7540 > UBA7540 > CAZKXX01. The sequence goes on from CAZKXX010000177.1 coordinate 3,066, forward strand.
TGTCTCTTTCGGAATTTCGGAACGAGCCTTTGAGCGATTTCAAGGGG
>CAZKXX010000178.1:0-2943 GCA_964556705.1 uncultured Acidobacteriota bacterium
ACGGCGTCGTTTCAGCCGCGCGGACACTGGGCGTGAAGGTCCCCGTCGTCGTGCGCCTGGAAGGAACGAACGTCGAGATGGGCCAGCAGATTCTGCGCGAGTCGGGATTGAACTTCACGGTGGCGAAGAGAATGAAGGACGCTGCCGAGAAAGTTGTCGCGCTGGCAGGCGGATAACGAGTTTCATGGCGGTATTGGTCAACGAAAGCACGCGTTTGCTGGTCCAGGGCCTGACGGGCCGCGAGGGGACGTTTCACACGCAGCAGTCGGTCGCCTACGGGACGAAGGTCGTCGCGGGTGTGACGCCCGGCAAGGGCGGCGCGAGCGTGGAGGGAATCCCCGTCTTCAACACCGTGCGCGAAGCGGTGGAGAAGACCGGCGCCAACGCCTCGGTCATCTTCGTTCCGCCGGCCTTTGCCGCCGACGCCATCCTGGAGGCCGCTGATGCGGGCCTGCCGCTCGTCGTCGCCATCACGGAAGGAATTCCGACGCTCGACATGGTCCGCGTGACGCAGTTTCTAAAAAGAAAGAAGACGCGGCTTATCGGCCCGAATTGTCCCGGAATCATTTCGCCCGGAAAATGCAAGATCGGCATCATGCCGGGGCGCATCCATTTGCCGGGCCACGTCGGCGTTGTCTCGCGCAGCGGGACGCTGACCTACGAAGCCGTCGGCCAACTGACGGCGCTCGGCATCGGGCAGTCCACCTGCATCGGCATCGGCGGCGACCCGATTATCGGCACGAATTTCGTGGACGCCCTCGCCCTCTTCAACGACGACCCTGAGACGCACGGCATCGTCCTGATCGGCGAAATCGGGGGCACGGCGGAGGAAGAAGCCGCGGAGTTCATTCGGAAGAACGTGCGCAAGCCTGTAGTGGGATTCATCGCCGGCCGCACGGCGCCGCCCGGCCGTCGCATGGGACACGCGGGGGCCATCATCAGCGGCGGCAAGGGAACGGCGGCGGAAAAAATCCGCGCGCTCGAAGCCGCCGGAGCGCGAGTCGCCGTAAGCCCCGCCCTGATTGGCGAGGCGGTGAAACAAAGCCTCAACGAGAAATGATGAATTCTGAATTCTGAATTGGGAGGTGCATGCCGCATAAGCAGAGGCGCGAATTTTATGTTTTCACAATTCATAATTCAGAATTCATAATTTCCATTCTTTCGGGCTCCGTCGCCCGAACCTTCAAAGTTTCTTGCTCAGGAGGCTCATGCCCATCGAACGAACACTCACCATCATCAAGCCCGACGCGGTCGAAGCGGGCCACGTCGGCGACATCATCGGGATTTTTGAAAAGAACGGGTTCAAGATTGTCGCGGCGCGGCTCGTGAGCCTCACCCGGCAGGAAGCCGAGGGATTTTACGCCGTGCACCGCGGCAAGCCCTTCTTCGAGAGCCTGACGAAGTTCATGAGCTCGGGCCGCGCGCTGGTGATGGTGCTGGAAGGCGAAAACGCCATCGCGCGGCTGCGCGAGGTGATGGGCGCGACGAACCCGGCGAACGCCGCGCCGGGCACCATCCGCAAACTCTACGCCTCGAACATCGAGCGCAACGCCGTCCACGGCTCGGACGCACCCGAAACCGCGGCCTACGAAATCGGTTACTTCTTTGCGGGCGTTGAGCTGGTGTAACGGCGACGGCCGGTCCGCACGATATTTCTCCCCGCTGTTCACCTTCGGACTCGACGGCGCGTCTTGACAACCTCTCTCCCCTGCCCCATCGTGATAGCGAGGGGCACGGAGAAATGGACGGAGGGCTGGTCTCGCAGGCGGGAAAATTTCTGATTGTCGCCGGCGTCGTGATGGTGGCGCTCGGCGCGCTGCTCATGGTCGGTTCGAAAGTTTCGTTCTTCGGCCTCGGACGGCTGCCGGGCGACTTCGCGTACAAAGGAAAGAATTTCACGTTCTACTTCCCCGTCGTCACGAGCATTGTCCTGAGCATCGGCTTGACGCTGCTTTTGTGGGTGGTTTCAATCCTGACACGCAAGTAAGGTGAAGTTGGTTGTTGGTGCTGAGTCTTTTGTCCTTGGTCATCGGTCCTTGGTCTGTGGCCCTTCACTCGGTGGTCTTGATTCAGAGTCCGGTGACTCTCGACCCTTGACTCTCAACGCTGAACGTCGTTAGGCCGCTGAGGGCTGAAAGCTGACAGCTTCTTCATGAGCCAGTCCCAGTTCACTTTCGAACTCGCCCCGCAGCGGCGCATCTTCAGCGTCTCGGAACTGAACCTCGAAATCAAGAATCTGATCGAGAAGCGCTTCCCGGACATTTGGGTCTCGGGCGAAGTCTCCAACTTCCGCGCGGCCACTTCGGGCCATCTCTATTTCACCCTCAAAGACGCCACGGCCCAGATTCGCGCGGTCTGTTTCCGCAACCAGGCGCGCTATTTGAAATTCCGTCCGCGAGACGGCCTGGCCGTCATTGCGCGCGGCCACCTGAGCGTTTACGAGGCGCGCGGCGAGTACCAGCTCTATGTGGATTTCCTGGAGCCCGCGGGCGCCGGCGCGCTGCAACTCGCCTTCGAGCAGCTCAAGGCGAAACTTCAGGCCGAGGGCTTGTTTGACCCGGCTCGCAAGCGGCCACTGCCTGTGCTGCCGCGCACGATCGGAATTGTGACTTCCCCCACCGGAGCGGTGATTCGGGACATGCTGCGCGTGCTGCGGCGTCGCTTCCGCAACATGAACGTGCTGCTTTACCCCGTCAAGGTGCAGGGCGAAGGCGCGGCGGCGGAGATTGTCGAAGGCATCGAGTATTTCAGCAAATCCGGCGCCGTCGACGTGGTGATTGTGGCGCGCGGCGGCGGCTCGCTCGAAGACCTGTGGGCGTTCAATGAGGAGACGGTGGCGCGCGCCATTGCGCGTTGCGCGGTGCCCGTGATTTCCGCCGTCGGCCACGAGACCGACTTCACCATCGCCGACTTCGTCGCCGACCTGCGCGCCCCCACTCCTTC
>CAZKXX010000179.1:0-2884 GCA_964556705.1 uncultured Acidobacteriota bacterium
ACCAGGTCTCGTACATCTCGCGGCCGTAGATGCCCTTGATGGTGAGCATGTTGAAGATGACCGTGTTCCAGTCGATCGCCATCTCTCCCGCCGGGATGCCCAGCATGGCGATCCTGGCTCCGTGACTCATGTTGGCGAGCATGTCGCGAAACGCCGCGGCGTTGCCTGACATCTCCAATCCCACGTCGAAGCCCTCCAACATTCCCAACTGCTTCTGGACATCGCGGAGGTTGCCGTTGCGGACGTCGAGAGCGACGGTCACACCCATTTTGCGGGCGAGCTCCAACCGGAAAGGATTCACGTCGGTGATGACCACGAACCTCGCGCCCGCGTGGCGCACCACCGCCGCAGCCATCAGGCCGATCGGACCCGCACCCGTGATCAGCACATCTTCGCCCAGGACCGGGAAAGAAAGCGCGGTATGGACGGCATTGCCGAAGGGGTCGAAGATGGCGGCGACGTCCCGATTGACGGAAGGGTGGTGCCGCCAGATGTTGGCCATGGGCAGCGCGATGTACTCCGCGAACGCGCCCGGCCGGTTGACGCCCACGCCCGCCGTGCGCGCGCAGAGGTGGCGTCGTCCGGCCAGGCAGTTGCGGCAACGCCCGCACACCACGTGCCCTTCGCCGCTCACAATGTCGCCCGGGTAGAAATCCTCGACGTTCGAGCCCACCTCCACAATTTCGCCCACGAATTCGTGCCCGATCACGAGGGGCACCGGGATGGTCTTCTGCGCCCAGGCGTCCCATTTGTAGATGTGGAGGTCCGTCCCGCAGATTCCCGTGCGGTGAACGCGCACGAGCACATCGTTGATCCCGATCTTCGGGACCTCGCGCTCTTCCAACCACAGTCCCGGTTCCCGCTTGCTTTTAACGAGTGCTTTCACAGGCATTCCTCCTGTTTCGACCGGGAATTGCACGAGTCGTGCTTCGCAATGCAGCGCCTGTCCGAAGGGGAGCCAACGCCGCCCAGGCCGCCAGGTCTTTGAAACGCACAGGGCTCGGCGCGAGCTTTCCCCCGTACCGCTTTGCGGCTTCATCCGCCCGTCAGCAGCCCGAGCCTGCGCGGACCGACAGCCGCGGCACGATCTCCCCAAGGTCAAGAGGCCACCGCACCCAACAAGTTCGTTACAGCCTCTCCTCCTTCATTCTCCGAACGGACCGTCTCCGGACCTCCCTCTTTCATAATCCGACCATAATCCGACGGCACGCTGAATTCCACACCTTTCCACGCGCTTGAACGAGCGGCAAGATCGGCTCTTCATTGTTGCGAGGACAGGACCATGCGCTCTCATTCCGACGTGGACCCTCGCGGTCTTCCGGGCGTCAGGAGTGCGCGGGGGCCTGTGCGCGGGCCTTTCCCGAAAAAGGGTTACCCAAAATGTCGTTTTTCGTGGAGAATATCGACGGCAGCTTTCATCGGACCGGTCCATGATGGCGGCTCCGGACTCTGTAGAAATTCCCCAGCCTCTCCGGCAGTTTCGCGCCGACCGCGCGCGGGTGGAAGTTTACGCCTCGAAGGCCGCGCTCGGGCGGGCGGCGGCGGCGCGGGGCGCGGAAATCGTCCGTGAGGCGGTTGCGCGGCGGAAGCGCGCGCGCATCATCGTCGCAACCGGGAATTCGCAGCTGGAAGTCAGCAGCGCTCTCGTTGAGACGCCGGACCTCGACTGGACCCGCGTCGAGGTCTTTCACATGGACGAATACCTCGGGTTGCCCGCGGACCATCCCGCCAGCTTCCGCCGCTGGGTGAAGGAGCGCGTCGTGGACGTCGTCCGTCCCGGCGCCGCGCATTATCTCGAAGGCGACGCGCCGGATTGGGAAGCGGAGTGCCGGCGATACACCGGGCTTCTTACCGCGGCGCCGGTCGACGTCTGCTTTCTGGGCATCGGTGAGAACGGTCACATCGCGTTCAACGATCCGCACGAGGCTGACTTCAACGATCCCCACACGGTGAAGCGCGTCGCGCTTGACGAGCGCTGCCGCCGGCAGCAGGTGGGTGAAGGGCATTTCTCCGGCCTCGAGGCGGTGCCGCAGTTCGCGCTGACGCTGACGTGCCCGGCGCTGATGAGCGCGCAACACCTGGTCTGCTGCGTTCCCGACCTGCGCAAGGCCGAAGCCGTGCGCTGCGCGCTCGAAGGCCCGATCTCTGCGGCCTGTCCCGGCTCGATTTTGAGAACTCATCCGCAGGCTACGATTTATCTCGACCCCGATTCCGCCTCGATGTTGGCTTCCACGGCGTCTTCAACTTCCAGACAATAGACCCGGGCAATCCCGAAAATTGTCATCCTGAGGAGCCCCGGCCCGCCCTGCGGGAGTCGGGGCGACGAAGGATCTCTTCTTCCGCCCGATTCACGCTGTCGGCGTGCGGCGAGGATTCAGCCGGCAACGCGCGTCGGCCGTTCGGCCTTTTGAAATGCGTTATACTGAATGAGTTTGATTCCCGCTTTCCGGCACCGAGGAGCGGTCGCTCGCGAATCCCATGGCGCAGCATCAGGTGCAGACACCGAGTTTTGAGGGTCTCGGCGTGGTCAGCCTCGAAAGCCGCCGCGCGCGCGAGATGTCCGCGCTCATACAGAACCTGGGCGGCGTAGCGACGGTCGCGCCGTCGCTGCGCGAGGTGCCGCTGGAAGAAAACGCCGCGGCGTTTGAATTCGCGCAAAAACTCCTGCGCGGCGAATTGGACGCCGTGATTTTTCTCACCGGTGTGGGAACGCGCTACCTGATGGACGTTCTGGAAACGCGCCACGCGCGCGAGGAAATCGTGCGCGCGCTTTCCAGACTCACCGTCGTCGCGCGCGGGCCGAAGCCCGTCAAGGTCCTTCAGGAGCTGAAAGTCCCCATCACCATCAAAGTCCCCGAACCCAACACCTGGCGCGAAATTCTGC
>CAZKXX010000180.1:0-2807 GCA_964556705.1 uncultured Acidobacteriota bacterium
ACAAGGAAAACCTGAAGAGGACGCTGACGCTTACCGAGGAGGAGGTGAACGCTCTCAGTCAGCGGCTAGAAGCCGTGAAGTCGCAGGTCGAAATTCAGGGCGAGATGGCTCAGAATCTTCGAGGACTACTCAAGAAGGGCAATACCACCCTCAGGAACGTAAACGATGTCGAGACCGAAGTGGCCCGTCTCGAGAGCGAAAAAGGCCAACTTCTTGCCGATCTCGCGCAGGCCAAGCAAAGACTCAACACGGCGACGTTCGATGTTGATCGTGCCGATCTGGAAGTAACACAGGATATCGAGCGTCAGCTCGTCGAGGTCGAGCGCGATATTGCCAAGCACGCGGCCGATGTCTCAACGTCGAAGACCGTTCTCAAGAGGTACGGCGCGCAGACCTGCCCAAGTGGAACCCGCGGCTCGGAACCGAGTGTCGTTTATGAAATCGTGCGCAAGTCCGCTTCCAAGTTGGAGACGATCACCGTCGACGAGACCGCGCTTGTGCAGCCCGGCGATACTCTCAAGGTCCGCAATCTTGAATTGCCGTGCTCGAAGGGGTCTTGAGCCGTTCGCACAGTCTTACCAGAGAACGAGCCGAGCGACGCCTCCCACCTTGGCGATGAACCGCGGTAGGTCGTCCTTAAGCGTGATGCAGGTCCGCCGAATGGCAAATGGGCGCTCTTTGATCTCGCTGGCGAGCGCTAATCCACCTTCGACGCGAAATCCGAAAGTGTAGCCCGCAGTCTTGAGCATACCTTCATGAAGGGTAGAGAAAAGTCCGTTCGGAAAGGCGAAAGACGTTACGCGCGAATTCGTGCGCTGCTCCAGGAGCGCCTTCGAGATTTCGATTTCGCGCCGGGCGCGATCAGGGCTGGTCCGAAGAAGCACAGGGTGCGTCGCGGAATGAGCTCCGATCGCGAATCCCCCTTCCGTCATGGCCTTGAGCTCATCCCAATTCATCATCAGCCCCGGCGGAGGCGCGGCCGGCAGAGGAACCTCAATCGCCCGGCTAAGCTCTCTGAGCGCGCGCCGGAACTCCCAGTGCGGACACATCATGCTGGCCTTGATCCACTCGGCGCCGACCGCTTCGCGCTCATTTGCGGTTCTCCAGGCTCGAATTCCGAGAAGGGGTAATGCGGCCCTTTCCTTTTCTGAAATGCGGAAGGCTTCGATAACCCAGTCCCAGAAGGGGCAGACGAGTCCGTCCACGAAGCCCGTTGCTGCGAAAAGAACAGCCGGGAGGCCGCGTCTGGCAAGAGCGGGCAGCGCCGTTGTGTAATTGTCGCGATAGCCATCATCGAAGGTGATGAGAACTGCATTCTCTGGAAGCGGCTTTCCATCCGTGACCAGTTCCACGATTTCATCGAGCGAAATGACGTTGCATTCGCCCATCAGGTATTCGAGCTGGGTTTCGAAGGCGGATGGAGTTGCGCTCACATTGCCCTTAAGACCATAATAACCGGACCTGTCGGGATCGACGATCCGATGATACGCGAGCACAGAGAGATTGGCTGGCAGACGGCGCCGTAGGGCTGGAAAGAGACCCAAGTGGTGAGCAGCCGAGAAGAAAGTCCTGGCGGTGTTCCCTTTCCAGGAGTGCTTGAACCGCGTCGACCCTCGGCCGGGGGGGTAAAGCGTTTCACTCTGCTCGCCTGAAAGTTCGCTGTCCATCACTTCGATTGATCCACTTCGAGCGGAGGCCACGCTATCTTCGCGTTCTTGCCGGATCCCTCGGGGCGCTTCAACACGAGCAAGTTCAATTTTTCGGTAATGATACGCGCGGCCGCAGGCCACGAAAAATAGGTTTCCGACAGTTCCTTGCCCCGGCGGCCCATAGTTTCGGCCAATTGCGGGTTCTCGAAAAGCCGGTCGAGAGCTGCCGCCAATGCGTCGACGTCGAGAGGCGGAACGAGAAGGCCGGATTCCCCGTCAAGAACATCCTCGGCGAGGCCGCCTACGGCGGTCGCTATGACCGGCCGTGACTGACCGTAGGCAAGGTGAAGGACGCCGCTCTGGGAGGCCGAGCGATAGGGGAGGACGACAAACCGAGCCATCTCGAAATAGGCTGCGACACGTTCATTGGGGATATAGGATGTTCGAAAAATGACGCGCTCTCCCAACTCGAGGTTACGCGCCTTCTCTTCGAGCTCAGCGACGTCGGAGAACTTGGTCACGTGTCCAGCTATCACGAGCCGGCCTCTGTTCCGCCAGGACGCGCGCGCGAAGGCATCGAGAAGTTCGGAAATCCCCTTCGAAGGCCGGATATAGCCGAAGTAGAGGGCAACAGGCTCATGCTCCGGAATTCCGAGCTCGAACTTAAGGTCGCGTCCCGAAATGGTGGAGGCGCCGAACAGATCCTGACTTCCGTGTGGGATACGCGAGGTGCGCTCACGGTCGAATTCCACGTGGTCGAGGAAGGCTTTGCGCGTGGCCTCGGACAAGAAGAAAATCCAATCGAACTGACGGAAGAGAAATTGGGATGCCTTAAGAGAGAGTTTGGCTGCCATATTGTTCTTGGCATCGCGCTCCGTGTATTCGTGGCAGATCTGGCAGGTCGCGATGCCGGCGCGCTTCGCAATATGTGGGCCAAAGGCTAGGTGCGGAAACGCGATTTCGCTGAATATGACGGCGTCCGGACGGTCCTTGATCAATCCTCGCGTGACGCGCAACCATTCGATTGTGAGGCGCAATCCGCGAAGCACGCGCCGACCGCCGGCAAATATTCGGTACCACAATTGCCGGCGCTTTTCAGGAGCGGCCGCGTCAACCGCCGGCCACAGCCGCATCACCGGCGCGATCGTGAAGTTGTGA
>CAZKXX010000181.1:0-2745 GCA_964556705.1 uncultured Acidobacteriota bacterium
AGTCTTCGGCCGTCAGCTCGGTGTCGAGCGTCACCTTGCGCTTCTTCTTCTGCCCGTCGAAGACGTGTTCGAACTCGTCTTTGGGGATTTCGAGCACCACGTTTCCGAACATCTGGATGAAGCGCCGGTAGCTGTCGTAGGCGAAGCGCGGGTTGCCGCTCTTGCGCGCCACGGCTTCTGCCACCCTATCGTTCATGCCGAGGTTCAGGATGGTATCCATCATGCCGGGCATGGAGAACTTGGCGCCCGAGCGGACGGAAACGAGCAAGGGTCTTGCCGGGTCGCCGAGCTTCTGCTGAAGCTCACCTTCGAGCTTTTCGAGCGCCGCAAAAGCCTCGGCGCGGACGTTTTCCGGCAGCCGGTGGTCGTTTTCGAAGTAGATGCGGCAGGCGGAAGTGGCAATCGTAAAGCCGGGCGGAACGGGCAGGCTGGCGTTGGTCATTTCCGCCAGGCCCGCGCCCTTCCCTCCCAGAACGTCTTTCATGTCTCCCCGGCCGTCGGCCTTGCCGCCGCCGAAGGAATAAACGAATTTTTCCATGAGTGCTGCTCCTTTGTCTGATAGCGGTCAGCCGTCAGCTCTCAGCCAACCGAGAATAGAAACAGGAAACTCGAAACTTGAAGTCCGCTAGCGAAATGGTTTGAGAGTCATAGCCCCTTGAACCGCCCTCTCCGCACGCCAGTTTCCCGTATAAGTCCATCCCATTTGGCGTCCTGTGCAGCCCACCGAGCATCATTCCGGTAACGGGGCTCCCTGGCCGCATTTCCTCTCTCTCTACACTCATCTGCGAAATTCCCTTCTAGGAAACCATAGGTATCGCCGTGCTCGAAAATTCTGCCATGCGGCAATGCCTTGATCCAGCTGTAGGCAGCATCGCGCAGTTCGGTTTTCTTGAGCATCCCTATGTGCCTCCAAGAACTCGAGTCTCATGACACGGGAGCTCCGGCTCGTCACTTGTCACTCTTCACTCGTCACTGTCCTTCATGTCGACGCGTCGACATCTGTCTTCTTGGTGTCTTTGTGACTTTGTGGTTCAGATTTTCTCTCCAATTCCGCCGATTTCGGAAAACCGCGCAATGCCGCTCAGCAGCCCGTCGAGTCCGCCGAGCAGCCGCAAGCGGTTCTCGCGCACCCGGCGGTCTTCCGCCATCACCAGCACCTTGTCAAAGAACAGGTCCACCGCCGGCCGCAGCGTGGCGATGCGCTCAAGCGCCCGCCGGTAATCCCCCGATTCTGCCAGATTCCGGGCCTCTTCGGCGACGGACACAAAGGACTGGTGCAACTGGCGCTCGGGTTCCAGATCGAGCAATCCCGCGTCCACCTTGCCCGGCTTCCAGTCGTCGGCGCTGGCGGATTTGGCCAGAATGTTCTTGATGCGTTTGGCGGCGGCGGCCAGAGCCACAAAATCCGCCGTATCGCGAATCGCCTCCAACGCCTCGGCGCGCCGCGCCGCTTCGAGCGGAACTTCCCATCCGCCGCCGAGCGCCGCGCGCACCGTATCCGGCCGCAGCTTGCGCGCCGATTCCAGATAATACCGCAGACGCTCGCCGAGAAATTCGAAAACCGCCTTCCGCACTTCCTCGCGCGGCTTCCGCCACTTCACGTCGAGCGAATCGAGCGCCCGCTCGATCAGCGGTGTGAGCGCGAGGGACATCGAAAACTCAACCATCACTTTAACTGCGCCGTTCCCCGCCCGGCGCAGCGCGAAGGGGTCGCTTGAGCCGCTCGGCTCGCGGCCCACGGCAAAGCCGCCGGCGACGCTGTCGAGTTTATCAGCGAGCGAGACGACGGCGCCGGCAAGCGACCGCGGCCCCGAGTCCTCCAAACCTTCGGGCCGGTAGTGGTCGTAAATCGCCTCGGCGACCTCGGCGGGCTCGCCCTGAACGCGCGCGTAGAGCCCGCCGACCACGCCCTGAAGTTCCGGGAATTCACCCACCATCTGCGTCGTCAGGTCGCACTTCGAAAGTTCAACGGCGCGCAGCGCGTGGCCGGCCGCAACGTCATCCATCTGCCGCGCCTGGCGCAGCGCCGCGATAACGGCTTCGGCGATGGCGCGCATCCGCCCGACCTTGTCGGCGTAACTGCCGAGTTCGGCCTGGTAGGTGACGCGCCCCAGGACCTCGCGCCGCGCGGCGAGCGGCTGTCTTTGGTCAGCCTGCCAGAAAAACTCCGCGTCGGTGAAGCGCGCCGTGAGCACGCGTTCGTGCCCCTGGCGGATGAATCCCAGCTCGTCCCGTTCCGTATTCAGAATGGCGATGAAAAGCGGGTGGAGCTTCCCGTCCTCGTCTTCGACGGCAAAATACTTCTGGTGGTCCTTCATCACCGTGATGAGGATCTCGCGCGGCAAACGCAGGAAGCGCCGAGGGCCACTCGCAGGAATTGACGTGCCAGGTTTCGAGGCTTTGGTCCTCGACGATTCGAAGCCAATCTTCAAGTAATACTTCAGATTCCGCCCGCAGCATCTGGCGGCGATTTTCCGGGTCGAATTCCACGAACATCCGGCGCAGCTTCCGTTCGTAATCGGCAAGGCCTGTGACCCTGACCGGGCCGCGGGCGAGCGCCCGGTGGCCCCAGGTGAGCGCTGTCGCCTTCACGCCGCCGATTTCAACCGGCACGACCCGCGCCTGCGGTCCTTCGCCGACGAGCGCCACGAGCCAGCGGATGGGCCGGATGAAGCGCGGGCCCGCCTTCCCTTCCCACGTCATGCTCTTCGGGAACGAAATGCCCAGAACAGCATCGCGCAGGAT
>CAZKXX010000182.1:0-2608 GCA_964556705.1 uncultured Acidobacteriota bacterium
CTCGATGCAGTCCGGGCAGGACAAGTTCGGGATGCAGACCTTCAACCAGTCGCTTTACAGCCTGTACGTACAACGTCAGATTACGCTCGAAACGGCCCTGGCCCGTTCGAGCAACCAGGATGAGTTGCAGGATATGATCAGCCGCGGCCCGGGGCCCGCCCCGCAGCGTCCGGCCTACACTCCCGCGCGGCGTTAAAGGCTGCGCCGATCTGGCGGCGGGCTCCGGGCCGCGGCGGGATTGAAACCAGCGAGGTAACCGACCATGCCTCAATTCGAATTTCGGGGAACTTCGAGAACGGGCGAGCAGGTTTCGGGGACGCGCAGCGCGCCGAGCCGCGAGATGCTCGACGCCATGCTGCGCCGCGAGCAGATTACGCCCACGCGCATCGTGGAAAAAGGGCGCGAGATCGCCGTCCCCAAGCCCAAGGTGGGCAGCGTCAGCGCCAAGGAACTGGCCATCTTCACGCGCCAGTTCTCCGTGATGATTGACGCCGGCCTTCCCCTCGTCCAGTGCCTGGAGATCCTGGCCTCCCAACAGGAGAACCAGGCGTTTGCCCGCGCCCTGGCGGGCGTGCGCGGTTCGGTGGAAAGCGGCTCAACGCTCGCCAACGCCTTGCGCCAGTATCCCAAGATCTTCGACGACCTCTACACCAACATGGTGGAGGCGGGCGAGACGGGCGGCATCCTCGACACCATTCTCCAGAGGCTTTCCGGCTACATCGAAAAAGCCGTGAAGCTGCGCCGCGCCGTGCAGTCGGCGCTGATTTACCCCGTGTCGGTGCTGGCCATCGCCGGCGGCGTCATCTTCCTGCTGCTCTGGAAGGTGGTGCCGATTTTCGCCACCCTGTTCGCCGGCCTGGGAGTGGACCTGCCCCTTCCCACACGCATCGTCATCGGCGCCAGTAACGCCGTGGCGACGTTCGCCCTTCCGCTCATTGTGCTGACCGGGCTCGGCCTTTACGGCCTGAAAAAGTATTACGCCACCCCCAACGGCCGCATGATGATTGACCGCATCATCCTCAAGCTGCCGCTCCTCGGCGTGCTGATGCGGAAGATTGCCGTGGCTCGCTTTACGCGCACGCTGGGAACGCTGATCACCAGCGGAGTGCCGATGCTCGAAGCGCTGGATATCACGGCGCGCACTTCGGGGAACGCCGTGGTCGAACAGGCCATCCAGAACGTGCGCAAGGCGGTCGAATCCGGCCGCACGATTGTGGACCCGTTGCGCGAAACCGGCGTCTTCCCGAACATGGTCGTGCAGATGATCGGCGTCGGCGAGCAGACCGGCGCGCTCGACGCCATGCTCCAGAAAGTGGCCGACTTCTACGAAGACGAAGTGGACGCGGCGGTCGGCGACCTTCTGACCGCCATGGAACCGGCCATCATTCTGGTGCTCGGCGTGGTGGTCGGCGGCGTCGTGATTTCCATGTACCTGCCGCTGTTCAGCCTGATCGGCAAGCTGGCGGGCTGAGCGGAGACAGATTCCCAAGCCGCCCTCGCGCGAGGGAAAGTCGCTTCTTGGCGTGGGGGCGGCATTATGTTTGGGAACCTCCTGGCGCGGGGATATGTATAGCAAGGCTTTCTGAGCATCACTGCCTCGCCGAGCCAGTCGTGACAACGGGCTTTGCCCTGTAGATGGTCGGATGGCTGGGAATGGCGGCGCCGACGAGCGCGCCCGGCGCGCCAAACATCCCGGTCGCGATGACGATCTTTCCCCACGGGACGAGGTCTTCCTCGCCCGCGACGACCGCCGTACCGACGAGAGTCCCAACCGCAAATCCGATCAGCGCGTTTCTGCCGCGTTTGGACCAGCCGAGGTCCGTAACGCGCAGAACCTCCTCCCGCGCCACGGTGACCTCGCCTTTCCCAGTCTGGAGTGTCATCGCCTCTTCTGTGGCATTCACCAGCCGACCGGTCCATGCTTTCCATTTCATATCAACGACTTTAAGTTTTTGGCCCACCGGGACCTGCATCACGTTTTCCCAGGAGTCCTGCGGCTTCTGGGCAAGGCCCACGCTGGGAATGAGCAGCGAAAGCATGATGAAGAGAAACTTCTTTTGCATCAGTCCGCTCCTTTCTTCTCGGCATTCGAGGCGCGCTGAGATTCGGGTGCCTCTTGCGGGTCAAGGGTGGAACTTCCGGGCCTGGCCGAGGACCTGTAAAGGGTGGGGTAATGCGGGACAAGCGCCGCGCCGCCCGCGCAGGCCCCTCCGGCCCACGCTCCAAGCAGGCCTGCGAACCCTCGAAACTCAGGTGCGGTCAGGGCCGTTGTCGTCAGGCCGCAGGCGGCAAAAGCGATGCCAGCGTTTCGCAGACGCTTGGATCTGTCAATGCTCGAGACACGAAGAACGTCGGCGCGCTTGATTGTGACCACGCCTTTGAGTGTGCGAATGACCACGGCCTCGGGTGTAACACTCAGAAAGTTGCCGGTCCACGACCGAAGTTGAGCATCTACAACCTTGATCTTTTCCCTGTAATGCAATTGGTGCAGATTCTCCCAGGCGTCTGGTCGGTCCTGGCATACGGCATGTGGTGAAAACGCGATGATGAAGAAAAACGCCAGAGCGAGCCGCAGCATGTCCCCCTCCTTTGGAAGGTTTTCGTCTGT
>CAZKXX010000183.1:0-2574 GCA_964556705.1 uncultured Acidobacteriota bacterium
GGAGGTTGGACGACCTCCTTCTTACCACAGGCTCCCGCCAGAAGAAGGATTCCCAGAATCCCGACGAGAACCGCAAGAATGCGTTTGTTCTGTCGCATGCTCAAACCTCCTTGGTCGGCAAGAGAGTATCCATCAACCTGGGATTAGTTTTTTAGTTCTGGAACGTTCGCCGGCGACGCGCCGAACGCGAGAAGGACTGCGCGTCCCTCCGGCACATAAGTTCTTCGAAGCCCCAGATACTAGCATCAAGTAAAAATAAAAAACAACAAAATCCGGAAAGTAGCACGAAAGTGCCACAGGCCGCGCCCGGCGCGTTTTGCGGCAATCCCGCGGTATCAAAAGGCGCCGGCCCCGGTCAGTTCGACCAGTTCGGCGCCCAGTTCCTTCCCTGATGGGTCAGTTGAACTGCGTTGGTGCCGTTGGCGAGCATCCGCCACACCTGGCGCGTCCCGGATCGCGTGGACTCGAAGGCCAGATGGCGGCCATCCGGCGACCAGGTGGGGTGCTCGTTGCGCCGCGCGTCGTGGGTCAACTGGATGATCCGCCCCGTGGCGATTTCGATGACGTAGATATCGTACGTGCCGGTTTCCGTGACCCGCCAGTGAAAGGCAATGAAGAGGCCGTTCGGCGACCAGGCCGGTCCGCTGGCGTCGCCACCCAGGGTGGTCAGCCGCCGCACGTTCGTTCCGTCGGCCGACATGATGTAAATCTGCGGCGTGCCGCTGCGGTCGGAAACGAAGGCGATTTCGTTTCCGGTGCGCGGATTCCAGACGGGGGAGATATCCACGCCGGACGAAAACGTCAGCCGCTGGAGGTTGAACCCGTTGACATCGGAAATGTAAATCTCCGGATCGCCGCTCATGCTGGAGCAGAACGCCAGGCGGCGGCCGTCCGGCGAGAACGCCGGAGTGGTATTCAAACCTTTGAATTGCGGAAAGGGCGAGCGGCGGTTGGTTTCCAGCGAAAACATGAAGAGATCGGGATTCCCCAGCAGGTAGCTCGTGAAAGCGATCCGGGTGTTATCCGGCGCCCAGCGCGGAGTCAGGGACTCGGAACCGTAGCTGGTCAGGGGCCGCTGGTTGAACCCGTCGTAATCCATCACCCAGATTTCCGGGCTGCCCGTGCGGTTGCTGACGAAGGCGATTTTGGTGAGAGAGATTCCGGGGACTCCTCCGCCCAGCGCCTGGATGATCTCGTTGGCGAAGCGGTGCGCCGCCTCGCGTGTGGACTGCTCGTTCATCGTGGCCACGTAGCGCTTGGCGAGGATGCCGGGATTCTGCGGGCTTCGGACGTCGAACAGCCGCCCCGTCACCACAAGGTTCTGGTTGATCGCTTCCGCCTTGCCGAAGACGAGCATCTGCGCCGCCGGGGGCGGTTCCGACCAGGCCTTGAAGTTCACTTCCTGCGGCTCGGTCGGAGGCGTCACCGGCATGAAGCTCTTGCTCACCATCTCGAAGATGCCGGAGTTCTCGAGGTCGTTCCACAGGACTTCGTTGAAGACCCGGGTCAGGCTGACGAGCTGCTGGTCCACGCTGCGGGGCGGGAACTCGGCGACCGCGATGCGAATGCGCGGCGCCCCCAGATTGATGCCGGTCTTGAACCAGTCTTCCTGGCTCTGCCCGGGCCGCCAGACAATGAAGAGCGCCGGAAGAGCGAGCAGGATGGCCCAGCTTTCCAACTTCCGATTTCGTCGTCGCATCCGTTTACTTTCCCTGAAGGTGATTTTTGAACGCTGTTCGGCCGCCGGCCGCCGCGCAGAAGAGCATGAAAAACGCCCTTCCCGCTCACTGCCTCTGGAAGTCGAAGTAAAACTCGACGGAAACCTTGTTCCCGGGATAGTCCGGGGGCAGCGGGCCCAGCGGGTTGGAAGCGAGCACGGCGCGCAAGGCCGAGCGGTCCACTTCCGGATTGCCGCTGGATTGTCGCACGTTGACGTTCGTGATGGTTCCGTCGCGCAGGATGTCGAACGTGACGTAAACGCGCGGCGCCTGCGTGATGTGCGGGCTGATGGTGGCCAGCAGCCAGTTGGCGCTGACGCGGTTGCGCACCGCGGCCACGTACCAGCCATAGCGGTCGCCGAACTGGCCGTCGCCGAACCCGAACCCGCCCGAGCCCGCGGGGTTGGCGAACTGCGAATGGCTCATCTGCGGCGGCCCACCCTGCCCGAAGGGCACCGCGTGCGGCGGAGGTTCAATCTTCTCCTTCTGAATCCGCGTGGCCACCCGCTTGGGCGGCTCGCGCTTGACTTCGCGCTCGAACTTGGGAATCTCTTCGGCTTGCGGGGGAGGAACGAGTTGCTCCTGGGGCTCCGTCTTGTAGAGGCCCGGGCTTTCCGTGGCGACGGTACTGGGCGTGGAGCGCATGGGAGCCGGCAGGGGGACTCCCGGCAGGGAAGCCACGGCGCCCACGCGCGCCGCGCCCGCCGCGCTCCATTCCTGTCCCCAGCTTCGGCCGATATGCGGGCCGATGACGGCGTAACCCGCGGCCAGAGAAAACAGCATTCCGTGCAGCAGAATCGAAAGGAGAAGCGTTCCCCTCAGGTTCTCGCTTCGGTCGTGGGTGATGAGGGCGGTT
>CAZKXX010000184.1:0-2517 GCA_964556705.1 uncultured Acidobacteriota bacterium
TCTTCGTCGTAGATGTTCTTCTTGCGGTCGGCGAGCCGGCAGAAGAGCTCGTAGGCGCGCTCGAGCTCGGGCTTGGTGAGCTGGTAGCCGAGGTCCTCGTAGCGCTTGGCGAGGGCGTGCCGGCCGGAATGCTTGCCGAGCACGATCTGATTGGAAGGCATTCCCACGGTCTGCGGCGTGATGATTTCGTAAGTGATGGCGGCTTTCAGCACGCCGTCCTGATGGATGCCGGCCTCGTGCGCGAAGGCGTTGCGGCCCACAATGGCTTTGTTGCGCTGCACGGCGACGCCCGTCACTTTGGTGAGGAGCTGGCTGGAAGCGTAAAGCTCTTCGGTGTGAATTTCGGTGAAGACGGGCGAAGCGTCTTTGCGGACGTGGATCGCCATCACCACTTCTTCCAGCGCCGCGTTGCCCGCGCGCTCGCCGATGCCGTTGACGGTGCACTCCACCTGGCGCGCGCCGCCCCGAATCCCCGCCAGAGTGTTCGCCACTGCGAGGCCCAGGTCGTCGTGCGTGTGCGTCGAGAGCATCACGCGGTCCATGCCCGGCACGCGCGTCTTGACGTCGCGGAACATCTGCTCGTACTCGGGCTCGAGACAGTAACCCACCGTGTCCGGCAGGTTCAGCACCGTCGCGCCCGCCTCCACCGCGGCATGGCAGCACTCGATCAGATAGTTGCGGTCGGTGCGGCCCGCGTCCTCGGGCGAGAACTCGACGTCCTCGCAGAGCGATTTGGCCAGCGCCACGGCCCAACTGATCTGCTTCAGGATTTCTTCGCGCGTCTTCTTGAGCTTGTACTTGAGATGGATGTCCGAGGTGGCGAGAAAGGTGTGGATGCGCGGCCGCTCGGCGCCCTTCAGAGCCTCGCCGGCGCGCTGGATGTCGAGTTCGCTGGCGCGGGCGAGGGCCGCAATCACCGGCCGGCGGATTTCTTCGGCGATGGCGCGCACGGCGTCAAAGTCGCCCTGCGAGGCGACGGGGAAGCCGGCTTCGAGAATGTCCACGCCCAGCCGGTCGAGCTGGCGCGCCATCTCGAGCTTCTCATCGAGGTTCATGCTGCAGCCCGGAGACTGCTCGCCGTCCCGAAGGGTCGTGTCGAAAATAAAAAGCTTCTCGGGCATCACGCCTCCTGGGGGGTTTCGGCCTTTCTAGCCTTGCCCGCGCCGGCTGTCAAGGGTTAAGGGGCGCGAGCGGCGCTTGCCGGTTCAGGCACAATTTTCCAACCGGTCGGTAGCAGAAGTCAAATTTATAATTCTTCTGATACAATAAGGAGAGCTTATGCGATTGAGTCGCCGGAAGGCAGCGGGCAGGGCGCTGAATGCCAGGGGTTGACGACTGAAAACCGACGACTGGGGACTGAAAGCTGCTCGACCCTCAACTCTCAACGGCTTGTCGGAGGCCCCATGGAACTCTCCCAACTCGAAGCCTTCGTGGCGGTGGTGGACGAACGCAGTTTCTCGCGCGCCGCGGCGAAATTGATGCGCACGCAGCCGGCGGTGAGCCAGGCGGTGAAGCGGCTGGAGGACTGGGCGGGAGAGCCGCTGCTCGACCGTTCGCAGAAGAGCGGCGTGCTCACCGAAGCCGGCTCGGTGCTTTACGATTACGCGACGCGCGTGCTCAATCTGCGGCGCGAGGCGCGCGACGCGATCGAAGAGCTGCGTTCGCTCGAGCGCGGCCGCGTCTCCATTGGCGCGAACGAGTCCACGGCGCTTTATCTGCTTCCGGTGCTCCGGCGATTCCGCGCGCGCTACCCGCGCATCAAGGTGGCGGTCAAGCGGAGCCTTTCGCGCGAAATCCCTTCCGCGCTGCTGCGGCACGAAATCGAGCTGGGCGTGCTGTCGTTCGATCCGCAGAATCCCGGGCTCGCTTCCGCCGTCGTGGCGCTCGACGAGCTCTGCCTGATCGTTCCGCCCGGGCACCCGCTCGCCCGCCGCGCCGAAGTCAGCGTCCGCGACCTGGGCGGCGAGCAGTTCATCGCCCACAACGTCGCTTCGCCCTACCGCCAGCGCGTGATCGAGACCTTCGAGCGACTGCGCACGCCGCTCAACATTGCGATGGAAATGCCTACGGTCGAGACGATCAAGAAGGCGGTGCTGATGGGGCTGGGCATCGCCTTCGCCCCGCGCGTCTGTCTGGAAGATGAACTGGCGCGCGGCGAGCTGCTGGCCGTGCGCGTGCGCGAGACCGAAATCCGGCGCAAGCTGCGGCTGCTCTACCGGCGACGCTCGGCGCTTTCCGCCGCCGCGCAGGCGTTTCTTGAGGTGGCGCGCGAACGGGCGCGGAAAACAGTGGTCAGTGAACAGTGAACGGGGATCACTGGGTCGACTTTCTGCGTGGTGGGCGGGGTGGGCAGGGTCGCTCCGGCACTCTCACCCTCTTTCTGGCGTGTGGTACATTTTCGCAACGGTAGCGCAGGTCTGCGGTCTGACCTGCGGTTTGAAAAGCCGCCGGTCAGGGCAAGCCGCGGATCGGCGAACGAATTCGCGCCGCAACAAGTCGCGGGTCACACGACAGACC
>CAZKXX010000185.1:0-2262 GCA_964556705.1 uncultured Acidobacteriota bacterium
ACTGGGGCGCCGTGAAACGTTCGCCGAGACCGCTCGAATCTTCCTAACCTCAAGATAAAACAAGGGAAAGCCTCGCGCCGATGGGTCCCTCCTGTGGTACCCTTCTTGCACTGAAATCGAATGGTTTGGTCTTTCCAAAGTACGGGACAACTTGAACGACGGGCGGAACTGGTCTAGAGTATGCAGGCAGAGGGGAATGCCTCACGGTTTTGGCACTTTCCGCGCCACTTGGTGATTGCCGAGTTGCAGATGGAGGGGCTCCGGCGCCGGCCTTCGGCGTCTTTCTATGAGCTTCCGCTCGCAGAGGAGGCGCACCGCATGACCAAAGTCTCGCGCGGATTCACGATGCTGGAACTGCTGGTGGTCATCCTCATTCTGGGGATCGTGGCCGCCTTCGCCATCCCGCAAGCGTTCACCGCGCTTCAAGCCTATCGCCTGCACGCTGACGCCGCGGCCCTCGCGGCGCAATTGAACGTCACGCGCTTTCGCGCCACGTCCCAGTTCGCCCCTTATCGGCTGAACATCGATACGTCCACGAACCCGCAATCGTTTTATATGGAACGGCTTTGCGGCGAGACGCCCGCCACCGTCGATTCAAACTGCGTGGGCCCTTACCGGCCGTTTTCGACACGCCAAATCGAGGGAGGACAGTTACCGCTTTCCACGGGCAACTCCTTCATCTTTTCGAATCCCGGGGGCACGGCCGCCTATCCCGGGACGATCACGGGAGGGACTGCGGTTACGGAGTTCTATTTCAATACGCGGGGCATGCCCGTGGATAATATGGGGAATCCGGTGGCGAACGGCGGGGTGATGACTTTTCTGACGAACCAAAAGGGCCTGACGGACGCGGTGGCTATCAGCGTGGGCGGTCAGATCCGCGTCTATAACTGGGACACGCCCACCAGCAGTTGGATCGCGCGTTAGCGCCGGTTTGGCGCCGCGCAGGAAGGAAGCCGCTATGTCATTCCGTGGTAACGACCGCGGGGGATCGCTGGTCGAGACGATGATCGCGGTCTTGGTGGCGTTTATCGCCATGTCCTCCGTGGGGGCTGTGGTGTTCTCGGCGATGGTCCAGAACAAGAACGAAGGCGCGGAAACGACGCGCATGACGGCTCTGGCCCGCGAGAAGATGGAGCAGCTCCTCTGGCTCGATTACAACGACACGACGACGAACACGACGCTCATCACGGACACGGGCTGGAGCGTCGGGCTCACGGCGAACTCCGCGACGGACCTCGACCAGTTGAACGACTGCCCCTCGGGCGGTTCGGCGAACGAGGGTTACGTGGACTTCCTGGACTCCGAGGGCGTGCCTTTGAGCGGGACCTGCAGCGCCTCCGTTGCCGGCGGATTTGCTTACGTTCGCCGATGGAGGATCACGGAGGAAATTACCGGGCCCCCAGGGCTGAAGCAGATCACCGTGGTGGTTTACGCCCTGAACGCGGTGCGCGCGGGGGGGCAACTGCCCGTAGTCACTTTGACGAGCTTGAAATCCCAGTAGAGGTCGCCATGAAATCTCGACTTCGCAGACGTGGAAGTATTGAGCGGGCCGAGGCCGGCTTCTCGATGCTGGAATTGCTGGTCAGCGTTTCGGTCCTGACGATTCTGATGGCGATGGTGTTTCAGTTTCTGGCCGTCAACCAGCGGCGGTATCGCAGCATGCAGTTGCTGTCGGAAGTCCACCAGGGCGGCCGCAGCGCCTTCGAGATTATGACCCAGGAGCTGAACCAGGCCGGCTACAACCCGCCCTTCCGCGTTCATCGCTCCGTGGGGGGAAGTGGCGCGGTGACGCCGGCGGCGCCGCTGGTTTCCTTGCCCGTCACGGGCGGCGGGACTTCTCCTTCGACCCGGGGGATCTTCTACGGAAGCGTGCTGGTCGTTGGAAACGCCTGCACCGGCGCCGCTCCCGAGGTGTGCAATCAGGAAGAGGTGGTCGTCAACGCCGATGGCAACCTGAGCCAGACCGCGATCACGGCAACTTCGGTTCCGGTTGTCCTGGCCGGCGTCCATCAGGCCGGCGAGCCGATTTTCTCCCGCAACTACCCGTACCCGAACGGAGTGCTTTACGACAACCGTCTTCCCGGCGAGGGCTTGGGCGTTACAGACAACAAGGTCCGTTTCTTCGGCGACATCATGGACACTGGCGACCTCTATTATGGGGAATACCGGCTGCAATGCCCGGGCTCGGTGGCGGGAACCTATGTGGATGCCTGTACGACGGGATGCACGGAAGGCCCGTTTACGCTCACCCGCTTTGTG
>CAZKXX010000186.1:0-2219 GCA_964556705.1 uncultured Acidobacteriota bacterium
GTCCCCCTCCTGTGGAAGGTTTTCGTCTGTGGCGGGAGCATTTCCGCGGCCCTTGCTGAAACGGCCTCAAGTGTTTGCGAACGTATGAGTTACGAAGACTGCGAACCGTTCCGAGAATTGCAGACTGCTGCCTTTGGCTTTCACTTGCTGGAGGGAAGTGCGGACGTCGAAAAACTGTCCGCGTGAACTGCAGCAGAAAATCCAGGGAAGGCCTTGATCTACGGAAAGGCGTCGCGCTGCCCGATGCCGTACACGTCGGCCATACCGCGGGCTACGTTCCCTTGTCTTTGCCGAAAGGTGTCCCTATAATGCGCTGAGCCGGGTCCATGAAAACCGTCCACGACCTTCAAGTCTGGCTCCCCTGGGTCATCAAAATCCGCTTCGTCATCATCACGTTTGTCTTCGCGGTGGAGTATTCCATCCGACAGGTCGTGCCCGATTCGGGACCGCCTGACACGATCAAACATCTGGGCGTCATCGTCATCCTCTGGTACACGCTGGGGCTGTTCTTTCTCATCTACAGCCAGATCAGCCAGGAGTATTCGCTCCAGGCGTTTCTTCAGATTCTCTGCGACCTGGCGGCGATCACGGCCGTCGTGCACGTGACGGGCGACCTGGAGAGCAACTACCAGTCGCTCTATCCCGTCGCCATCATTCTGGCGAGCATCCTGCTTCCGCGGGCGCGCGCCTTTCTGATTGCCGCCGTCGCCTTCGTTTTCTACGGGGCCATCCTCGAACTCGCCTATCTGCCGGACCTTTTCCCGGAACTCGTTGAACGCCACCCGTCGCTGGGCTTCCTGGCGACGGCAGCGGAGCATTCCGTGAGTCTGCGCGATCTTCAGGTGAAAATCGTCGCCAGCCTGTTCGGCTTTTTCGCCGTGGCCTACCTGGCGAGTTACCTGGCGGAAAGCCTGAGGAAGACGGGCGCGGAGCTGCGCGACAAACGCGGGCAGATCGCCAGCCTCCAGGCGATCAACGAGAACATCATCCGCAGCATGCGCGACGGGTTGATTTCCACCGACCTCGAAGGGCGCGTCCAGGACCTGAACCCCGCCGGCGCCGCCATTCTGGGCCGCCGCCCCGCGGAGTTGCGCGGTAAACCGATTGAAGAAATCCTTCGCCGGGGTCCGACGATTGAGGAGCTGGCTTCGGAATCGCCGCCGGCGGGAAGGCGCGAAATCGTTTACGCGCATCCGCGCGGCGGGGAGCGCATCCTGGGCGTGAGCGGATCGCTCCTCGATGTGCCGGACCTCGGCGGGGTGGGGTACGTCTTCAATTTTCAGGACCTGACGGACGAAAAGCGGCGTGAGACGGCGGACCGCGCCAAGGACCGCATGGCGACGCTGGGGCGCCTTTCGGCCGCCATCGCGCATGAGATCCGCAACCCGCTCGCTTCCATCGCCGGCTCGGTCAAGCTGCTGAAGAGCATCGCGCAGCTCGATGGCGACCAGGACCGCCTGATGGATATCGTCAGCCGCGAGTCGGAACGGCTGAACAAGCTGGTGTCCGACTTCCTGATCTATGCCCGCGACCAGCGGTTCGAGTTTCGAGAGGTGAATCTCGTCGAGCTGCTCGAGGAAACTCTGGTCCTTCTCGAGCATCACCCGATGTTCGGTCCCGCCTACCGCATCGAGCGCAAGCTGCCGCGCCAGCCTGTGGTGGCCTGCGCCGACGCGGACAAGATACGGCAGGTTTTCTGGAACATCTGCGATAATTCGCTGAAAGCGATGCCGGACGGCGGAACATTGACGGCGGAAATCGAGACGCCCACCGATCGCGTGGTGCGCGTGAGGCTGGCTGATTCGGGCGTGGGTTTCAGCCCCGTGGAAGCCGAAAAGCTCTTCGAGCCGTTCCAGGCCAAATTCCCCAACGGAACGGGCCTGGGACTGGCGATCGTCTATCAGATCATTCAGGGCCACTCCGGGCGACTGGAAGTCGAGTCGGCGCCCGGCCGCGGATCCCGATTTCTGATTGAGATTCCGCGCACCCAGCCGCAGGCGGCCGCCTGAAGCCGTTCAGTCCGATTTCGGAATTCTCATGGCGCGTTTGCTGGTCATCGACGACGAGAAATCGCTGTGCCAGATGCTGGACATCGCCTTCCGGCAGGACGGGCATCTCGTCGAAACCGTCTCGAACGGCGAAGCGGCGCTGAAGAAGATCAACTCGCAGGTCTTCGACGTCATCATCTCCGACATCCGCATGCCGGACCTGACCGGCAT
>CAZKXX010000187.1:0-2129 GCA_964556705.1 uncultured Acidobacteriota bacterium
GACGGGCTCCACCACCGGCGGACCCTCCAGCGCGCGCGCCGCCAGCGGCAGCGCGGCCAGCGTTCCCAGAAAATGTCGACGGTCCATAAGGCCTCCTTCCACGAGGCGCAACCGTAGCACCGTCGGAAGAGAGATGCGAGAGACGGAAAGTCCTCGTGGCCGGTGAGGCTCGCGAGGTTCGTCGCAAGCCGAACCGGGTCTGGACTTTGTTAAATAAAGTACTTGACAACGAAAGGGCCGCAGGTATGATGGCGCCTGATGCAGCCCTGCGCCCCACAACGCCGCGGCATCCTGCGCGCCCGCCGCCTCGACGACCAGGCGATGGAGAACCTGCGCTTCATCCGCGAGACGATGGAGCGCTCGACTTCGTTCACGGCCGTGCCGGGCAAGGGCGGCGTGGCGATGGGCGTGACGGCGCTCGCGGCCGCGGGCATCGCGGCGCGCGTGCCGACCGCGGAATTGTGGATCGCCACCTGGGGTCTCGCGGCGCTGGTGGCGCTCGCCATCGGCGTCGCGGCAATGAGCCTGAAGGCGCGAGCCGCCAATCTCCCGCTCTTTTCCGCCGCGGGCCGCAAATTCGCGCTGAGCCTTTCACCGCCGCTTCTGGCGGGTGCGTTCCTGACCGTCGCGCTCTACCACCAGGGTCTGGTGGCGCCGCTGGCCGGCCTGTGGCTGTTGCTTTACGGAGTGGGCGTGGTGACGGCGGGAACTTTTTCGGTCCGCGTCGTGCCGCTGATGGGGCTCTGCCTGATGGTTCTGGGCGTCGCGGCGCTGTTTTCTCCTGCGTCGTGGGGGAATGCTTACCTCGCCGCGGGCTTCGGCGGCGTGCACATCATCTTCGGAACGCTGATCGCAAGGAGGCACGGTGGCTAAAGCATCGTCCCCTCGGACGTCGCGAGCGGAACACGGGCCGCACCGGCGCCGCGTCCCGCGCGCGCACGGCGCGGCGAGCGCGCCGCAACTCGACCCGCTGGTGCACGAGCGCGTGCGGCTGGGGATCGCCAGCGCCCTCGCCGTGAATCCGTCGCTGAGTTTTCCCGACCTGAAGAAACTGCTCAGCATCACGGACGGCAATCTGAGCGTTCACGCCCGCAAGCTGGAGGAAGCGGGCTACGTCACTTGCACGAAATCCTTCGACGGGCGCATTCCCCGGACGGAGTACCGCCTGACGGCCTCCGGCCGGGCCGCGCTCGAACGGTACCTTCAGGAAATGGAACAGTTGATTCGCGCGGCGCGCCACGCGCGCGACTGACCGGTTCCTTTTTTTGTGCCCGGAGACTTTATGGAGCAAAGTACTTGTCACCCCGATGAGCTTCGCAGGCTTCACGTGGCCCTCATCATGGACGGCAGCGGGCGCTGGGCGACGTGCCGCGGGAGAGCGCGCGAAGAGGGACATCGCTCCGGCACCGACGCCGTGCGGCGGACCGTCGAGGCGGCGGAGCGGCTCGCCCTCGGCACGCTGACGCTCTTCGCCTTCTCCGGAGACAACTGGCGTCGTCCCTCTCGCGAAGTGGCCGGCCTGATGCGCATCTTCGAGGACTACTTCCGCCAGGACATTCCCCATTGGCTCGACACGGGGACGAGCGTCCGTGTCATCGGCCGCAGGGACCGGCTCTCCACGCCGCTTCTGGAGGCCGTGGAAGCGGCCGAGCGAGCGACGGCCGGAAACGAAGGACTCTTCCTTCGCATCGCGCTCGATTACTCGGGGCGGGATTCGATTCTGGCCGCAGCGCGCGAACTTCAGCGCAGGCACGTCACTCCCACGCGCGAGACCTTCAACCAGCTCCTGGGCGAAGTCACGAATAGCGACCGCGCGTCGCCGGATATCGACTTGCTCGTTCGAACCGGAGGCGAGCAGCGGCTGAGCGATTTCATGCTGTGGGAGTCCGCCTACGCCGAACTGGTCTTCACCGACCGCCTCTGGCCGGACTTCGACGCGGCAGACCTGGAAGCGGCGGTCCAGGAATACTTCCGCCGCGAGCGGCGCTTCGGGCGGATCCCGGTGACGGAAGGCGCGGCGCGCTAGGTCGTCCCGCGACAATTCAGCGCCCCCGTTCATGGAGAATACCGGCAAATGGATACGAACAAGCTGGCGGTTCGCATTCTGCTCGTTGCACTGCTGGTCGGAA
>CAZKXX010000188.1:0-2050 GCA_964556705.1 uncultured Acidobacteriota bacterium
CGAGCACGTGCAGCGGTCGGGCTCCCCGGGGCGGCTGAGGTCGGCGGGCACCGAGAGAGTCGTCCAGGAACCTGAGAGGACCGGCCCGGTGAGTGGGTCCGCGGGGGCGGGCCGCTCAACGGACGGCGGGAATAAATAACCGTCGCTCGGCCGGGTCGGTAGTCGGAGGGGTTCATAGTAGCGACGAAGCCGGGTAACTCCGGTGGAGCGAAGGGACCCTGCCGGAAACGTGTTTCCACAAGAGGGAGGGAGAACCGCTTGGAGGAGAATCCCACTACGGAACGGCGGCAGTCCGCCCCGGATCAGCCCCCGGATTCGGAGGTAAAGTCCGGTGTCCGGCTGCAGCCGGCAGTCTCTCGACTGAGGTGGAAGCTGGGCCAAAAGGCCAAGCAGGAGCCGCAGTTTCGGTTCTACACTTTGTATGACCGAATCTGTCGCGACGACGTGTTGACGGCGGCGTGGTGGCTGGTGATGGAGCACAACGGCGCTCCGGGCGTGGATGGGGTCCGCGTGGCGGACATCATCGAAGGTCCGGGTGCGGCGGCCTACCTGGAAGAACTCCGGCAGGAGCTCATCACCAAGCGCTATCGACCGCAGCCAGTGAAGCGGGTGTACATCCCGAAGCCCGACGGGCGGCTTCGACCGCTGGGGATTCCCACGGTGAAGGATCGGATTGTCCAGACAGCGGCGTTGCTGATTCTGGAGCCGATCTTCGAGGCCGACTTTCTGGATGCCTCGTATGGATTCCGGCCGGGGCGGAACGCCCATCAGGCCTTGGACGCCATCGCGGGGCATCTGGAGCAGGGTTTTCGGCAGGTGTATGACGCGGACTTGCAAGGCTACTTCGACTCGATCCCGCACGACAAGCTGATGGCCGCATTGCGGACGCGGATCACCGACCGTTCGGTGTTGAAGCTGATCCGCATGTGGCTGGAGGCTCCGGTGGTGCAAGAGGAATCGGGCCGAGTGAAGGTGACTCGTAACCGGCAAGGGACGCCGCAAGGCGGCGTGATTTCTCCCTTGTTGGCCAACGTATACCTGCACTGGTTCGATTACGCTTTCCACCGCACGGACGGCCCGGCCCGTTGGGCGAACGCCAAGCTGATCCGGTACGCGGATGACTTCGTCATCCTGGCCCGGTATCAGACGCGACGGTTGGTGGGCTGGGTGGAATCGCTGCTCGAAGGTCGCTTTGGGTTGACCGTGAACCGCCAAAAGACCCGCGTGGTGAAGCTGAACGAGCCGGGAGCCAACGTGAACTTCTTGGGTTTCACATTCCGCTACGACCGCAGCGTGCGATGCCGGCGTGCCGACGGGCGGGTGTACTACCGCCGGGCACGACGCGACGAGCCGGGGCGGCGTTACCTGAATGTGTTTCCCTCGGACAAGACGTTGGCCCGGCTGCGTGAGCGGATCCGCCAACTGACCAGCAGTGCCCGATGTTTCGAGCCGATCACGGAGGTGATCGGCGAAGTCAATCAGGTGCTGCGGGGCTGGAAGGCGTATTTCGCTCATGGCTATCCGCGTACGGCCTTTCGGAAAGTCAACTGGTACGTGACGCAGCGTTTGGTGCGTCACTTGCGTCGTCGGAGTCAGCGTCCCTTTCATCGCCCGAAAGGGGTGTCGTGCCCCCAGCATTTGGCCCGATTGGGCCTGGTGCTGTTAACGACGTAACGTTGAACCTTCTGTGCAAGCTTGCGGCTGAAGTTTTCGGGTCCGCCGGATGCGGGAAATCCGCCCGTCCGGTGGGAGGAGGGGGAGGGCGGCGGCCGACCGCCCCCTCCCTACTCGACCGTCCCCATCCGCGATGGTCGCATTCGTCGCGTCGCTAAGACGAACCAGATACGTTTCCGCCGATTCCGGCACGTTGTCGCTTTGAACTTGGATCATGACGGTGCGAACCGTCCTGCCACGCAGGAACCTCAGTGACGTGAGCGGCACGGCGGAGTAATCGCCCGGAGCCCTCGCGGTAAGATCGAGCGTTCTGTAGTTCACTGTGACGACTCGTGTGCTCGGTTGCGACAATCGGACAGTGAACGTCGCGACCCTA
>CAZKXX010000189.1:0-1897 GCA_964556705.1 uncultured Acidobacteriota bacterium
GGTCTTTTTCGAGATAATCCAGGGCGCGGCTCAGGCCGTAGGCCCACGCGCCGATGGCTCCCCAGGCGTCCGGAGCGGACCCGGTCAGGCCGGGCGGAAGGAAAAGGCGTCGAATGCCGGTCTCGTGCTCGCCCTTGAAGTCGGGCTCGATCTGCTGGTAATAGATGGTCGCAAAGGCGTAGCCCCGCGACACAACCTTTTCCACATCGAATCCCTTATAGGTGCCGCGCGACTCTTCCGCCGCCTGCCGCCGCTCCATCGTCCTGCGGTCCCACACCCTCGGCAGCTTGACCGCCGGGTCGTCAACCACCGCGTGGTTGCCGAAAAAGTTGAGAGAAAGAATTACCGGCGGCGGCTTCTTCGCCGCGGCGGAAATGTAGAGTAGCAAATCCGCCTTCCATTCACCCTTGCCAGTTGAAATGGAGATGCTCACCTGCTTGCGGATTGCTCTGCCGCCCAGCGCGTCCTGCGCAGCATCGAAGACCCGGAACTCGGTCTGTGCGGGCGGCTCGGGGTTGCGTCCGTAGACGTTTGCCTGGAAGAGTTCAAGAATTTCCCGGCGGCGCCGTTCGGTCCACTCTCGAGCCGTGCGGACGGGTTTGCCATCGGCGAAGACGAGCGGATCGGGAAGAGTGTACGCGCCCACCTTCGATTCGTCGTAGTTCGTGGACGAAGGTCCCTGCGCGAGCGCAGAGACCAGGAGCCCCCGCACGGCAATGCCCGCGAAGTGAGTCCGTCTCGCCATCATGGCCTGGTCTCGAAGGTATGAGTGCGCCCGGCTACCCTAGTGGGTCCCCGGCTGCCCGCGGCTGAAATTCTGTTGAACAAACGTACCGGTGTCAACCAGGTTTTGCGGGATTGAACGCGACCATCAGGCGGAGCGCAAGGAGTTCAAGAGAGCACTGAAGTGTTGTCTCAGATGGGGGAACAACGCGCGGGCCGGCTGCGGGACCCGGCTCATCATACCGCAGGGGCCGAAGGCCGCAGCGAGTCCAGTCCGCGACGAATCGCTGCAATGCGGTCCATTTCCGGCCCTCCGAAAGGGGAAATTCCGGTCCCGGCGCCCGCGCGCGTCTCCCGCGTCACCTGATGCCGGATTTCCGTCCACCGCTGCTCCGGAACAGCCAGAAACGCTTCGACGACAGCGGGATCAAACTGCCTGCCCGATTCGCGAATGATTTCCTCCCGGGCCACGGAGAAAGGAAGCGCTTTGCGGTAGGGCCGATCCGAAGTCATGGCATCGAGCGTATCCGCGACGGCGAAGATGCGCGCGCCGAGAGGAATTTCCTCGCCCATCAGACCTTGCGGATAGCCGGTACCGTCAAAGCGTTCCTGGTGGGTCAGCACGATTTCCGCGGCGCCGGCCAGAAAAGCGATCCGGCTGACGAGTTCGTAGCCGATGCGGACGTGCGACTCCATCACGGCCGCTTCCCCGGCCGTCAGCTTTCCGGGTTTCAGGAGGATGGAATCCGGGACTCCGATTTTGCCGATGTCGTGCAGGTACGCGCCGCGGGCGATCTGCTTGAGCTGGTCGGGCGAGCAACCCATCGCGCGGGCCATCTCGAGTGAATAAAGCGTGACGCGCCGGGAATGGCCCGCCGTTTCCGTATCGCGCAGGTCGAGCGCCGCTCCCAGCGCCGCGAGTGTTTCGTCGTAGGTCAGTTCGATGCGGCGCCGGGCGGCTTCGAGCTGCCGCGTGCGGTCTTCGACCATGACTTCGAGTTTCTGGCGATATCGGGCGAGTTCCACCTCCATCCGTTTCGTCTCGATGACACGCTCGATTCCGTGATCGACCCGGTGGTCGTCGCTTGGAGGCTCGAGACCAATTCGGCGGTTTGGCCCATGATATCGTCGACGACGCGATGGGCGGGGTGCACCACAATGTCGGTCACCGAGC
>CAZKXX010000190.1:0-1755 GCA_964556705.1 uncultured Acidobacteriota bacterium
GGGCGGGCGCACGGTGGGCGCCGGCGTGGTCGCCAAGGTCATCGAATAGCGGCGCCGGACTCCAGGGGCATAGCTCAACTGGCAGAGCGTCGGTCTCCAAAACCGAAGGTTGGGGGTTCGATCCCCTCTGCCCCTGCCACAGGCTAGAACTCGGAACGTGCTCGACAAGATCAAGCTAGGCGCCGCCGCGGCGCTGGTGGTGGCGGGAATAGCGGGCTACTACCTGCTGGCCGAGAGCGCGCTCGTGCTGCGCGTCCTCGCGGTGATCGCCGGCTTCGCCTCGGGCGTGGTGGTGGCGCTGACGAGCGAGTACGGCAAGCAGGCGCTCGCGTTCACGCGCGAGTCGCTCGCGGAAGTGAAGAAAGTGGTCTGGCCGACGCGCAAGGAAACCATGCAGACCACGGCGGCGGTGTTCGCCTTCGTGGTGGTGATGGCGGTGTTTCTGTGGATCAGCGACAAGACGCTCGAGTGGGTGCTGTACGAGCTGATCCTGGGGTGGAAGAAAACGTGAACCTGGAACGGGCTGACATGACCAAGCGCTGGTACGTGGTGCACGCGTACTCCGGATTCGAGAAGTCCGTGCAGCGCGCGCTCGAGGACCGCATCGCGCGCGCCGGGATGAAGGACAAGTTCGGCAGGATCCTCGTGCCGGTCGAGGAAGTGGTCGAGATGAAGGGCGGCCAGAAGCACATGTCGGAGCGCAAGTTCTTCCCCGGCTATGTGCTGGTAGAGATGGAGATGAACGACGAGACCTGGCACCTGGTGAAGAACACCAACAAGGTGACCGGCTTCGTCGGCGGCACGGCCACCAAGCCGGCGCCCATCCCGCAGAAGGAAGTCGACGCCATCATGCAGCAGATGCGCGAGGGCGTGGAGAAGCCCAAGCCGAAGGTGCTGTTCGAGAACGGCGAAATGGTGCGCGTCAAGGACGGCCCGTTCACGGACTTCCAGGGCACGGTGGAAGACGTGAACTACGAGAAGAGCCGTCTGCGCGTGGCGGTCACGATCTTCGGGCGCTCGACCCCGGTCGAGCTGGAGTTCGGGCAGGTAGAGAAGGCGTAGTTCGGGGAGCCTCCGGTCGCGTCGACCGGGGGCGCTTGCACCCACACCAGGAGAAGAGCATGGCGAAGAAAGTCGCAGGTTTCATCAAGCTGCAGGTTCCCGCAGGCAAGGCCAACCCGGCGCCGCCCATCGGGCCGGCGCTCGGCCAGCGCGGCCTGAACATCATGGAGTTCTGCAAGGCCTTCAATGCGCAGACGCAGAAGGTGGAGCCCGGCCTGCCGCTGCCGGTGGTCATCACCGCGTACTCCGACAAGAGCTTCAGTTTCGTCATCAAGACCCCGCCGGTGACGGTGCTGATCAAGAAGGCCGCGGGCATCGAATCCGGCAGCCCGCGCCCGCACACCGACAAGGTCGGCAAGATCACGAAGAAGCAGGTCGAGGACATCGCCAAGACGAAGATGCCCGACCTGAATGCCGCGAGCCTGGAGGCCGCGATGCGCACCGTGGCAGGCAGCGCGCGCTCGATGGGCGTCATTGTGGAGGGCATGTAAATGACGGCCGCGATCTCCAAGCGCCGCAAGGCGCTGGCCAACAAGGTCGACCGGGCGAAAGCCTATCCGGCCCTGGATGCGATGAAACTCGTCAAGGAAACCGCAACCGCCAAGTTCGACGAATCCGTGGACGTTGCCGTCAACCTCGGCATCGACGCGAAGAAATCGGACCAGACGGTGCGCGGCTCGGTGCTTCTGCCTG